>NZ_JACBGN010000149.1 GCF_013401435.1 Streptomyces sp. BR123
GGCGCGTGGGGGCCGGGGAGGGGATTGCCGGGTTCTCGCTCTCGCTGCCGGGCACGTCCATCCTTCTTCCTGTTTGGGTATTTTGTCCGTATGGTCGCGTACGGCAGACCGCAGAGCGGTGAGAACACGCCTGGAAGAGCTCCTTGTCGGCGCATCCTGAAGGGCTGTTCAGGAGCGGGGCGGCGGCGATGGCGCACGCCTGCGCCCAGGCGGTCGAACTCCTCCTCCCGGGCTACGATTCCAGGGCGCGGCGCAGCGTCGCGTCGAAGCGCTCGCGGCCCCGGTCGTCGGCGGCCCCCCCGGCCGGGCACGCCTGCCGGGCCGCCGGGTCGAGGGGCATTTCCGGCCGTCCGCGGTACGCCTCGTCGAACCGTCGGTGCGGTCCGGCGGGATGGGCGCCGTCTGCACGGACGCCGGGTGATGACCCGAGCGTCGTCGTACGCCGGCGAGCCGCGCGGTGGCGACAAGTGGCGACAAGGTGTGCCTGTGTGGCCCCGATGTGCGGCGAAGCACCCTTTCCTTCCCGCAGCTGCTCTAAACTGACGGGCTGTTTGGCGCTGTACCGGAGCAACCCGGGGCGAACCGGGATACACCGACAACCCGGACGTGTCCGGGTGCGAGACGTGAGGGCCGATGGCAGCCACACCCGAGCACGGTGAACTCACTCTGATCGACGACGGCACGCCGCCCCCGGAGCCGGGGCCTGCGGAGCCGGCGAAGTCCGCCCGGTTCCGCGCCGGGCCCGCGGCCCCGCCGCGCACCCTCGTCGACGTCTTCGACGCCTCCGTACGGGCGTATCCCGACGAGCTCGCCCTGGACGACGGCACCGCCCGGCTCACCTACCGGGCGCTGGCCGCCGAGGTCGAGGGTCGGCGGCGCGCCCTCGCGGCCGCCGGGATCGGCCTCGGCGACCGGGTCGGCGTACGGGTGCCGTCCGGCACCAACGAGCTGTACGCGGCGATCCTCGCGGTGCTCGCCGCCGGAGCCGCCTACGTGCCGGTGGACGCCGAGGACCCCGACGAGCGTGCCGCGCTGGTCTTCGCCGAGGCCGGGGTCCGGGCCGTGCTCGGCGCCGACCGGCGCATCGACGCCGGTGAGGCCGTCGGCCCCGTACGGGACGGGGCGGCTCCCGCCGGGCGGCCCGGGCCGGAGCACGACGCGTGGATCATCTTCACCTCGGGATCCACCGGCAAGCCCAAGGGCGTCGCCGTCACCCACCGCAGCGCGGCCGCGTTCGTGGACGCAGAGGCCGCACTGTTCCTCGCCGACGAGCCGATCGGACCCGGTGACCGGGTCATGGCCGGGCTGTCCGTCGCCTTCGACGCCTCCTGCGAGGAGATGTGGCTGGCCTGGCGCCACGGCGCCTGCCTCGTACCGGTACCCCGCTCCCGGGTGCGCAGCGGCGCCGACCTCGGCCCCTGGCTGGCGGAACAGGAGATCACCGTCGTCTCCACCGTGCCGACCCTCGCCGGGCTCTGGGAGCCCGACACGCTCAACGAGGTCCGGCTGCTGGTCTTCGGCGGCGAGGCCTGCCCGCCCGAGCTGGGCCGGCGCCTGGTCACGGAGGGCCGTGAGGTCTGGAACACGTACGGACCCACCGAGGCGACCGTCGTCGCCTGCGCCTCGCTGCTGACCGGCGGGGAACCGGTCCGGATCGGCCTCCCGCTGAACGGCTGGGAACTGGCCGTCGTCGACGAGTCCGGCGAGCCCGTGCCGATGGGCGGCAGCGGCGAGCTCGTCATCGGCGGCGTGGGCCTGGCCCGCTACCTCGACCCGGCCAAGGACCGGGAGAAGTACGCCCCGCTCGACGCCCTCGGCTGGCCGCGCGCCTACCGCAGCGGCGACCTCGTCCGCGCGGAACCGGAGGGCCTGGTCTTCCTCGGCCGCGCCGACGACCAGGTCAAGCTCGGCGGCCGCCGCATCGAACTGGGCGAGGTGGACGCTGCCCTGCAGGCCCTGCCCGGCGTGTCCGCCGCGGCCGCCGCCGTCCGCACCGCGCGCGGCGGCACACAGCTGCTGGTCGGCTACCTCGTCACCCAGGACGGCTGGGACCGGGCAGCGGCCGTCGAGCGGCTGCGGGCCGCACTGCCCGCCGCCCTCGTACCGCTGCTGGCGGCGGTCGGCGAACTGCCCACCCGCACCTCCGGCAAGGTCGACCGGGACGCGCTGCCCTGGCCCCTGCCCGGACAGGAGAGCGCCGCCGGCCCCGCCGAGCAACTGCACGGCACCGAGGCCTGGCTGGCCGAACAGTGGCACGAGACCCTCGGCGTCCCCGTGACCGGCGCAGACGACGATTTCTTCGCGAGCGGCGGCGGCAGCCTCGCGGCCGCCAGGCTCACCACCCGACTGCGCACCCGCTTCCCGGGCGCCGCCGTCCTCGACATCTACCAGCAGCCCACCCTGCGCAAACTCGCCCGGCGGCTGGACAGGTCCGCTCAGGACGACGCCGCGGCCCGGCCCGTCGCCCCCGTTCCGGCCCGCGCCCAGGCGGCGCAGTGCCTCCTGCTGCTGCCGCTGGCCACCCTGGCCGGCCTGCGCTGGACGGTGGCGCTGCTCGCCCTGGGCAACGTCCTGCACGGGCTCGGGGCCTACCCGTGGGCGCCGACCGCCCCGTGGTGGCTCGTCGGCGCCGGCGCGGCCCTGCTCTTCAGCCCCCCGGGCCGGCTGGCGATCGCCGCAGGCGGCGCCCGGCTGCTGCTGCGCGGGGTGCAGCCGGGACACCACCCGCGCGGCGGGAGCGTGCACCTGCGGCTGTGGACGGCCGAGCGGCTCGCCGAGTACGCCGGTGCCACCTCGCTCACCGGCTCCTGGCTCGAACGCTACGCCCGCGCCCTCGGCGCCAGGGTCGGCCGCGACGTCGACCTGCACTCCCTGCCCCCGGTCACGGGCCTGCTCAAACTGGGCCGGGGCTGCGCCGTCGAGTCCGAGGTCGACCTCTGCGGGCACTGGCTGGACGGGGACCGGCTGGTCATCGGCCCGGTCAAGGTCGGCGCGGGAGCGGTCGTCGGCACCCGCAGCGTCCTCTTCCCCGGAGCGCGGGTCGGCAAGCGGGCCGAGGTGGCCCCCGGCTCCGCGGTGACCGGGCAGATCCCCACCGGCCAGCGCTGGGCCGGGGCGCCCGCGGTCAAGGTGGGCCGGGCCAAACACAACTGGCCCCGGGAACGCCCGCCCCGGTCGGTCCACTGGCGTGCCATGTACGGGGCGACCGGATTCGGCCTGACGCTCCTGCCGGCGGCCGCCGCCGTGCCCGCCCTGCTCGTGGCCGGCCTCTTCGTGCCCGCCGACGCCGGACTCGGCGAGGCACTGCGCGGAGCACTGGTCGCCGCCCCGCCGGGTGCTCTCGCCTTCGGATGCGCGTACGCCCTCCTCGTGCTGGTCTCCGTACGCCTGCTCAGCATCGGGCTGCGTGCCGGAAGCCATCCGACGCACAGCCGGGTCGCCTGGCAGGCCTGGACCGTCACCCAGCTGATGGACCTCTCCCGGGGGACGCTCTTCCCGCTGTACGCCGCCCTGATCACACCGGTGTGGCTGCGGCTGCTCGGCATGAAGGTCGGCCGCGGGGCGGAGGTGTCCACCGTGCTCGCCCTGCCGAGCCTCACCACCGTGGGGGACGGCGCGTTCCTCGCCGACGACACCCTGACCGCGCCGTGCGAGCTGGGCGGCGGATGGGTGCGGATCGGCCGCTCCGAGATCGGCCGCCGGGCCTTCCTCGGCAACTCCGGGATGACCGCCCCGGGCCGCACCGTGCCGGACGACGGGCTGGTCGGTGTCCTGTCCGCCACCCCGAAGAAGGCCAAGAAGGGCAGCTCCTACCTGGGCCTGCCGCCCGTCCGGCTGCCGCGGTCCGCCGCCGACGCCGACCTGGCCCGGACGTACGAGCCGCCCGCGCGGCTGCTGTGGGCCCGCGGCGCGGTGGAGCTGTGCCGGCTCCTCCCGGTGTTCTGCTCGGCGGCGCTGGCCGTCCTCGCCGCGGCGGCGCTCAGCGCGGCGGCCACGGCCGACGGCCCGGGCATCGGGGGTGCGGCGCTGCTCTCCGGGGTGGTCCTGCTCGCCGCGGGCGGGGCCGCGTGCGCCGTCGCCGTCGCCGCGAAGTGGCTGCTGGTGGGACGCCACCGGCCGGGGGAGCACCCGTTGTGGAGCGGATTGGTGTGGCGGGGCGAGCTGGCGGACACCTTCGTCGAGGTCCTGGCCGTGCCGTGGCTGGCCGGATCGCTCTCCGGCACACCGCTGCTCGTGCTGTGGCTGCGCGGCCTCGGGGCCCGCATCGGCCGGGGCGTGTGGTGCGAGAGCCACTGGCTTCCCGAGACGGACCTGGTCGTGCTGGGTGACGCCGTCAGCGTGAACCGCGGCTGCGTCCTGCAGACGCACCTCTTCCACGACCGGATCCTGCGGACGGATACTGTGATCCTCCGTGAGGGCGCCACCGTGGGCCCGGGCGGAATCGTCCTGCCGGGGAGCACGCTGGGGGCGCGCAGCACTCTCGGCCCGGCCTCCCTCGTGATGGCCGGGGAGTCCGTCCCCGCCGACTCCCGCTGGCTGGGCAATCCGATCGAGGCGTGGCGGCCGTGACCGGCCGCCGCGGGCACCGGGCGGCAGGGAGCGGAAGCGTCAGTGAACGGCCAGCAGACAGCGGGATCCGACCCCTACTTCCCGGACAACGGCGACCCCCGCTACCGCGTGCACCGGTACGAACTCGCCGTGGAGTACCGTCCCGGCCCCAACCGGCTCGCCGGAACGGCCCGGATCGGCGCGATCGCCGGGCGGGCGCCGCTCACCGAGTTCCACCTCAACCTGGCCGGGTTCCGGCTCGGCCGCGTCCTCGTCGACGGCCGGGTCCCGCACTACACCCACCGCGGCGGCAGGCTGCGGATCCGGCCGGCCAAGCCGCTGCACGCCGGGGCCGCGTTCACCGTGGAGGTGCACTGGTCGGGCAACCCGAGGCCGGTGCGCAGCCCCTGGGGCGGCATCGGCTGGGAGGAGCTGACCGACGGCGCGCTGGTGGCCAGCCAGCCGGTCGGCGCGCCCTCCTGGTACCCGTGCAACGACCGGCCCGCCGACAAGGCCGCGTACCAGATCTCGGTCAACACGCCGTCCGCGTACACGGTGGTGGCCGGCGGCCGGCTCCTGACCCGCACCACCAAGGCCAGCACCACCACCTGGGTGTACGAGCAGCCCGCGCCCACCTCCAGCTACCTGGTCGGCCTGGCCATCGGCACGTACCAGATGGTGCTGCTCGGCGACCCCGGCCTCGGGGGAGTCCCGCAGACCGCGCACGTGCCGCCGCACCTGCTGTCGCGGTTCTCCCGGGACTTCGCCCGGCAGCCGGCCATGATGCGGCTGTTCGAGGACCTGTTCGGCCCGTACCCGTTCGGTGAGTACACGGTCGTCATCGCCGACGAGGAACTGGACGTCCCGGTGGAAGCCCAGGGCCTCTCCCTGTTCGGCACCAACCACGTGGACGGCGTACGGGGTTCGGAGCGCCTCGTCGCCCACGAGCTCGCGCACCAGTGGTTCGGCAACAGCGTGACCATCGCCGACTGGCGGCACATCTGGCTCAACGAGGGCCTCGCGAAGTACGCCGAATGGCTCTGGTCCGAGCACTCCGGCGGACGCTCCGCCCACACGCTGGCGGCCGCGGCACACCGGCTGCTGGCCTCGAAGCCGCAGGACCTGCGGCTGGCCGACCCGGGCCGGAAGCTGATGTTCGACGACCGGCTGTACGAGCGCGGCGGACTCGCCGTCCACGCGGTCCGCTGCACCCTGGGCGACGCCGCGTTCTTCCCCATGCTGCGCGACTGGGCGGCCGTGCACCGCCACGGCGTGGTCACCACCGCCGCGTTCACCGGCCACGTCGCCCGGCATGCGGCCCACCCGGTGGACGAACTGCTCGCGGCCTGGCTGTTCGAGCCGGCCCTCCCCGCGTTCCCCGCGGCGCCGCCCGCGCCGGCGGCACCGGCGGCACCGGCGCCACCGCGCAAAGGGAAGCGCTGATACCGGCCGGGTGGCCGAAACGCGCTCTTGCGGCGCGGAGCTGCCGGTATGACCTCGGACATCCGGCCGGAAAATGTTCCGTACGACGGGCGGGGAAGGTGCATTTCCGGCCGCTGTAGGGGTCTGATCTAGGGGTACTGGCGGCATTGCCGCTCTGCTAGACATGGATCAACGGAACGCGTGTGCGGAAGCAGCGGAAATGCTCGGATCGCGTGATCGAACGTGCGTGCTGCATCCGGACCGGAAAAACGGAGTTTCATCCCCTTGACCGACATGCAGAATGCCGACGGCTGGATCCGCCGCTATCACGCCGCGGACCACAGTCCGATCCGCCTGGTCTGCCTGCCGCACGCCGGCGGATCTGCCTCTTTCTACTTCCCCGTCTCCCGGGCGCTCTCCCCCGCGGTGGACGTCCTGTCCGTGCAGTACCCCGGACGGCAGGACCGCCGGCACGAGCCCGGGTTCACCGACATCGGCGCCTACGCCGACGCCCTGACCAGCGCCCTTCTGCCCTGGCTGGACCGGCCGACGGCCCTGTTCGGCCACAGCATGGGAGCGGTCCTCGCCTTCGAGGTCACCCGCCGCCTGGAGCGCGACCACGGCATCACCCCCGTGCGCATCTTCGCCTCGGGCCGGCGCTCGCCGTCGAGTTTCCGCCACGAAACCGTTCACCTGCGCGATGACGACGGCATCGTGGCCGAAATGCGGGAACTCAGCGGAACCGACGCCGCGATTCTCGGCAACGAGGAGATCCTCCGCATGGTGCTCCCCGCCATTCGGAGCGACTACACCGCCATCGAGAACTACCGCGCCGCCGCCGCCGACACCGTGAAGGCCCCGATCACCGTACTGACCGGCGAGTCCGACCCCCGGACCAGCCGCGAGGAAGCGGACGCCTGGGAAGGCCACACCCTCGGCGGATTCGACATCCACCGTCTCCCCGGCGGCCACTTCTTCCTCGCCGGCCAACAGGAACGGATCCTGGAGATCATTTCAGAGGGACTCGCGGCGGCCACCCGGAAGGGATGAGCCGCAACCCGGGCCGGCCGCATGACCGACGGCCGCCCCGGGCGAACGGACGAGGCGGGTTCCACGGCCGGGACGGACGGTCCTCCGCACCGGAAGACAGGAGCCACGGCAGCACCCGCCTCGTACCCGCCCCGCCGACCCGGCGGGCCACGAGGAGGCGCGACGCAGTGCAGTGCAGGACAGGTACACACAGTCCGGGGGAAAGGGACGTGCAGGTGGCAAGGCTGGTCGAGCGCGACAAGCAGTGGGAGACGCTGAACGACCTGCTCGGCAGCGCCCGGCGGGGCCGCGGACGCGTCGCTGTGATCAGCGGTCCCACCGCCGCCGGGAAGACGGCCCTGCTGGAACACTTCACCGAACAGGCCATCGCCGAAGGCACGCTGGTCCTGGAAGCCGCCGGCTCCCGGCCCGAGCGGCACGTCCCCTTCGGCATCCTGCGCCGCATCCTCGACAGCGCCGCACCGCTGGACCCCGCCGTCCACGCCGAGGCCACCGCCCTGCTCGACGCCGTGGCCGCCCCGATCGGCGACGCCGACGACACCACCGGCGGCGTCGAGGCCGGAATGCGCGTCCTGCCGCACGTCTGCGCCCTGCTCCTGAGGATCGCCCGGGACCGCACCGTCGTCATCGCCGTCGACGACGTCCACCACGGCGACGAACTCTCCCGCGCCTTCCTGCTGTGCCTGGCACGGCGGGTCAGGCAGGCGGGCGTACTGATCGTCCTGACCGAGGCCGTACGCCTGCTGCCCGCCCAGCTGGCCTTCCACGCCGAACTGCGGCGCCAGCCCAACTGCACCAGCGTCCGGCTGCCCCTGCTCAGCACCGCCGGCACCACCCGCATCCTCGCCGGCCACTTCGCCACCGCCGCCGCCCAGCGGCTGTCCGCCGACTGCCACGAGGCGACCGGCGGCAACCCGGCCCTCGTCAACGCCCTGCTGGAAGACGGCCTGGCGGCCCTCGGCGAGAGCGAGCCCTTCCAGCCGCTGGCCCCCGCCGAGAACTTCGAGCGCGCCGTGCTGGACTGCCTCCACCGCGGCGACGCCGAGATCCCGGCCGTCGCCCGCGGCATCGCCGTCCTCGGCACAGCCCACTCGCCCGCCCTGCTCAGCCGCATCACCGACATCCACATCAAGACCGTCGAACTGGCCGTACAGGACCTGGACCGCTGCGGGATCCTCGACGGCGGCGCCTTCCGCACGGCCGCGACCCGCGCAGCCGTCCTCGCGGCGACCCCGCCCGGCGAACTCTCCGCCCTCCACCGGCGCGCCGCACGGCTCCTGCACCAGGACGGCGCACCCGCCCTCGACGTGGCCCGCCACCTCCTCGCCACCCGCAAACCGGCGGACGACTGGGCCATCCCCGTCCTCCAGGAGGCCGCCGAGTACGCCCTCGTCGAGGACGACCCCGAACTCGCCCTGCGCTGCGGGGAACTCGCCGTCGACTCCTGCCCCGAAGGCCCCCGGCGCACCGCCCTGAAGTCGCGCCTGGTGAGCATCGTCTGGCGCAGCAGCCCCGTCGCCGCCGAAGGCCATCTGCGGCAGCTGTCCCGCGAGTTCTGCGCGGGCCGGCTCACCGACCGCGACCTCCTCCACGCCGTGAGCTGCCTCGCCTGGATGGGCGAGGCCCGGCAGGCCGGCGAGGAGGTACGCCGCCTCCAGGCCGCCGCCGAGGAGGCACGGGACGCCGGACAGCCCCTCACGTACGATCCAGAGACCCTCGCCGCCGCCCAGAGCTGGCTCTCCGTGGTCAGCCCCCCGGTCCTCGACGCGTTCCCCGCCACCGGCCTGCAGAACGCCACCAGGCCCGGAGCCCCGCGCACGGGGCCGGCCCGCACCCCCGCCCCGTACGAGATGCCCGACGACGCCCACCTCCCGGCCGTCGAGGCGCTGCGGACCGCCCTGCGCGGCGGCCACGGCGAAGCGGCCGTCGCCGAGGCCACCCGGGTGCTCCAGCGCTACCACCTCAGTGACCGCACCCTCATCCCCCTCGTCCTCGCCGTGCTGGCCCTGGTCTACGCCGGCCGCCTCGACCTCGCCCTCACCTGGACCGACCGCCTCCTCGGCGAATGCTCCGCCCGCAACGCCCCGACCTGGCAAGCGGCCCTCGGCGCGGTCCGCGCCGAGGCAGTCCTCCGGCAGGGCGACCTCCCGGGCGCGGCCGCCCAGGCCCGCCAGGCCATGTCCCTGATATCCGTGCAGTGCTGGGGTGTGGGCATCGCCCTGCCCCTGGCCGTCCTCATCGAGGCCGAGACCCAGATGGGCAACATCGAGGAGGCCATGAACCTGCTCGAACAGCCGGTGCCCGAGACGATGCCGGAAACCCAGATCGGACTGCACTACCTCCGCGCCCGGGGCCGCGCCCACCTCGCGACCGGCCGCTACCACGCAGCCCTGCGCGACTTCCTCACCTGCGGCGAACTCATGCAGAGCTGGGGCATGGACGCTGTCGAACTGGTGCCCTGGCGGCTGGATGCCGCCGAGGCCTGGCTGGCCCTCGGCAACGTGCCGCGCGCCCGGGAGTACGCCGAGCAGCAGAAGCAGCGAGAGGCGGGCGCCGCCGGCACCCGGACCCGCGGAGCCCTGCTGTTCGCCCTCGCCCGCACCAGCGGCGACCTCACGTACCGGCTCAAGAGGCTCACCGAGGCGGTGGACACCCTGGAACAGGGCGAGGACCGCATCCAGCTGGCCCGGGCCCTGGGCGAGCTGGGCAGCGGCTACCGCGCGGCCGGCGACTTCAACCGGGCCCGGATGCTCGTCCGCAAGGCCTGGCACGTCGCGAAGTCCTGCGGGGCACAGCCGCTGTGCCAGGAGTTCACGCCCGGGCAGGGCGACGGCGAGCCCGTCACCGCGGGCCGGGAGGCGGCGGACCCGCTCCGCGAGGCCGAGGTGCTGTCCGAGGCGGAGGCGCGGGTCGCGCTCCTCGCGGCGCGCGGCCACACCAACCGCGAGATCGCCGGCAAGCTGTACGTCACCGTCTCCACCGTCGAGCAGCACCTGACCCGGATCTACCGCAAGCTCCAGGTCAAACGGCGCCGTGACCTGCCTGCCCGGCTCTGGGACCTGAGCCTGCCCGGCATCGCCTGAGCCGCGGCCGGAACGCCACGTACGTCCCCCCAGACCAACCGGCGCACCCTCACGAGACGGAGGGGCGGTCCCCTCACCGCCCCTCCGCCTCTCCCTCCCGCCGCGCGCTCGGTGCGTCCTGCGCCACCTCCGTGTCCGCCGTCGCCACCGCCTCCTGCGCGCCCCCACCCCCGGCCTTGAGGGGCCGATAGGGGATGTGGGCGGACCCCGCCGGAACCTACGGTCGGGCAGGACAGGCGCGCCCGTCGGGCGTCGAGGCCCCGCAGGTGTCCGAACACCGCGGCCCCACGCACGGGGCGAGGGAGCCGCATGCATCGAGCCATCGGGAAGCGCCGCGAAGACCGAGGAGCATCGCATGTGCGGCATCGCCGGCTGGATCGCCTACGAACGCGATCTGGCCCAGGAGACCACCACCCTGGACGACATGGTCCGGACGCTGACGGGACGGGGGCCCGACGCCGGAGGCAGTTGGATCGACGGCCCCGCAGCCCTCGGCCACCGCCGGCTCGCCATCATCGACCTGGAGGGCGGCGTCCAGCCGATGGAGGCCGCCACCCCCGACGGCCGCGTCGCCCTCACCTACAGCGGCGAGGTGTACAACTTCCGGGAACTCCGCGACGAGTTGCGCGGCCGCGGCCACCGCTTCCGGACCTCCAGCGACACCGAGGTCGTCCTCCACGCCTACCTGGAGTGGGGCGAGGCGATGGCGTCCCGCCTCAACGGCATGTACGCCTTCGCCGTATGGGACGGCCGGACGCAGAAGCTGGTCATGGTCCGCGACCGGATGGGCGTCAAGCCGCTCTTCTACCACCGCACCGCGGACGGCGTGCTCTTCGCCTCCGAGCCCAAGGCGATCTTCGCCAACCCGCTGGCCAAGCCCGTGGTCAGCGCCCGCGGCCTGCGCGAGTTCATCGCCTTCAACCGGCCGCCCGGCGAGACCATCTGGGACGACGTCGCCGAGGTGGTACCCGGCACCGTCGTCACCGTCGACCGCGGCGGAATCCGCAGCCACACCTACTGGCGGCTGGAGAGCCGGGAGCACACCGACGACCTCGACACCACGGTCGAGCGGGTCCGCGAGCTCCTCGACGACACCGTCGCCCGGCAGCTCGTCGCCGACGTGCCCACCTGCGTCCTGCTGTCCGGCGGCCTCGACTCCAGCGCCATCACCGGCCTCGCCGCCGCACACCGGGCCGCCGAAGGGCTGCCCCTGCACACCTTCGCCGTCGACTTCACCGGCGAGTCCGCCACCTTCGTGCCGACCGGCGTGCACGGCAGCCGCGACGCCGACTTCGCCACCGCCATGGCCCGCCACGCCGGCTCCGCACACACCGACATCGTGCTCGACCCGACCTCCCTCGCCGACCCCGAGGTACGCCGCCGGGTCGTCATCGCCCGTGACAGCCCCGCCGGCCTCGGCGACATGGACGTCTCCCTGTACCTGCTCTTCCGGGCCATCCGCGAGCGGTCCACCGTCGCCCTGTCCGGCGAGGCCGCCGACGAGGTCTTCGGCGGCTACGGATGGCTGCACAACCCCGCCGTCCAGGAAGGGGACACCTTCCCCTGGATCACCGCCGGCATGATCGGCGCCACCCCCAACACGCAGCCCGCCGAGATGTACAACCTCGACACGCTGATCGCCCTCAACCCGCTGGAAGCCCTCGCCGACCACTACGCGACCGCCGTCGCCGAGGTGGGCCGCATCGACTCCGAGAGCGCCCACGAGCACCGCATGCGCGTGGCGTCGTACCTGCACCTCACCCGCTTCCTGCGGATGATGCTGGACCGCAAGGACCGCATGAGCATGGCCGTCGGCCTGGAGGTCCGCGTGCCCTTCTGCGACCACCGCCTCGTGGAGTACGTCTACAACACGCCCTGGACGATGAAGACGTACGACGGCCGGGAGAAGAGCCTGCTGCGCGGCGCCACCCGGAGCCTGCTGCCGCAGTCCGTGATCGAGCGGGTCAAGAGCCCCTACCCGGTCGTCCAGGACTGGCGTTACGCCGAAGCCCTCCAGCAGCACGCCAAGCAGCTCGTCGGCGAGGACGGGCCCGTCTTCCAGATCGTCAGCCGGGACTGGCTCGCCGAGTCCGTGAAGGCCGCGCCCGAAACCCTCACCGCGGCCGCCCGCAACGGCCTGGAACGGGCCCTGGACACCGCGATCTGGCTCGACGCCTACCGGCCCGAGGTCCGCATGTAGCAGCCGCCCTCCGTGGCAGGCACGGCGCGGGCCGGCGGGGGAGTCCCCCGCCGGCCCGCGCCGTTTCGGCTCCGGCAGCCCGCCGCTCAGCGGCCGGCCAGCTCCTCCAGCCGCGCCACGAGCGACACCGGCGTCGGCATCGCCTCGATCTCGGCCCGCACCTCCCGCGCCACCACGGCCATCTTCTCGTCCGTGATCAGGCGCGTCAGCAGCTCCGCGTCCAGGTCCTCCGCCGAACGGCTCAGGCCCAGGCCCCGGTCCTCCACGCACCGGGCGTTGATCCCCCGGTCCGCGCCGTCGGGCAGCACCAGCTGCGGCACGCCGGCGTTGAGGGCGGCCAGCGTCGTCCCGGCACCCCCGTGGTGCACGGCCGCATCACAGGTCTCCAGCAGCTTCGCCAGCGGCACCCAGCCCACGACCCGCACGTTCTCCGGCAGTTCGCCGAGCTCGGCCGTCTCCACCTCGCCCAGTGCGAGCACGAACTCCGCGTCCACCTGCGGGGCGGCGGCCACCAGCCGCTGCACCGGGCCCAGACCGTTCACGTGCACCGTCGCCGTACCCAGCGTCACACCGATGCGCGGCCGACCGGCCCGCTCGTGCAGCAGCCAATCCGGAAGCACCGCCCCGCTGTTGTACGGGACCGGCCGCATCAGCCAGCCGTCCACCTCAGGCTCCACCATGGTGGGCGGAGCGATGTCGATCGTCGGCACCCGGTCCGGGACGCTCGCCACCCCGTGCCGCGCCATCGTCTCCGACATCAACGCCACGGTCAGCTGGCGCAGCGGAGTCGCCCGCACACAACCGAAGTTGTGCTGCACCGCCGGCACCCCGAGACGGGCCGCCGCGATCAGACCGGCCACGAAGATCTGCTCGTACACGATCAGGTCGGGCCGGAACGCGTCCGCGGTCCGCACGATGCCGTCGGCAAGGGCGTCGTTGAGCCGGGCGAACATTCTCAGCCCGTCCATCGGGTCGATCTCACCCGGCTGCCGCAGCCGGGCTATCAGCTCCCCGCACTCCGTCTGGAGGAACTCCTCCAGGTGGAAACCGGGGGACACGTCGGCCACGTGCAGACCGGCGTTCGCCGCCTCCAGTGCGTCACCCGAGCTGGCGACCAGTACGTCGTGACCGGCCGAACGGAGCGCCCAGGCCAGCGGAATCGTCGGGAACAGATGGCCGATGGCTGGATAGGTGACGAACAGAACGCGCATGAGAACCAATTCCTCTCGGGTGGGTGAACGGATGGAGCCGGGTATTCCACCCGGCAGCGGGATGCTGCGGAAGGCCGGGTCGATGTCCGGTCATTCCGGTGGCAAGAACCATCCGAATCCTTGCAATCGCCCTTACTGAGGCGGCATCATGAGCCAGTCTCGCCCGCAGAGTCAAGGCGTAATACGCCGTTCTCCGGCTAGGGGTCCGTAGGGGGATTGTTAGGGGTTTCTGCCGCCCCTCTCCCGTGTCAGGGTCTCCCCAGTATTGGAGTTCTCTGTACGGAGTGGTGGAGCGCGCGATGTCGAACGAGTCCCAGGATTTCGCACCCGAGATCGGCGGCTCCTCCGAGGCCGACGGGACTCCGCCCGGACCCCAGGCCGCAGCAGGGGCCGCCCAGGCAGGGGCCGAGGACGGCCCGCAGGGAACCGGCAGCGCCGACAGCCCGGAGACGGCACGGGCACAGTGGCGCGAGCGCCTGGCCGGCCTGACCGAGGGCGAACAGCGCAGGGAGCTGCTCGACTGGGTGTCCTCCCTGGTCACCGCCACCCTGCGGGACGCCGCCCCGACCACGCTCGACCCCGGCCGCTCGTTCCTCGACCTCGGCTTCGACTCGCTCGCCGCCGTCGACCTGCACGCCCGGCTCGTCGCCGGAACCGGTCTGCGCCTCCCCGTCACCCTCGCCTTCGACCACCCCACCCCCGCCCACCTCGCCGACCGCGTCCACGCCCTCCTCCTGGGCCGGACCTCCCCCGCCGAGGCACCCGTCACCCGCGCCGTCAACAGCGACGAACCGATCGCCATCGTCGGAATGGGCTGCCGATTCCCCGGCGACGTGCATTCCCCCGAGGAACTCTGGGACCTCGTCGCCTCCGGCACCGACGCCATATCGGAATTCCCCACCGGCCGCGGCTGGAACCTCGACTCGTTGTACGACCCCGACCCCGACCGGTCCGGCACCACCTACACCCGTGAGGGCGGATTCCTCCACGACGCCGACCAATTCGACGCGGCATTCTTCGGGATTTCCCCGCGCGAGGCCCTGGCGATGGACCCGCAGCAGCGCATCCTGCTGGAAACCTCCTGGGAGGCATTCGACCGGGCCGGCCTCGACCCCGCCGGACTCCGCGGCGGCCAGGTCGGCGTGTTCGTCGGTGCCGAAACCCAGGAATACGGTCCCCGGCTCGAGGACGCCGCCGACGGCTTCGAGGGCTACCTCGTCACCGGCAACGCCGCGAGCGTCGCCTCCGGCCGCATCGCCTACACCTTCGGCTTCGAAGGCCCCACCGTCACCGTCGACACCGCCTGCTCCTCCTCGCTCGCCGCCCTGCACCTCGCCGTCCAGGCGCTGCGCAACGGCGAATGCTCCCTGGCACTCGCCGGCGGCGCCGCCGTCATGGCCAGCCCCGGCTCGTTCCTCTCCTTCAGCCGCCAGCGCGGCCTCGCCGCCGACGGCCGCTGCAAGCCCTTCGCGGCCGCCGCCGACGGCACCGCCTGGGGCGAAGGCGTCGGCATGCTCCTCGTGGAGCGCCTCTCCGACGCCCGCGCCAACGGCCACCGCGTCCTGGCCCTCGTCCGCGGCACCGCCCTCAACCAGGACGGCGCCAGCAACGGCCTCACCGCGCCCAGCGGCCCCGCCCAGCAGCGCGTCATCCGCCAGGCCCTGGCCAACGCGGGCCTGGCGGCCGCCGACGTGGACGCCGTCGAGGCACACGGCACGGGCACCCGGCTGGGCGACCCGATCGAGGCGCAGGCCCTGCTCGCCACGTACGGCCAGGACCGCCCGGCGGAGCGGCCGCTCCGACTGGGCTCCCTCAAGTCGAACATCGGGCACACCCAGGCCGCGGCCGGCGTCGCCGGCATCATCAAGATGGTCATGGCCATGCGGCACGGAGTCCTCCCGCGGACCCTCCACGTCGACGCACCGACCCCGCACGTCGACTGGGAAGCCGGCGCCGTCTCCCTCCTGACCGACGCCGCCGACTGGCCGGCGGCCGACGCCCCGCGCCGGGCGGGCATCTCCTCGTTCGGCATGAGCGGCACCAACGTCCACGCCATCATCGAGGAGCCGCCGGCCGAGGAGCCTGCGCACGAAGACACCGCGGACCGGCTGACCGGGCAGGCACCTGCGGCGGCTCCCGGCCACAGCACGGCACCGCTGCCCTGGGCCCTGTCCGCCAAGACCCCCGAAGCCCTGCGCGCCGCCGCCCGACGCCTCGGCGACTGGATCGACACCCGCCCGGACGCGACCCCGTACGACATCGGCCACTCCCTCGCCACGACCCGCAGCCGCTTCGAACACCGCGCCGTCGTCCTCGGCGACGATCCCACCGCCCTCCGGCAGGCGCTGAACGCCCTCGCCGACGGCACCGACACCCCCGCCGCCGTCCACGGCGAACCCGCCGCGGGACGTACCGCCGTCCTGTTCACCGGCCAGGGCAGCCAGCGCCTGGGCATGGGCCGCGAACTCTACGACACCTACTCCGTGTTCGCCGACGCCCTCGACGACGCCTGCTGGTACCTCGACGAGCAGCTCGAACACCCGCTGCTCGACGTCCTCTTCGCCGAGGAGGACACCCCCGAGGCCGCCCTCCTCCACCGGACGGCCTACACCCAGCCCGCGCTGTTCGCGGTCGAGGTGGCCCTGTACCGGCTCGTCGAGTCCTGGGGCCTGAAGCCGGCCTTCGTCGCCGGCCACTCCGTCGGCGAGATCGCCGCCGCCCACGTGGCCGGGGTCCTCTCCCTCGAAGACGCGTGTGCGCTCGTCGCCGCCCGCGGCCGCCTCATGCAGGCCCTGCCCACCGGCGGGGCCATGATCGCGGTGCAGGCATCGGAGGACGAGGTCCTGCCGCTGGTCGGCGTCGGCGCGGGCGACCGGGTGAGCATCGCCGCCGTCAACGGCCCGCAGTCGGTCGTCGTCGCCGGCGACGAGGACGCGGCGCTCGCCGTCGCCGCAGCCTTCGAGGCGCAGGGCCGCAAGACCAAGCGGCTCACCGTCAGCCACGCCTTCCACTCGCCGCACATGGACGGGATGCTGGACGACTTCCGCCGACTGGCCCAGGTCCTGGACTACCGCACTCCCACCCTTCCCGTCGTCTCCCTCCTCACCGGCACCGCCGCCGCCGACCTGACCGACCCCGAGCACTGGGTCCGGCACGTCCGCGACGCCGTCCGCTTCCTCGACGGCGTACGCACCCTCCACGCGCGCGGCGCCGACTCCTTCCTGGAACTCGGCCCCGACCCCGTCCTCACGGCCATGGCACAGGACTGCCTCGACGCCGCCACCGACCCGCAGGACACGACGACCGCGAGTCCGCTCCCCGCCTTCGCCGCCGCCCTGCGCGCCGGCCGCCCCGAGACAGCCACCCTCCTCGACGCCGTCGCCCGCATGTTCGTCCGCGGTACGGACGTGGACTGGGCCGCCTGCTACGCCGGTACGGGCGCGGAGCGCGTGGAGCTGCCGACGTACCCCTTCCAGCGGCAGCGCTACTGGATGGACGCGCGCACCTCCGCCGCCGATGCGGCCCCCGCCCCCGAGCAGGGGACAGCTCCGGCCGACAACGCCTTCTGGGACGCGGTCGAGCACCAGGACGTGGCCGCGCTCGCCGCCGCGCTCGAGCTGGACGCGGACGGCGAACAGCCGCTGAGCGAGGTGGTCCCCGCCCTGTCGGCGTGGCGCCGCCGGATCCGGACCCAGTCCGAGGTGGACGGCTGGCGCTACCGCGTGTCGTGGAAGCCGCTGTCCGATGTCACCACCGGCGGTGTCCGGCTCTCGGGGACGTGGATCGTCGTCGCCCCCGAGGCCTGCGCCGACGATGCCCTGGTCGGCTCCGTGGTGGGTGCGCTGGCGGGGCGTGGTGCCGAGGTGCGCCGGGTCGTGGTTGCGGCGGGTACGGGCCGGGCTGCGCTGGCCGGGTTGCTGTCGGAGGCCGGTGCTGTGGCTGCTGCGGGTGTCGTCTCGCTGCTGGCGCTGGACGAGGCTGCGGGTGTGGTCCCGGCTGCTGTGCTGGTGCAGGCGTTGGGTGATGCCGGGGTGGGGGCGCCGTTGTGGTGCCTGACCCGGGGTGCGGTGTCCGTGGGTCGTTCGGACCGGCTGGTGTCGGCGGTCCAGGCTCAGGTGTGGGGTCTGGGCCGGGTGGCTGCGCTGGAGCTGCCCGGGCGTTGGGGCGGTCTGGTGGACCTGCCCGAGGTGTGGGACGGGCGGGCCATGGGCCGGCTGGTCGGTGTACTGGCCG
>NZ_JACBGN010000014.1 GCF_013401435.1 Streptomyces sp. BR123
CACCCCCACCACCCCCACCGACCGATAGGACCCTCTTCATGCGCCAGATCCGGATCCCGATGTCCGCGGCCGTCGCCGTGCTCGCCTCGGCAGCGTTCTTCGCCGCCTCGGGCAGCCCCGTCTCGGACGCCGCCCCGGCCGCCCGCGAGGAGGCGGCCGCGGTGGAGCGCGGCCTCCCGTACGTCTCCACCCACCTCTACTTCGGGACGGGCCGGCACGGCGGCCAACCGCCCATCAGCGACGAGGAGTTCTCGAAGTTCGTCTCCGACGTGATCACCCCCCGCTTCCCCGCCGGCCTCACTCTCCAGGAGGCCCGCGGCCAGTGGAGGGACAAGGACGGGGACATCAACCGCGAGAAGTCCTGGGAACTCACCGTCCTCTACCCGGTGGCCGAATCCCGCGCCCGGGACCGCGACCTCGAATACATCCGCACGCTCTACTGCCGCATGTACGGCCTCGAATCCGTGGGCCGGGCCGACGCCCGCGTCCACGCCGACTTCTAGGCGGGGCCCTGCGCCGCGGGGATGACAGGCCCCGCCCGGTGCCATCGCCGTGGTCACGGCCGCCGGCTGCCGTCGCGGACGGACTCCTCGGGCGCCGTGCCACCTCCAAGGCAGGTGAGCCGCGGTCTCCGCCGGCCGCGCACTCGGGTGCGACATGCCGCGCACGGAGCAATGGGAGGGTGGAGCGGACGGCTGTGTGACGCTGGGGCCCTGTCGATGGCGGTTCGTGTCAGGGGGCCGGGTGCACCGCTCGCGGAGATCGTCCCACGACCGGATCCGCCTCGGCCGCCGGACGGATCCGGTGGCGCCGCCGCGGACACGGGCTGCGGGGCGGCGGTGATGGAGGAGCAGCCCAAGCAGCCCCGGCCGCGGCGCGGCCGGGGGCCGAACCGCCGCCTGGAAGCCGAGCTGGAGCGGATCGACGAGCAGCTGCAGCAATCGGCCAGGGCCAAGAACCAGCTGCAGGGCCTGCTGGACGCTGTGCTGGCCATCACGCAGGAGCTGGAACTCCCCGAGGTGCTGCACCGTATCGTCACCACGGCCATGGGCCTGGTGGGTGCCCGGTACGGAGCGCTGGGCGTGCTGCACGAATCGGGCAAGTACCTCGACCAGTTCATCACCGCCGGGTTGTCCGAGCCGGAGCGGGCGGCCCTGGCGGGGATCGACTTCCCGCACGGCCGCGGTGTGCTGGGACACCTCATTCACCACCCCGAACCCATGCGGGTCGAAGACATCCCCTCCCACCCCTCCTCGGTGGGCTTCCCTCCCGGCCACCCGCACATGCGCACCCTGCTCGGGGCCGCCGTCCGGGTCCGCGGCACGATCTACGGCGACCTCTACCTGTCCGAGCGGTACGACGGCCGGCCCTTCGACCGTGCCGACGAGGAGATCGTCGTCGCACTGGCCGGCATGGTCGGCATCGCGATCGAGAACGCCCGCCTCTTCGGACAGATCCGCGCCAGCGCCGAACACTTCCAGCGCCTCCTCCTGCCGACCCTGCCCGACCTGCACCCCCTCGCCTCCGCCGCCATCTACCGGCCGGCCTCCGAGCCCGACCACATCGGCGGGGACTGGTACGACGCCGTCATGCTGCCCGACGGCGTCTGCGTCGCCGTCATCGGCGACGTCGTCGGTCACGACCTGCGGGCGGCGGCCGCCATGGCCCAGACGCGCAGCATGCTGCGCGCCCTGCTCTACGACCGCCGCACCCCGCCCAGCGGGATCCTCGCGCAACTCGACCGGACCCTGGAGGCCACCACCGACAACCCCGTCACCACTGCCTGCCTGGCCCGCATCCAGTACGAGGGACCGGGCTGGACGATGCACTGGAGTACCGCGGGCCATCTTCCCCCGCTGCTGATCACCTCCGACGGGCACGCGGAGTACCTGAGGGCGGAGCCCGGTGTGCCCCTCGGGGTGAGCACCGAACAGCACCGCCCGGACCACCTCTGCTCCGTGCCCGCGGGGGCCACGATGGTGTTCTTCACCGACGGACTCATCGAGCACCGCGCCCGGCCGGTCGACGAATGCCTGGACGAGCTCGCCGAACTCGCCGCCGTTCACGCGGCGTTGCCGCTGGAGGACTTCGTCCGGACACTGGCCGACCACCATCCCAGCGACGGCCGCGACGACCTGGCGATCCTGGTCCTGCGGACCCCCGGCACCGGCTGACCTCGACGGCGGGCGCAGGGCCGGCGGAGCCGCCCCGGGGAGCCGCCCCGGCCCTCAGCCCGAGACGGCCTCGGCCCAGTTGCGGTTGACGGTCTCTCTCGCCTTCTCCCGCTGCGCCTCCGTCGGAAACGTCGGCGTGCCCTCGACCGTCGGCAGATTCTCCGCGGTGGCCTCGTCGAGGGTGCCGTCCTGCTTCATGGCGTCCATGAGCACGGGGCGTGCGTAGGCGCCGAGCCGGATGTTCTGGCCCTCCGGGCTGAAGACGTACTCCTGCCACAGACGTGCCGCCGCCGGGTGCGGGGCGTCCTTGTTCACCCCGTGGGCGTAGTACTGGGCGAAGCTGCCGTCGAAGGGGATGGCGGTCCGCCAGTCGACGTCCGCGCCCTCCTTGCGGAATTGGTCGGCGTATCCGAGATTGAGGAAGTCCCAGTCGATGCTGATCGGTGTCCGGCCCTGCTTGATCGTGGACGGCGTGGATTCGACCGGGATGAAGTTGCCGCTCTTGCTGAGCTCGGCGAAGAAGTCGATACCGGGCTGGATGTCGTCGAAGGAACCCCCGTTCGCCAGGGCCGCCGCATACACGCCGGCGAAGGCGGAGCCGGACTTGGTCGGGTTGCCGTTGAGCGCGACCTTGCCCTTGTACTCGGGCTTGCGCAGATCGGCGAAGGTCGCAGGGCAGGTCTTGACGCGCTTGGCGTCACAGCCGATCGAGACGTAGCCGCCGTAGTTGTTGTTCCAGCGGCCCTGCGGGTCCTTCTGCTCCCGGGGGATGCTGTCCCACGCCGCGACCTTGTACGGGGCGAGCAGGCCCTGCTCGGCCGCGGACCGGGCGAACGAGCCCCCCACGTCGACCACGTCGGGGGCGCTGCCGTCGCGCCTGTGCTCCTTCAGGGCGTTGACCTCGTCCTGGCTGGTGGCCTCCGGGTTCTCCACCGTGACCTTGATCCCGTACTTCTTTTCGAAGCCGTCGATCAGCGCGCCGTAATTGGCCCAGTCGCCCGGGAGCGCGATCGCGTTGAGCGAGCCCTCCTTCTTCGCCGCTGCGGTCAGTGCGGCCATGCCGCCGGCGTCCGCGGCGGAGGTGGCCACCGCCGGTGCTCTCGGCGCGGAGGCGGGCTCGTCTCCGCAGGCGCCGAGGGGCGCCGCCGCGAAGGCCAGGCAGACGGCGACGGCAGCTGTCCGGAGACGAGGTGCGGGCACGAAGGCTCCATGGCGGGCGGTCGCGTACCGGTCGACACCAGCGTACGTTCAGTGGCCTCGGCGGCGCAGTCCCAGCCGGCGGGGTCCGCTGCCCGCCCCGGCCTTACCGCCCTTCCCCGAGGCTGCCGTGACGGCGCCTTCCGCGTGCTCAGAGCGCCTCGTCGTCCCACCCGGCCAGGAGTTCCTCCCCCGGAACCGCCACAGGCGGTGCGGCCCCGTCATGGAGGGCCTGCTCACTCCAAATGATCTTGCCGCGAGCGGTGTAGCGGGTGCCCCAGCGCTGGGCGAACTGCGCGACGAGGAACAGGCCGCGGCCGCCCTCGTCGGTGGCCTCGGCCCGGCGCAGGTGCGGGGAGGTGCTGGACCCGTCGGAGACCTCGCAGATCAGGCTGCGGTCGTACAGCAGCCTCACCCGGATGGGCTCGGTTCCGTAGCGGATGGCGTTGGTGATCAGTTCGCTGAGGATGAGTTCCGTGGTGAAGGCGATGTCCTCGAGGCCCCAGTCCTCCAGCCGGCGGGCGCAGGCGCTGCGCACGCGGGACACCGCCGCAGGATCGCGGGGCACGTCCCACTCGGCGATCCGCGCAGGATCCAGCCGGCGGGTGCGGGCCACCAGCAGCGCGATGTCGTCGCTCGGGCTGGCGGGCAGCACCGAGTCGATCACCGCGGTGCAGACTTCCTCCGGAGTGCGGGCCGGCCCGGCCAGGGCGGCGCCCAGCGCGGCCAGACCCGCGTCCGGATCGCGGTCGCGGCTCTCGATCAGCCCGTCCGTGAAGAGCACCAGCAGGGAGCCTTCGGGCAGGGGCAGCTGCGTGGTCTCCCTGGGCAGACCCGCGCCCAGGCCCAGCGGCGGGGAGACCGGCACCTCGGGGAACGACACGGTGCCGTCGGGGCGGACCAGCGCAGGGCCCGGATGGCCGGCGGTGGCCGCCGTCACCCGCCCCGAGACGGGATCGTAGACGGCGTACAGGCAGGTGGCCCCGGTGATCCCCTGCCACTCCTGCTCGTCGGTGTCGATGTGGGCGACCAGCTCGTCCAAGTGGCTCACCAGCTCGTCCGGAGGCAGGTCGAGAGTGGAGAAGTTGTACACGGCGGTGCGCAGGCGGCCCATGGTGGCGGCGGCGTGCAGACCGTGGCCGACGACGTCGCCGACCACCAGCGCCACACGGGCGCCGGGCAGCGGGATGACATCGAACCAGTCACCGCCCACACCGGCCTGGGCGGCCAGATAGCGGTGCGCGACCTCGACGGCGGACTGCTCCGGTACGCCCCTGGGCAGAAGACTGCGCTGCAGGGTGTCGGCCACGGTGTGCTCGCGGGTGTAGCGGCGGGCATTGTCGACGGACAGAGCCGCCCGGGCGGTCAGCTCCTCGGCGAAGGACACGTCCTCCTCGTCGAACGGCGGCGAGTCCTGCCCCCGCCAGTAGCCGGCCATCCCCAGTACGACGCCCCGGGCCTGCAGGGGGACGGCGATCATGGAGTGGATGCCGTGGTCCAGGATCTGCGCGGCGTTGGCCGGGTCCTGGGCCCGCCAGCGCCGGGCGGTGCGCAGGTCCGCCTCCAGGACCCCGTGCCCGCCGGCCAGCCCGGCGGCCATGGGGCTGGCGGGAACGAACCGGATCAGTTCGCCGACGGGGTACAGCGGGTGGGCGCCCTGAAGGCCGACGGCGGCGGTGCGGCGCATCTCGGCGTTCACCTCGGGCGGCTCCTCGCCGCGCAGCACCGGGTCCAGCAGATCCACGGTGACCACGTCGGCGAACCGCGGGACCGCCACCTGCGCCAGCTCCTCCGCGGTGCGCTCCACGTCCAGCGTCGTTCCCACCCGCACCCCCGCGTCGTAGAGCAGCTTCAGCCGCTCGCGGGCCACCTCGGCCCTGCCGGACAGCGCCCGCAGCTCGGTGGTGTCGCGCAGCGTGACGACGGTCCCGGCCGACCCGTAGGGGGCGGTGGGCCGGATGTTCACCGCCAGGAGCCGATCGGCCGCCATGTGCACCTCGTCGGTCGCGGAGCGGCCCGATGCGATCCGCTCGGCGATCCCCTCCTCCAGCCCCAGGTCGGCGACGGGGAGCCCCTCTGCGTCCGCCGGCAGGTCGAGCAGCCGACGCGCCTCGTCATTGGCCAGCAGCAGCCGTCCGCCGGCGCCGACGATCAGCACGCCCTCCCGGACCGCGTGCAGCACCGCGTCGTGGTGCTCGTACATCCTCGTCATCTCGGCCGGTCCCAGGCCGTGGGTCCGGCGCAGCAGCCGGCGGCTCACCAGAGCGGTGCCGCCCGCGGACAGGGCGAGCACCGCGGCGGCGCTGCCGAGGACGACCGGCAGCTGGTTGTTCACCATGTTCTGGACGTTCTGGACGGTGACCGGGGAGGAGACGATGGCGATGACGCGGCCGTCGGCGTCCTTGACGGGGACAACCGAGACCACGGACTGCCCCAGCGACCCTTCGAACGTCTCGGTGAAGGACTTGCCGGCCGCCGCCTTGGAGAAGGGGCCGACGACGTGCTTCCCGATCTGCCGCGGGTCACTGTGGGTCAGGGTGACCCCGTCGAGTGTGTACACGTTGATGCCGTCGACCCCGGCGATCTTCCGGGCCGCCTCGGCGCTCGGCTGCAGCACCGCGCTGGGATGGGCGCTGCGCAGGGCTGCGCCGATCCCCGGAGACTCTGCGAACGTTCCGGCGGCGGCGAGCGTACGGTGCTGGGCGTCCAGCATGGCGGCGCTGCGGGCCTGCACCACGAGCGCGGCGACCGCGGCGGCGACAAGCAGGACCACGACGGCCAGCTGGAGGAGGAAGACCTCGCCGGCCACACTGCGCGCGCTCAGGAGGGCGGACAGACGCTGCGGCCGCCCCGCCCCTCCCCTCGCGGGCGGGGTGTGCTCCCGGAGCTCCCGCTCCCGGCGGCGTTCCGACCGGGACCGCCTGGCGGGAGCGGAAGAGCCCGTGGCCGAGCGGAGCAGCCGGCGCCGGAGGCCTCCCCGATAGTTGCTCATAGTCCATTTTCTAACCTCTGCGGGCCATCGGCATCGGGCAGCCACGACCCGGACGTGCGGCGTCGCAGCCCGAAAGCCCCACGGACGGTGCGATCAGAGCCCCGTGGCGGTCGAGGAGGGCCATCAGCTTGCGCTTGCGTTTGCGGTCGGCGCGCAGGGCCGCCGTCAGGCAGGCGGCGAACGCGGTTGCCGTGTCCGGCGCGCGATGACGGGCGCGGGCGCTGAGCAGGAGCTCCCCGAGGCGTTCGCAGGCGCGGTCACCGGTCTGCCGACGCAGTGGCTCGATCCAGCGGAGGCACACGGTCAGGGCGCCGGCCGGCTGCCGGTCGCGGATCCGGTCGGCCGGGTCCAGCCATCGCCGCTCGTCGGCGTGTCCGTCGGCGGCCGCCTGCCGGACCGCCTGGAGGCCGTTGCCGCCGATGAGCGCGTCGACCAGCGGGGAGCCCGCCCGCGGCCCCCGCGATCGCCTGCCTGCCGTCCTCAGCGCATCCAGGGCGGCCGCGTGCCCGGCGCCCTCAGCGGCGTGGCTCAAGCTGCCCGGCGGGCGTCGGAGGCCGGTGACGTCCTGCCCCCTGCCGTCGGGGCCGCCGCCGGTGCGGCTCGCCGCCGGTAGACCAGGTACGGCCGGGCCAGGTATCCGATCGGGGCGCTCCACACGTGGACGAGCCGGGTGAACGGCCAGGCGGCGAAGAGCAGGCAGGCGGTCAGGGCGTGCAGCTGGAACAGCAGGGGTGCCCCGGCGATCGCCCCCGGCTGCGGCTGGAGGACGAACAGTCCGCGGAACCAGACGGAGACGGTCGCGCGGTAGTCGTATCCGGGGCCGAACACGTTGTGGGCGGCGGTGGCGGTGATGCCCAGCAGGACGGTGGCGGACAGCAGCGGGAAGAGGAGCTTGTCGCTGCGGTCGGTGCCCAGGCGGATCCGGCGGGTCAGCAGTCTGCGGGCGCACAGCATGCCCAGCCCCGCGACCATGGCGACGCCTGCCGCCGAACCCGCCCAGACGGCCGTGGTGTGGTAGGCGTGCTCGGAGATGCCGACGGCCTCGGTCCACGAGTCGGGAACGGCGAGTCCCACGACGTGCCCTGCGATCACCATGAAGGCGCCCAGGTGGAACAGCGGGCTGCCCCAGCGCAGCCAGCGGTGTTCGAGGAGCTGGGTGGTGCGGGAGGTCCAGCCGAACTGGTCCTGCCGGTAGCGCCAGACGTGTCCGACGGCGAACACCGCGAGGCAGATGTAGGGGACGGCGACCCACAGGACCAGGTCGGCGCCGCCCGCCGAAGCGGCGGCCGACGGGGGGAGCACGGCGTTCATCGGTGGCCTTCCGTACGGCTGGTCGCAGTGGGCGGAACACGGGTCGGCGCAGCGGGCACCGGAGGGACGAAAGTGCCGGGAGGGGCGAACTCCCCTTCGCCGTACGTCCCGTAGGGGTCGAGCCCGACTTCCTCGTCGGGCGGGCCCTCGGCGGCGAGCCGGTCCACCGCGGCGCGGTCCTCCTCGGTGGGCGGTGGCAGCAGGGTGAGCAGCGCGGCCAGGAGGTACCGGTACGGCGAGTCGGCGTCGGTCAGTGCCCGGTGGATCAACTCCAGCCCGCGCCGGTGCTGGCGCAGCGGAGCCTCACCGCCGCCGGGGCCGGCCAGGGCGGCGAACTCCAGCACGACCGGGAGGTGGTCCGGCAGTTCGCCGCCGCCGGTGGACCAGCCGGCGGCCCGGTAGCGCTGGTTGAGGGTGAGCAGGGCCATGCCCCGGCGACGGGTGTCGCCGTGCAGGTAGTAGGTCAGGTAGAGGCTGCTCTTGCGGCGCAGGTCGAACATCTCGACGTAGTGCCGCTCCAGCGCCTCGGGGTCCTCTGCGGCGAACCAGTCGGTGAACTCGGCCAGGTGCTCCGCCGCGGGCGTGACCGGCAGCGCCTTCACTGCCGCTGTCAACTCGGGTCGGGCCGCGGCCAGTTCGGAGTCGGGGTACTGCAGGAGCAGCGACGCGATCCGCAGTGTCAGCGCCCGGCCCGCCGCCTCCTCGGGGGTGAGCCGGGCCGGGCGGCGTACGGCGGCCCGGACGCGGGTGCGGACGACGGCGGGAATCGTTGAGGGCATGGGGGTCATGGACGTCCTCCGGCAGTGGGGTTGCGGCGCAGGGTGGGGATGCCGAGCATGACCTTGCGCGGTTCGGCGTCGCCGGACGTCTCGACCGGGCAGCGGTTCTCCATGGCGGTCAGTGCGGCGGCGTCCTCCTTGTGGGCGGCGGGGACGACGTACCGGTCGGCGTACTTCGCGACGGCGAGCAGCCGGTGCAGGTCCTCCGCCTCGCGCGGGGTCAGCCCCACGGCGTTCAGCGCGGCCTCGTCGCCCGTCTCGCCGAGGGTGCGTTCACGCATGTAGGAGCGGAGCGCGGTGAGTTTCATCAGCACCCCGCCGACGACGTCCGTGTCCCCGGCGGTGAACAGTTCCGCCAGGTATTCCAGCGGGATGCGCAGCCGGGTGACGGCGGCGAAGACGTGGTCGGGGTCGTCCTGGTTCCCGCCCGCCGCGCCGACGGCGTCAAGGACGGGGGAGAGGGGCGGGACGTACCAGACCATCGGCAGGGTGCGGTACTCCGGGTGCAGCGGCAGCGCCACCTTGTAGCGCATGACGAGGTCGTACACGGGGGAATGGCGGGCGGCGTCCAGCCAGTCCTCGGGTATGCCCGACTTCCGTGCGGCTGCGCGGACTTCGGGGTCGTTCGGGTCGAGGAAGACGCCGCGCTGGGCGTCGAGCAGGTCGCGCTCGTCTGGGGTGGCGGCGGCCTCGCCGACGCGGTCCGCGTCGTACAGGAGCAGGCCGAGGTAGCGCAGTCGGCCGACGCAGGTCTCGGAACAGACGGTGGGCTGGCCGGCCTCGATGCGCGGGAAGCAGAACGTGCACTTCTCGGCCTTGCCGGTGGTGTGGTTGATGTACACCTTCTTGTACGGACATGCCGTCACGCACATCCGCCAGCCCCGGCAGCGGTCCTGGTCGACGAGGACGATGCCGTCCTCGACCCGCTTGTACATCGCGCCGGAAGGGCAGGCGGAGACGCAGGCCGGGTTGAGGCAGTGCTCGCACAGGCGGGGGAGGTGGAAGAGGAAGGTCTGCTCGAACTCGAACTTCACTTTCTCGGCCCATTCCCCGCTGAGGTTGGGGTCTGCGCCGGCGTGTTCGGGTGCTCCGCCCAGGCCGTCCTCCCAGTTGGCGCCCCAGGTGATGGCGGTGGGCCCGCCGGTGAGGACGGAGCGGGGGCGGGCGACCGGGATGTCCTTCCCGGCGGGGGCGTTGACGAGGTTGTCGTAGTCGTAGGTGACCGGCTCGTAGTAGTCCTCGATGGACGGAAGGTCGGGGTTGGAGAAGAGGGACAGGAGCCGCTCGACCCTCCCGCCGGAGCGCAGGACCAGCCGCCCGCGCCTGTCGAGCATCCAGCCGCCCTTCCAGCGCTCCTGGTCCTCGTAGCGGCGCGGGTAGCCGACGCCGGGCTTGGTCTCGACGTTGTTGAACCAGGCGTACTCGACGCCGGTGCGGTTGGTCCACGTCTGCTTGCAGGTGACCGAGCAGGTGTGGCAACCGATGCACTTGTCGAGGTTCATCACCATCGCCACTTGTGCAAGAACGCGTCCGATGGTGGCTTCGCCACGGGGCATCTCAGTACTCCACATCCTGCGAGCGGCGGCGGATGACGGTGACCTCGTCGCGCTGGTTTCCGGTCGGTCCGTAGTAGTTGAAGGCGTAGGTGAACTGTGCGTACCCGCCCGCCAGGTGGGTCGGCTTGAGCAGCAGCCTGGTCAAGGAGTTGTGGATGCCGCCGCGCTTGCCGCTGACCTCGGTCTTCGGCACGTTCACGTTGCGGTCCTGGGCGTGGTACATGTACACCGTGCCCTCGGGCATGCGGTGGGTGACCACGGCCCGGGCGGCGACGACACCGTTGCGGTTGTACGCCTCGATCCACTCGTTGTCCTTGACCCCGATCCTGTCGGCGTCGGCGGTGGACATCCATATCGTCGGTCCGCCGCGGGACAGGTCGAGCATGTACTTGTTGTCCTGGTAGTTCGAGTGGATGGACCACTTCGAGTGCGGGGTCAGATAGCGGACGGTGACCTCCGCCCGGTCCTCGTCGTGCAGGTGCTCGTCGCCGTAGTGCCGGGGGGTGTTCAACGGCGGCCGGTAGACGGGCAGCTGTTCGCCCAGTTCGGCCATCCAGTCGTGCTGGACGAAGAAGTGCTGCCGTCCGGTGAGGGTGTGCCAGGGCTTCTTGTGCTCGGTGTTGATGACGAACGGCGAGTAGCGGCGCCCGCCGGTCTCCGAGCCCGACCACTCGTACGAGGTCATCACCGAGCGGGGCTGGGTGCGGGTGTCGGCGAACGTGATCCGGTCCGCCTCGCGCTCGGCCGCGAGTTCGACCAGGCCTTCGCTGCCGGTCTGCCGCTCCAGCTCCCGGAAGCCCTCGGTGGCCAGGCGGCCGTTGGTGGTGCCGGACAGGGCGAGGATCGCCTCGCACATGTCGCTCGCGGTGGCGAGCGAGGGCCGCCCGGCGGCGACCCCGTCCCTGACGGTGCCGTTGCGGTGCCGGAGGTCTTCGATCTCCTGGTCCGGGTGGACGGTGACGCCCTTGGTGGTCGTGCCCAGAGTGTCGAGCAGCGGACCGACGGCGCGCATCTTCTGCCCGATCGCGGCGTAGTCCCGCTCGATGACCACCAGCTTCGGCATGGTCCGCCCGGGAACCGGCTCGCACTCACCGGTCTTCCAGTCCCGCACCACACCGCCCGGCTGGGCGAGTTCGTCCGGGGTGTCGTGCAGCAGCGGCACCGCGAGGACGTCGGTACGGGTGCCGAGGTGCTCGGCGGCCAGCTCGCTGAACCGGTCGGCGATCGTCAGGAACGTGTCGTAGTCGGTGCGGGCCTGCCAGGGCGGGGCGATGGCCGGCGTGAAGGCGTGCACGAAGGGATGCATGTCCGTGCTCGACAGATCGTCCTTCTCGTACCAGGTCGCCGCCGGCAGGACCACGTCGGCCATCAGACCGGTGGACGTCATCCGGAAGTCCATGCAGACCAACAGGTCGAGCTTGCCCTCGGGGGCCTCCTCCCGCCACACCACCTCCTTCGGGCGGCCCTCCGGCGGGGTCTCCTCGGAACGGACCGCCGCGTCGGTGCCCAGCAGGTGGCGCAGGAAGTACTCGTTGCCCTTGCCGGAGGAGCCCAGCAGGTTGGCCCGCCACACGGTCAGCACGCGCGGGAAGTTGGCCGGGTCGTCGGGATCCTCGACGGCGAACCGCAGCCGCCCGGACTTCAGCTCGTCGACGATGTGCTCGGCGACCGGGCGGCCGGCCCGCGCCGCTTCGTCCGCCAGGTCGAGCGGGTTGCGGTTGAAACCGGGGTGGCCGGGTGTCCAGCCCAGCCGCACCGCCTGCGCCAGGCAGTCCGCGAAGCCCTTGCCCTTGAAGCGGCCCTCCCCCAGCGGGGAGGCCAGCTCCTCGGGCCCGAACGCCTCGTAGCGCCACTGGTCGGAGTTCAGGTACCAGTAGGAGGTGCCCGCCATGTGCCGGGTGGGCCGCTGCCAGTCGAAGGCGAACGACAGGTGCTGCTGACCGGTGACCGGGCGGACCTTCTCCTGGCCGACGTAGTGCGCCCAGCCGCCGCCGTTGACGCCCTGGCAGCCGGTCATCGTGATCAGGGCGAGGAAGGCGCGGTAGATGGTGTCGGAGTGGAACCAGTGGTTGGTGCCGGCGCCCAGCGCGATCATGGACCGGCCGTTCGTGCGCTCGGCGTTGCGGGCGAACTCCCGGGCGATACGGGCCGCCTGCTCGGCCGGCACGGAGGTGATCGTCTCCTGCCAGGCCGGCGTGTAGGGCTCGGAGGCGTCCTCGTACGACGACGGCCAGCTGCCCGGAAGACCCGGCCGCTCCACCCCGTACTGCGCCAGCATCAGGTCGAAGACGGTGGTGACGAGGCGGCCGCCGATCCGCCGCACGGGCACCCCGCGCACCATGACCGAGCCGCCCTCAGTGCCGCCCTCGTCGAAGCGGGGCAGGGCCACGGCCACGGTCTCCTCCGCACGGTCGAGCAGGCTCAACTCGGGCACGACATCGCCCAGATCGAGGTTCCAGCGGCCCGGTTCGGCCTTGGCCCAGCGGAAGCCGAGCGAGCCGTTCGGCACGACCGGTTCGCCGGTCGCCGCGTCGAGGAGAACGGTCTTGGACGCCGCGTTCTCTTCGGTCTCCGTGTCGCGTCCGAGATCGGCGGCGGTCAGGAACCCGTCCGGGACCAGGCCGCCCTCGCCGTGCTCGCGCAGCGTCACCAGGAACGGGGCGTCGGTGAACGTGCGCAGGTAGTCCCGGAAGTACGGCACCTCGCGGTCGACGAGGAACTCGCGCAGGATCACGTGCCCCATGGCCATCGCCAGCGCGCCGTCCGTTCCCGGGTGCGGGGCGAGCCACTCGTCGGCGTGCTTGACGTTGTCCGCGTAGTCGGGGCTGACCGCGACGACCTTCGTGCCGTTGTAGCGGGTCTCGGTGAGGAAGTGCGCGTCGGGCGTGCGGGTGACGGGGATGTTGGAACCCCACATGATCAGGTAGCCCGCGTTCCACCAGTCGGCGGCCTCCGGCACGTCCGTCTGGTCGCCGAAGACCTGCGGCGAGGCGACGGGCAGGTCCGCATACCAGTCGTAGAAGGAGAGGAGCGTGCCACCGATCAGCGACGTGTAACGGGCACCGGCCGCGAAGGACGCCATCGACATCGCCGGGATCGGGGAGAATCCGGCGACGCGGTCGGGACCGTACGTCTTGACCGTGTGGACCTGGGCGGCGGCGACCAGCTCGGACACCTCGTCCCAGTCGGCGCGCACCAGCCCGCCCTTGCCCCGGGCCCGCTTGTACGCGCGGGCCTTCGCCGGATCGGAGGTGATCTCCGCCCAGGCCGCCACCGGGTCGCCGAGCCGCTTGCGGGCCTCACGCCACAGCTTCAGCAGCGCCCCGCGCACGTACGGGTGGCGGACCCGGCTGGGCGAGTACGTGTACCAGGAGAACGAGGCACCGCGGGGGCAGCCGCGCGGCTCGTACTCGGGGCAGTCCGTGCCGATCGACGGGTAGTCGGTGGCCTGGTGCTCCCAGGTGATGATGCCTTCCTTGACGTAGACCATCCACGAGCAGGAACCGGTGCAGTTCACCCCGTGCGTGGAACGCACCACCCTGTCGTGCGCCCACCGGTCCCGGTAGAAACCCTCCCACTGAGGATCACCCGTGCCGAACACCGCGCGTCCGTCGGCCGACACCTCGCTGCGCGTGAGCAGCCGGCGGGCGGCCAGCGGCCAGACTTCACCGGTGTGCGACTTCCGTCGCCGTGCGTTCCGATCGTTCTCCATGGCCGGAAACGCTAGGTGGCCCGGCCCCGGAGCACCTGGGTCCTGCGGTCCCCGCCGGAGGACCTTCCGACCCCGTGCGGCCGGTCACGGCAGGCCCATCGGCCCTGGCGAAGAGACCCGGTCGGCCCGCGGGCCGGATGTGGCCGGTACTGCATGCTGGGCATCGATCGAACCGCAGATCCCCATCTGTCACGAGCGCATTCCGTGCCCCCGGACGACGATTCCCCGTCCCGGCTGCCACGGGTGCAGCGCGTGCGGCGCGTGGCGCCCGGCTCGGTCGTGCGTCCGGCCCCTCCCGCGGCCGGACTCGGCACCTTCCTCTCCGGTGCCGACACCTCCGACCGCCCTGCACGCGCACCGGTCGGCGAGCCGACCGCGACCTGCTGGAGAACCGTCATGACCGTGCTCACCCTCGCCTCGGACCCCGAAGACGCCACGGCCCTCGAAGGCGCCGAGGCGCATCACGCCCGCCTGGTCGGGGAACTGGCCGGCCGGGTGAAGATGCTGCTCATCGCCGCGGACCGCGACCCGGGCGCCGCAGAGCGCATGCGCACCGGGCCACGTCTGGCGCTACCGCTACGACAAGTTCGGCTGGACCACCCGATCGTCCCAGTTGTACGAGCGGCGCCCGGAGCCCCGCTGCTGTTCCAGCTGCACGCGATCAGCGCCCTGCTGCTGTTCGCGGCCTGGCCCTTCACCCGCCTCGTGCACATGCTCACCGCACCGCACCAGTGGGCTACCTGACCCGCCCCTACATCGTCTACCGCAGCCGCGACACCCGGCTCGGCGCCCGCCCTCCGCGCCGCGGCTGGGAACGCGTGGGGTCATGAGCGGCCCCCCACCGCCCTGCGGCCGGCACGCATGTGACGGCATACGCGCGGGCTGTGCCAGGACGGCCCGCACCCGGAGCGCGCGAAGCGAAGGGGGCTACGGCGCGGAGAACCTCGCGGAATAGGCGCCGAGGACCACGTCGCGGGGGCTGATACCGGTGGCGATCGACACGCCCTGGAGCCGCGAGCACCGCAGCATCGGGTAGTTGGCCTCACCGAACACGCCTCCGGTGTAACCGGTGCCGCCGTGGGAGGGCAGCCACGGCAGCAGCGAGACGTGGGAATCGTTGACCTTCAGCAGCCCGCCGTTGAAGGTGCGCGCGACGAAGCGCTCGATGACGGCGGGGTCGGTGGCCCACAGGGAGTTGCGCAGGCCGTAGGGGTTGCTCGTGACGTAGGCGATCGCCTCCTCGAGAAGGGACCTGTCGTCCGCCGGGTCGGGCACGACGACGGGCAGCAGCGGGAAGAACGTCTCCTCACGTACGGCCTCGATGTCCCGGGCGCCGGCACAGCCGTGGATCCGCAGCACGGTGGGCTCCAGGAACATCCCCGTGTCGGACGGCGAACCGTCGACTTCCAGGCGGCGCCCGCCGAACTCGACGCGGGCGCCCTTGGCCACTGCGTCGCGCAGGTACGCGAAGAAGCGTTCGCCCCGCAGCACCGGCGTGAGGAGGACGTCGCGGCGGTCGGGGGGACCGGGCCGGATACCGGCGGCTTGCTTGCTCAGGTGCACGATGAGTTCGTCGGCGATCGCCGGGTGGGCGATGACCTGGTTCGGAACCATGCAGATCTGGCCCGATCCGAAGAAGCACTCGGACAGTGCCTGGGCCGCCAGCTCGACGTCCGCGTCCCGCCACACGACGACGCAGTCGTTTCCCGCCAGCTCCAGGACGGGCTTCTTGCCGTGGGCGACGCACTCGCGTTCCAGTTCCAGTCCGCGTTCGACTCCGCCGGTGTAGAAGATGTCCGCGACGTGCGGGCTCTCCAGCCAGGACTGCAGCGTGGGCCCGGGCCGGGCGCAGTACGCGTTCAGCGTTCCGGCAGGCGCGCCCAGCTCTTCGAGTACGGGAACCACGAATTCGCGCAACGCGTGCATGACGCCCAAGGGCGCGCTGCGCGGGGCCCGCACGACCACGGTGTTCCCGGCCATGAGTGCGGACACGGCGAACATCGTGCTCGCCGCCGGTGTGTTCTGCGGCGGATTGACGCACACCACGCCGTCCGGGTTGCGCCTCAGGGTCATGATCCGCCCCCGCAGCCGAGTCTGCTGGTGCATCTGCGCCGCACACCAGTCCAGGGACTCGGTGGCATAGACGTCCAGCAGGCCGCAGACCTGCCACTCGGCGAGGGCGCGGGGCTGGCCTTCGGACACCAGCACATCGACGAACGCCGCGTGGCCGCGGCGAATCCGCTCGCGGATACCCGCGCCCAGCTGCATGCGCCTCTCCAGCGGTACGGCCGACCATGCGGGAAACGCTCCGGCAGCGGCCTCGACGGCGGTCTGCACGACACTCTCGCTCGCCACCGCGCAGCGGCCCACGACGAAGTCCGCCGCCTGTGCGGGGTCGGCTCGGCCCTGCTCCAGGTGACGTTTGAGCGTGAGGCTGCGGAAGACGTCCTGCAGGATCGACGTGGTCGTCACCGTGTACACATGCCGGTCGGCGTCGATGTCGCGACCACCGACATACGACGGGTACGTCGGCAGGGGGCAGGATCGCGGATCGCTTGGTTCGTACGGCACAGGGCCTCCACAGGTCAGCCGGTGCAGCCGGAGGACGGGTCCCACCAGGCCGGGAAAAGAGCGGGGCCGTCGGGCAGACGCAGTTCGGGGCCCCGGCGGGCGAAGCCGAGCCGCCGGTAGAGCCGCAGGCTTCGCCGGCTGGTGGCCTCCAGGTAGACGGGGGCCCCGGCGCTCTCCGCCAGCGCGGAGGCGACCAGTGTGCTGCCGATGCCCCGCCCCTGGTGGCCGCGGCGCGCGCCAACCAGCGGAATGTACAGGTGTGCCGGTTCGCCCGGATGATGGGCTGCCAGCAATCGCGTGCAGGTCAGCAGACGGTCTGCGAACTCCTGGGCCAGGTCCGCCGAGCGCTGGGCCGACGACGCGGCGCCGGACCCGCGCACGCGGTCGTGGTCGCCGTCGCGGGCAGGAGTGTTGACCAGGAGCAGGGCCCCGAGACCGTCTCCGGCCAGGTACACGCGCCCATCGGCGGCTGCCTCCCGTGTGAAGGCGCGGAAGACGGAAGGCAGGAGTTCCCGGCGCCGGACGGGGTCGGGAATGATCCACCGGCACACCGGGTCATTGGAGAACGCGTCACACAGCACGGCCACCACGTCGTCCTCGTCGGCTGCGGTGGCGTGGCGCACCGGACCGCGCCGGGCGTCATCCACGGGACGTCCTGGGCTGGAAGTTCACCGTCAACGACTCGGGTCCGCACACACCGATGGGGTTGCGCCACACGACCGGCGCGGTCAGGCGGGGTGCCCGGAGGCGTCTGGGCAGCACGGTCAGGATCTCGGTGATCTCGGCCTTCACCGTGGCCGCCCCCAGGCAGTAGTGCGGGCCGGCGCCGAACGACAGCAGGGGCGGACGTCGCAGGGTGATGTCGAAGACGTCGGGGCTGTCGAAGACGCGCGGGTCGCGCTGGGCGGCGTGCACGCACAGCATGACGAAGGACTCGGCCGGTACCCGCAGGCCCTCGAAGTCGACGTCCTCCAGGGCGAAGCGGAAGATCGCCGGGGCTGCCGGGCACCAGCGGACCACCTCGTCGGTGGCCTGCTCGGCGAGCTCGGGCCGCTCGGCGAGCAGCTCCCACTGGTCGGGGTGCTCGGTGAAGGTGAACAGCATTTGTCCGAGCTGATTGCGAGTGGTGTCGTGGGCGGCGAAGAAGAGGCCCACGATGAGGTCGCGCAGTTCCGTGCGGTCCATGCCCTCGCCGTCGTACCCGCTCATCAACAGCGAGACCAGGTCGTCACCCGTCCGTGCGGTGCCGTGACGGGAGACGAGGTGATCGGCGTAGGCGCGCAGACCGGCCAGGGAACGCTCGACGCGCGCCAGCGCGTCCGCTCGGTGCCCGACGCTGTACACCAGCCCGATGTCGGTACTCCACCGGGGCTCGTAGTCGTCCAGCGGCACGCCGAGGATGGCCGACATCACCGAGACCGCCATCGGGTCGGCGAAGGTCTCCCCGAACTCGCAGGGGCCGGCCCCGGCCAGTCGGTCGGCCAGCCGCTCGGCGGTCCTGCGCATGGTCGACCGCCACCGCTGCAGAGCCTGGGGAGCGAACGCCTGGAGCACGAGGGCCCGCTGGCGCCGGTGTTCCTCACCGCGCAAGTGCAGCAGCAGCGTGTCGAACCAGTCGTGGACCGTGCCGTGCGTGACCCCGTTGAGTTTCAGGAAGCGCCGGCCGCTCTGAGCCAGGCGCCGGTCCCGCAGCAGTTGTTGCACCTGCGCGTGACGCAGCACCATGACGCCGTAGGGGGTGCCGGCGTACCAGTGCGCTTCGCGCGCGGCCGCGACTTCGGGAGCGGTGAACATGAATCCGGGATCGGCGACGTCCAGGAACGCCGCCCGGTCGTCCAGCACTGTGGTCGTGGTCTCGGTCACGTGGACCACCCTGCGCCCGTAGTGCGGACGGTGCATCGGGAGAACGACCGATCTGTCACGGCCGCCGCGCCTGCCGATGCGGGCGGCGAATCACCCGCCGACGAGGCCGGCGGGCGATTCGCGGTCGCGTGGCGGGGGAAGCTAGATGCGTCCGAGAGCCATGCTGATCGGCGTGTCGGTGTTGGTGTCGGTGTAGTAGGAGTGCCAGGCCTCGCGGTACTCCTGCCGGGACACCCGGCCGTCGCCGTCCTGGTCCAGGGCCTGGACGGCGTTGCCGATCTCCGACGACGGCACCCCGTACGCTTCCAGCATGTTCCTCAGCTCCTGCTGGGACAGCACATCGTCGCCGTCGGTGTCGGCAGCCTTGAACTCGGCGTCGCTGGCCAGGTCGAGCACCTTGACGAAGTCCCGAGTACCGAACACCGCCGCATACTCCGCCGCCGTCACACGGCCGTCACGGTCGGTGTCCGCCTGGCGCTGGAGCTCCTCCCAGACCTTGGCGTAGGAGTCCGCCACGCCGCGGCCCTGGCCGGAGCTCGACTTGATGCCCAGGGCGTCGGTCAGACGCTTGGCCATCACTTCGAAGTCGTCCTTGGTGATGGCGCCGTCGTGGTCGATGTCGAAGTTCTTGAAGATCTTCTTGGCCCTGGTCTCGATGACCGACGCAACCATGGTCCTCTTCCTCTCGTTGTGCGGGTGCAAGGGCGGCGGAGCGTTCCGCCGCCCGCGGGGTTTCCCTGAAGCAGGGGAATGGCAAGGGCGTACAGCCGTCAACCGGCGATTGCGCCAGTCGTACCAATCACTGCCCGGCTGTCACCCGTCCCGACCAGGGAACACGGCTTCGCCTCGACCCGGGACGGCGGTCCGGCTGCCCTGGCGGGCGGTCCCGGGTCGACGGTCCGGGCCCTGGTGGAGAAGGGAAGCAAGATGCCGGATGTGTCGGTACTGGGCAGCGGCAGTATGGGCAGTGCCCTCGCGCGGGTCCTGGCCGCGGCGGGGCTCGACGTCGCGGTGTGGAACCGGACGGCGGACCGGGCACGCGCCCTGGACGGGAACGGGCTGCTGCCGGTGGAGCGGCTCGCCGACGCCGTGCGCTGCGCGCCCGTCGTCCTGGTGTGCCTGACCGACTACGCCGCCTCGCGCCAGGTGCTGGCGCCCGTCATCGGCGAGACGCGGGACCGGATCGTCGTACAGATGTCGACCGGTACCCCGGCCGACGCCCGCGAGATGGAAGCGTGGTTGCGTCCGCGAGGCTGCCGCTGCCTGGACGCGGCGATCATGGCGTACCCACGGCACCTGGGTACCGGTCACGCCCGGGTGCTGTACAGCGGCCCCGGCGAGGACTTCGCGGCCATCGGCCACGTGGCGCGTGCGCTGGGTGGTACGGCTGCGTTCCTCGGGGACGACATCGCCCTGGCCAACGCGCACGACGGGGCACTGCTGACCTTCCTGTACGCAGCGACGTGCGGCTTCCTCGAAGGGGCTGCCATCGCGTCTGCGGCCGGGATTCCCCTGGAGGGGTACGCCGACGACGTCGTGCAGCTGTTCCCGGCGTTGGAACACACCGTCCGCGGGTCCGTACCGCTGATCGCCGCCGGGCGGTACGACGACGATGAAGCACCCCTCGTGGTGCACTCGGTGGCGCTGCGTCAGCTGGCGGCGGCAGGCCGGGAAGCGGGCGTGCCCGGCCCCGTTGCGGCGGTGCTGGAGGAGCGGGTGAGGCGGCGGATGGCGGTGGGCGCGCCGCGCGAGCACATCGCCGCGGTCTTCGAGGAGCTGCGCGGGCCCTGACGTCGGCCGGCGCCCCTGTGGGTGGTGCATCGGTGGAACTCCCGATGCCCCGGCACCGGAACGCTGCCATCGTGGGCGGTGCTACACGAAGCCGCACGAGAGGGGCACCGATGACCTCGGTCAGCCTGGCCGGCACATCGATCGCCGACCGCCACCGAGCCTGTCTGAGCAAGGGGCGGGCCTCGCTGGGCCAGATGTTCGGCGCGGACGTCGAGGTCGCCACCGACGGGGCCTGGATCACCACGGACACGGGGCACCGCATCCTCAACTGCGGCGGCTACGGGGTGTTCCTGCTCGGTGCCCGCCACCCCGTCGTGGTCGACGCGGTGGCCCGGCAGCTCGCCTCCCATCCGATGGCCACCCGGCTGCTGCTGGAGCCCGAGGTGGTCAGAGCCGCGGAAGCACTGGTGTCCGTGACCCCCGCGGGCCTCGAGAAGGTGCACTTCGCGGGCTCCGGCGCCGAGGCGGTCGAAGCCGCGATCAAGATGGCCCGCACCTGCGGCAAGCACTGGCTGGTGTCGATGCGCGGCGGATACCACGGCAAGACGATGGGCGCGCTCAGCGTCACCGGCAACGACGTGTACCGCGAGCCGTTCCGGCCGCTGCTGCCGCAGGTGTCACAGGTCCCCTACGGCGACATCGACGCGCTGGCCGCGGAGTTGGCCGCGCACCGGAACGAGGCCTGCGTCGTGGTGGAACCCGTCCAGGGCGAGGGGGGTGTGGTCATCCCACCGCCCGGCTACCTGCGGGACGTTGCACGGCTGTGCTGCGAACACGGCGCGTTCCTCGTCCTGGACGAGATCCAGACGGGCATGGGCCGCCTCGGCGCCTGGTGGGGCGCGGACCTCGCGGGCGTCACACCCGACGCGTTGCTCGTCGGCAAGGGTCTGAGCGGGGGCATCGTGCCGGTCTCGGCCGTGGTCGCGACCCGCGAGGCCTACCAGGCGTTCGACCGCGATCCCTTCCTGCACACCTCGACCTTCTCCGGCAACCCCCTGGCGATGGCCGCCGTCCAGGGCGCCATCCGTGCGACCGAGGAGGACGGCATCGTGGAGCGGGCCCGGGTACTCGGTGCCCGGCTGCGTGAAGACCTGGACCGGATCGCCCGGCGGGCACTGGGCGAACAGGTGGTGCAGGTGCGCGGCGTCGGCCTGCTCATCGGCATCGAGTTGCGCCGCCCCGGGCTGGTCGGTGACCTGTTGGTCGAGCTCATGGGGGCCGGGGTGCTCGCCAATCACTCGATGAACGCATCCGGAGTCCTGCGGTTGACCCCGCCCGCAGTACTCGACGAACACGACGTCGAGTTCCTGTACGAGGCGTTCGAGCGTGCGGCCCGCGCCGCACTCGTGTGAGGAGCCTCCGAGATGCGATCCATCCACTTTCATCTGGCGCTGCCCACAGGTGACGGCCCCGCGGCCTTCAACGCCGTCGTGGACTTCACCCGCTACCCGTCGCTTTCACCGGACGTGCGTTCGGTGGTGACCCGTGAGATCGCCGCGCCGGGTGATCTGCGCAGCGACTGGGTGATGAACTTCCGGCGCGGCATCATGAGCTGGACCGAGCGGGAACGGCTCGACCACGACCGGCTGCGCGTCGAGTTCGCCCAGGTGGACGGCGACTTCGAGGACTTCCGCGGCAGCTGGCGGTTCATCCCCGGCGCCGGCGGCGTCGAGGTGATGCTCGACGTCACCTACGACTTCGGCGTCGAGAGCCTGGTCGGGATCATGGACCCGATCGCGGAGCGCGTGATCAAACGCTCGACGCTGCGCGTGCTCACCGGACTCTTCGGCGAGGTCGAGGTCCTGGCGGGAGCGGAGGCCCTCGTCGACTTCCCGGCCGTCGACCCTCCCGTTCCCCTTTCCTCCACATCGATCAGGAGCTGACATGACCGCAGACATGACCGCAGTACCGAGGACGCTCGCCCACATCCTCTCGTCCAGGTTCGGCGTGCCCGAGGAAGAGATCACCGCCGATGCGACCCTGCGGGGGCTCGATCTGGACTCCCTGGCCATCGCCGAGCTGTCGCTGGTGCTGCGCGACGATCTGGGCGTGCCGTGCACCGATGACGAGATGCGCCCGCAGCACACCGTCGGGCAGCTGGTCCAGCTGTTGCGCAGCAGGGGGCTCAGCGCGTGAGAGGAGCTCCTGCGGAGCCCTTCCGTGCGGCGGTGACCGGTCTGGGGCTGGTCACTCCTGCCGGTGTGGGGGTGGACGAGAACTGGAAGCGGGTCCTGAGCGCGGTGCCGACCGCTTCTGCGGACCCGGCGCTGGCGGGGCTGCCGGTGGACTTCAGCTGCCGGGTACCGCCGGACTTCGATCCCGCAGCGGTGCTGGGGCGGCGGACCGCCTGGCGCCTGGGGCGGCACGTCCAGTTGGGGATGGTCGCCGCCCGTGAGGCACTGCGCGACTGCGGCCTGGACTCCAGCACCTGGGACGGCGCCCGCGTCGGAGTGGTGATGGGCAACTCCCTCGGCGGTACGGCGACATTCGAGGAGCAGTGCCTGGCCCTGCGGGAAAGGGGTGCCCAGGCGGTGTCGCCCCTGTTCATCTCGATGTGGGGCGCGAACATGGTGGCCGGACACATCGCGATCGACTGTCGCGCGGGCGGGCCCAACCTGGTGGTCACCACGGCGTGCGCGTCCGGTGGCACCGCTCTCGGGGTGGCCCGGGACCTGCTGCGCAGCGGCACCTGCGACATCGTGCTGGCCGGCGGCACGGAAGCGGCGTTGAGCCGGACCATCGTCGCGGGCCTGACCAGCATGGGCGTCCTCTCGCGCCGGTCCGACGACCCACCCGCGGCGTTCCGGCCGTTCGACGTCGACCGGGACGGCTTCGTGGCGGCTGAGGGCGCGGGCGTTCTGGTACTCGAACGGGAGGCGGACGCCCGGGCCCGCGGCGCCCGGGTACGTGCCCACATCAGCGGCTACGGCGGCTCCGCCGACGCCGTGCACCAAGCGGCCCCCGACCCGGAGGGCAGCGGCTTCGAGCGGGCCCTGCGCACGGCGCTGTCGGACGCAGGGCTGTCCGGTGCGGACGTCGACCACGTCAACACGCACGGCACCGCCACCGAGCTGAACGACATCGGCGAGACACGCGTGCTGCGCCGCGTGCTCGGTCCGCGTCCGGCGGTCACCTCGACCAAGGGCGTCACCGGTCACTGCATCGCCGCCGCCGGCGCGATCGAGGCCGTGTACACCGTCCTGTCCATCGAGCACGGTCTGGTCCCGGCCGTCGCCAACCTGGAACGGCTCGACCCGCGGATCGACGCGGACATCGTCCAGGGGTCCGCGCGCGCCATGCCCGTCGAGGTCGCCGTCAATGTGGCCTTCGGCCTGGCCGGTCAGAACGCCGTCGTCGTCCTGACAGCGGCATGACGCCCCCTCGGCCCTTCCGTGCGGCGGTGACCGGTCTGGGGCTGGTCACTCCTGCCGGTGTGGGGGTGGACGAGAACTGGAAGCGGGTCCTGAGCGCGGTGCCGACCGCTTCCGCGGACCCGGCGCTGGCGGGGCTGCCGGTGGACTTCAGCTGCCGGGTACCGCCGGAATTCGATCCCGCAGCGGTGCTGGGGCGGCGGACCGCCTGGCGCCTGGGGCGGCACGTCCAGTTGGGGATGGTCGCCGCCCGTGAGGCACTGCGCGACTGCGGCCTGGACTCCAGCACCTGGGACGGCGCCCGCGTCGGAGTGGTGATGGGCAACTCCCTCGGCGGCACGGCGGCATTCGAGCAGCAACACCAGATCCTGCGCGAGAAGGGCGCATCCAGCGTGTCGCCGCTGTTCCTCCCGTCGTACGGGGTCAACATGGCCGCCGGGTACGTGGCGATCGACTGCGGCGCACGGGGTCCGAACCTCGCCGTCAGCACCGCCTGCGCGTCCGGTTCGACGGCTCTCGGCGTGGCCCGGGACCTGCTGCGCAACGGCACCTGCGACGTCGTGCTGGCCGGCGGCGCGGAGGCCGCCGTCAGTCCTTCCATGATGGCCGGGCTGGCGGCCGCCGGTGCGCTGTCCCGCCGCTCCCGTGATCCGGCCACCGCCTCGCGCCCGTTCGACGCCGACAGGGACGGGTTCGTGGCCGGGGAGGGCGCGGGCGTTCTCGTACTCGAACGCGAGGCGGACGCCCGGGCCCGCGGCGCCCGGGTACGCGGCTGCATCAGCGGCTACGGGGCTTCGGCCGACGCGGTGCACGACACCGCGCCCGATCCCGAGGGCGCGGGGGCACGGAACGCGGTACGGGCGGCCCTGGCCGATGCGGGCCTGTCCGGGGCGGACATCGGTCACGTGAACGCGCACGGCACCGCGACCCGGCTGGGTGACGTCGCCGAGGCCCACGTGATCCGCAGGGCGATCGGTGCGGCTGCCGCGGTCACCTCGACCAAAGGCGTGACCGGTCACTGCATGGGCGCCGCGGGAGCCATCGAGGCGGTGTTCACCCTGCTGGCGCTGGAGAGCGGTCTGGTACCGCCCACGGCGAACCTCGAACGGCTTGACCCGGAGGTCGACTGCGATCTCGTACAGGGCGCGCCACGGCCCGTGACCAGCGGCGCCGCGCTGAACAACTCCTTCGGTTTCGGTGGACAGAACGCGGTGCTCGTCCTCACCGCGGCGTGAGGTGGGAGGAAATGTGACCACGGCGTACGTGTGGCACGAGCGCTACGGCTGGTACGACACGGGGACCTTCCATCCCCGCGGCGCCGGCGGCCCGCTGCCACCGCATCCGCACTACGACACACCTGAGCCCAGGACCCGTCTCGCCTCGCTGGTGGAGGCCAGCGGTCTCGCGCGGCACCTGGTGCGGATCACTCCCTGCGAGGCGACGAGGGAGGATCTGCTGCGCGTGCACACCGCGGCCTACGTCGACCGCATCGCGCGGGCCAGCGCGGCGGGCGGTGGCGACGCCGGGGACGGCTGGACGCCCTTCGGACCGGGCGCGTACGACATCGCCGCCCTGGCCGCCGGAGGTGCGATCGCCGCCACCGAAGCGGTGCTCACCGGCCGGGCGCACAACTCCTACGCGCTGGTGCGCCCTGCGGGCCATCACGCACTGCCCGACACGGGCATGGGCTGGTGCGTGTTCGCCAACATCGCCGTCGCCATCGCGTGGGGCCGCGCGCGGCACGGCGTGGAACGTGTCGCGGTCGTGGATTACGACGTGCACCACGGCAACGGCACACAGGACATCTTCATGCGCGATCCGGACGTGCTGACCGTCTCGGTGCACCAGGACGGACTGTTCCCGTTCGACTCCGGTCACCGGCATGAGCGCGGCGCCGGCGCGGCCGTGGGCACCGTGGTGAACGTCCCGCTTCCGGCGGGCAGCGGCAACGGTGCGTATGCGGATGCGTTCCGCCGCGTCGTGGCGCCTGCGGTACGGACGTTCGCGCCGGACCTCGTCATCGTGGCGAGCGGTTTCGACGCCTCGGCAGCGGATCCGCTGGGCCGCATGGGGGTGAGTGCGGCGGGTTACCGCAGCCTGGCCGCGCAGTTGCTGGAGCTGGCGGGGGAAGTGTGCGGGGGGCGCCTGGTGATGTGCCACGAGGGCGGCTATTCGTCGGTGTACGTACCGTACTGCGGACTGGCCGTGCTGGAAGCGATGTCCGGGCACACGACGGAGATCGTCGACCCGTACGCGGCCTTCTACGATGCCCGCCCGTACCAGGAGCTGACGCCGTGGCAGGAGGCGGCGGTCGACCAGGCCGCAGCACTGGTGGGGGTTCGGTGAGCGCCGACCGCTACCGCGCGGCGGGATGGTGGCGGCCGGAACGCGTGGACGACCTCGTGCTGAGGCATGCCGGGGCCCTGGCCGGGCGGTGCGCCGTCGTCGGGGAGCAGCGGCGCATGACGTACCGCCAGCTCGCGGCGGCGGTGGACGGCACCGCCGCACGGTTGCACCGGCTGGGCCTGCGAGCCCCCGAGCCGGTGCTGCTGCAACTCCCCAACACCATCGAACTGCTGGTCCTCGCCCTTGCGCTGATGCGGGCCGGGTGCCCGCCGGTCCTGGCCATGCCGACGCTGCGCGAACACGAGCTGCGGCCGGTGATCGCCACGCTGCGACCGGCCGCGCTGGCAGTACCGCCCCCCTCCCGGGCCTTCGACCACATGGAGATGGCACGGCGCCTGATCAAGGAACACGACTGTGTCAGGACGCTGCTGGCCTGGGACGACCTGCGCGCCCTCTGCTCCCCGGCGGACGGGGAACCGGTGCACGGGGACCCGGTGCACGGTGACCCGGTGGACGCAGACCCGGGGCGCGTACACGCCTCTCAACCTCACGACATCGCACTGCACCTGTTGTCCAGCGGCACGACCGGCCCGCCCAAGGGCATCCCGCGGACGCACGAGGCGTTCACCTCCGTGATCCGTGCCGCCTCCGATGTGTCCGTTCTGGACCGGGACACGGTCTATCTCGCGGCGATCCCCGTCACGCACAGTTTCGCCTTCGGGCACCCCGGCGTCCTCGGCACTCTCGCCCACGGCGGGCGGGTGGTGCTGGCCCGGTCCGCCGACCCCGCCCACTGCCTGGACCTCGTCGAACGCGAGCGTGTCACGCACTGCGCGCTCGTCCCCGGCCTGGCCGCCCAGTGGCTCACGGACCTGCGGGATCACCCGCGCGACGTGTCGAGCCTACGCGTCCTCCAGGTCGGCGGTGCCAGGCTGGACCCGGCCCTCGCCAGGCGTCTGGCCACCGGCCTGGACTGTGCCGTCCAACAGGTGTACGGCATGAGCGAGGGCCTGCTGTGCTTCACCCGGCTCGACGACCCGGACGACATGGCGGCGACCACCCAGGGCAGGCCCGCTGCACCCGGGGACGAGCTACGGGTCGTCGACGACGCGGGGCGGACGGTCCCGCCGGGCACGGTCGGGGAGCTGTGGACACGGGGCCCGAGCACGATCACGGCCTACGCAGCGGGTGCCAGGCCGCCCGAAGCGTTCGCGCCCGGCGGCTTCTACCGCACCGGAGACCTCGTGAGGCTCGACGACGCGGGCAACGCCGTCGTGGTCGGCCGGGTCAAGGACGTCATCAACCGTTCCGGTGAGAAGATCCCTGCGGGGGACCTGGAGACGCTGCTGATGAGACACCCGGCGGTATGCGCCGCGGCGGTGGTCGCGATGCCGCACCCGCTGCACGGCGAAGCGGTGTGCGCCGTGGTGGTGCCGCCCGGGGACGACGCGCCGACGCTGCGCGAGCTGCGGGACTTCCTGCGTGCTCAGGGGGTTGCCCCCTTCAAGCTGCCCGACCGTCTTGAAGTGGTCGCGGCGCTGCCCACGACCGGGGTGGGCAAGGTCGACAAAGCCCGGCTCAGGCGCACCGTCGCCGAGCTCGTCGCCGCCGGACGACAGAACCCGGCGGGGACGACGGCGGTGGGTCAGGAAAGCCCGTCGAGCAGTCGATCGGCGGCGGCGGGGGTGTCGAGCCGGTAGGCGGCCAGTTGCGGGACGGTGCGGTGCGCGAGTTTGCCCAGGGTCCTGCCGCACCCCACCTCGACCAGGCCGCGTACGCCGGCCGCCACCATGTACTCCTGTGACTCGCGCCAGCGCACCGGCGAGATCAGGTGCTCGCAGAGCAACCGCCGCCAGGGGGCGTCGGGCGGTGCCGGCCGAGCAGTGGCGTTCGACAGGACCGGGCGCACCGGGCGTCCGAACGCCACGCCGCGGAGGTGATCGCCGAAGGCGGCGGCGGCCTCGGCCATGAGCGGAGTGTGGAACGCGCCCGGCACCGCCAGCCGGTAGAACTTCTCCGCCCCCAGCGCCCGGGCGGCCTCCGCCGCCCGCACCAGCCCGGTCTCGGTACCGGCCAGCACCACCTGGCCGGGCGCATTGTCGTTGGCCACCCAGCAGTCGTAGGGCGGCACGCCGCAGGCCTTCTCTGCTGCGTCGATCGAGATCGGCAGCACGGCGACCATGCCACCGCTCTGCCCGCGGCACACCGCCTCGGTCAGCTCGCCGCGGCGCGCCGTGAGCCGTACCGCATCCTCGAACGCCAGAACGCCGGCGGCGGTCAGCGCGGAGATCTGCCCCAAGGAGTGCCCGGCGAACAGGGCGGGCGGCCCGGCTGCCTTCCGGACCGCTTCCCACGCCAGCATCGAGGCCATGAACACCGCCAGTTGCGCCTCGGCAGTGGTACGAGGCGCGGCGGCGCGGTCCAGCAGCATGGGCGCGAGGGGGCGGCCGATGGCCGCCTCGGCTCGGCCCACGAGTTCCCAGGCCTCGTGGTCACGCCAGGCCAGGCCCATCCGCGGTCCCTGCCCGCCCTGCCCGGGAAACACCACCGCGCAACGGGACCATGCCGGTCCGTCGACGCCCTCGCGCCCATGCGTGTTCTGGACCTGCACGTCGGGTCTGCCTTTCGTTCGGTCGGTGGGGGCCGCGGAACTCACTGAAGTGCTCGTCTCACCTGCCGGGCGAGCCTGACCGGTGAGCGGCGCACCATCGACGGCTGCGCGGGTTGGGCGGCATCCGGTACCCCGGGCAGGCCGACGCGTTCGGTGACCCAGGCGGCGATCTGCACGCGCGAGGTGAACGACAGCCGGGCCAGGATGTGCTCGACGTGGGTCTCCACGGTGCGTTGGGCGACCACGAGCCGGCCGGCGATCTCCCGGTTGCTCAGCCCTTCGGCGACCAGCCGCGCCACCGCCCACTGGCGCGGGGTGAGCGGGCCGCCGGTCCCGTCCGCCGACTCGCGGCCCCGGTGGTGCGGGACCGGGACCAAGGAGCTGCCGAGCAGCTCGCCCAGGTCCGCGGCCCCGCCCTCGGTGAGGGCAGCCTCGAACGCGCGAGGTCCCAGATTCCGTCGTACGCTCGCGCACAGACCGGAGTGGTGGTCCCTGATCGCCGCGGTGCTCAGCAGCCGGGCCGAAGCCGGGACGTCCGGGCCGTGCCCGGCAGCGGCCCCGAGCAGCCGGGCGGCCTGCCGGTCGTCGCCCCAGGCCGCCGCCGTCCGGGCCAGTAGCTCCAGTGCCGCTGCGGTGGCCGGCCGGTCTTCGACGGCCAGGAACGACTGCAGCGCCTCCAGGGCCGAGGCGTGCGCGCCGTCGACGTTCCCCTGGCGCAGGGCCTCAGCCGCCAGGACCCAGTTCGGGTAGCCCTTCCACCGGGGCATTCGGTACTGCGTACGGCAGTGCTCGGCGATCAGGAGGGCCTGGTGGTCGTCCGCGCCCGTCTGGCCGAGTGCCAGGGAGAGGTGCAGCGCGGCCATCATGCCGCCGAAGGCGTCCTCGGGCTCGGTGAGGCGCTCCAGCGCCTCTCGCAGCACGGCGACCGCCGCGGCCGCGTCGCCGTCGTGGAGGTCCAAGGCGCCCTGGACGAAGGCGGTGTGCGCCGCCGCGGAGGCGTCGGCGCGCCGGCGGGCCACTGCGCCGCCGTGCCGCAACACGGCGCGGGCCTTGCGGCTCTCGCCCTGTGCGCCCCGCAGCCATGCCAGCACCCACAGGGCGTGGGCGTACGCCACGGTCTGCGTCACCTGGAGGTCGCCGGCGGAGCGGACGAAGCATTCGAGCCAGTGGCACGCCTCGGCGGTGGCTCCCTCCGCCTGCCAGTACGGCCACCGGGCCACGGCCAGACGCAGCCCCTCGTCGCCCGCTTCGGGATCGGTCAGGCATGCCTCCAGGGCGGCACGCAGCTCAGCACCGTCCACGTGCGACGGGGGCCACGCCGCATCCGGCGTGTTCCTCATCGTGCGGACGGCTTCCGCCTCGGTGATCCGCAGCTGGTGGTCCCGATGGAGACGCCGGGCACGCAGAGTGCCCCCGCTCCCCTGCAACATGCGGTGACCGTGGTGGCGCAGCGGCGCGTACAGCCGGTAGCCGACCGTGTCCCGGGTGTCCTCGCGGACCAGGACCGACTTGTCCACCAGGCCGGCGATCAGGTGGAGGGTGGTTTCCGGGTCGGCGCCCGCGGGCCCCACCGCCGTCGCGGCGTCCAGCGTGACGGGGCCGCGGAACACGGACAGGTTGGCCCACAGCTCGCGCTCCTCGGGCGAACACAGCTCGGCGGAGCGCTGCGCGCACGCGAGCAGTCCCGGGGCGGCGGGTCCGATCCCGCGCGCGAACACATCGTAGGAGGACACGACCCGGTCCAGCACCTGCCGGGGCGCCAATACGCGCATCTGCGCGGCCGCGGCTTCCAGGGCCATCGGCAGCCCGTCCAGCCGTCGGCACAGTTCGACCAGGTGCGACGCGTTCTCGTGGGTCAGAGCGAACCCGCTCAGCACGGCGCGGACGCGTTCGAGGAGCAGCGCGATCGCGTCGCACGCGCCGATCCGGACCGTGGAACGCTCTTCGGCCGTCGGCAGGTCCAACGGCGGCAACTGGTACACGTGCTCGCCCGGCACCCCCAGGACCTGTCGGCTCGTCACCAGGACGTGCCAGGCAGTGGAAGAACGCAGTGCCTGACCGACGAGTCGCGCCACCGACACGCGTGTCGCCTCGCAATTGTCCGCGACGAGCAAGGCCCGGGCATCGGGCGCTGCCGTCAGGGCATGAGCGAGCGCTTCCTCGCCATCGGTGCAATCCGCGTAGTGGATGCCGCCGGGGAAGGCGCGGGCGAGTCTGCCGGCAGTGCGGCAGGCGAGACGGCTCTTGCCGATACCGCCGGCGCCGACGACGGTGACCAGGCGCGAGGTCTCCAGGACTCTGCGGAGTTCACCGGTCTCTCGCCGTCGGCCGACGAAGCTGGTCAGCTCTTCGGGCAGCGGTGCCAGGATGGGGGCCGGTACAGGCAGTGGCATGGGGGACCTTGGCGGGAGTGAACGCGGACTTCAGAGATGGCCGACAGGAATAAGGCATCCGTTTTTCCTTTCGCCTCATTCCAGGCGGCACTGATCGACCAAGGTGCCATACGTGGAAGTTTGGCGCAAAGGGCAGCATTCGAAGAAGATATGTTCAATCGTCAATAGGGTTTGCCTTTCTGATGCAAGAGAACTTCCGTGCCTCTCCCGAAATGTTGGGAGCCCCGCTGGAATCCGGGGCGGCGTACTGGAATATCCATTGTCGTTCCGTAGCGTGGTCCGTGTACCGCACCAGCACGCCGATGGCTGCTTCGGCCGCAGATCAGGAGCTCGTGATGACGCTCGACGCCGCTGCCACGGATTCCATGCCGCCGCGCTCCACCGCGTTCACGGTTTGTGTGTACTGTGCCGCATCGCCCGCGGCCAAAGCCGCCGACATCTCCCTCGCCGAGGAGGTCGGTGCGGGGATCGCAGCCAGGGGGTGGCATGTGGTGTGGGGCGGCCAGAAGTGCTCGATGATGGGCGCAATGGCCGCCGCCGTCCGGCGGGGCGGCGGCCATACCACCGGGATCGTCCCCCGGCCCCTGGTCCACAAGGCCGACCGGGCAGCCGATCGGCTCGTCGTGGTCGACGGACTGTCCACGCGCAAACAGATGATGTTCCACAGGGCCGACGCCTTCCTGGTGCTCACCGGCGGACTGGGCACCTGCGAGGAACTCTTCGACACCTGGAGCGCCCTGTCGATGGCGGGCGCGCACCGTCGGCCGCTCGTCGTGCTCGACCCGTACCGGCACTACGCAGGGTTGTGCGCCTGGCTGGCAGAGCTGCAGGCCAAGGGTTTCATCAGCGATGAGGCGGCCCGAATGCCGGTATGGACGACGGCCGTCCGGGCGGCGCTGGACGCCTGCTCCCGAGACTCAGGCAGCCGTCGTGCCTTCCGGGGAACCGGCCATGCGCTGCAGGGGGCAGAAGGCGTGGTCGGCGGAGTCGAGGGTGGCGCCGTGCGAGCCGTTCCGGGCGCGGCAACCCGAAGGTGACTCCGCTCGCGGCGGACTGCGAACGGCTGCGCGCCCTCAGCGGGACGTGAGCATGGTGCGCATCTGGGCGATCTCGGCGGTCTGGCTCTTGATGATGTCGGCGGCGAGGTCCTTGGCCGGGGTGTAGGAGCCTTGCTTCTGTTCGGTCCTGGCCATGTCGATGGCGCCTTCGTGGTGTTCGATCATCATCGTCAGGAACATGGTGTCGAAGGCGCGGCCGGCGGTGCCGTCCAGGTCCCTCATCCGCTGGCCGTGCATCATCCCGGGCATGGACGTGGCGTCATCGCCGTCGCGTCCCATGCCGTTCATGTCATCCATGGCGCCCATGCCTCGGGGGACCTTCTCGCCCCACGCCTCCAGCCAGCCCGCCATGGTGTCGATCTCGGGCTGCTGCGCCTTCTGGATCCTGAGGGCGAGGGCCTTGACCTCGGGGGAGGCGTCGTGGGCGCGGGCCATCCGGGACATGACGATGGCCTGGCGGTGGTGGGGGATCATCCCTTGGGCGAAGGTGACGTCGGCCTGGTTGTGGTCGTCGGTCGGGTCCGCGGCGCGGACCGCCACGGTGGTGAGGGCGGGGGTGTCTGCGGCGCTCGCGGCGGTGATCCCGCCGGTCGCCGCCAGCACGAGGGCAGCGGCGGTGGTCGCGCCGGTCCGTGCGGTGCGACGGGCGACAGTACGGGTGGTGTTCATGGCGTGGCTCCTGTGGGTGTGGTGGCGGGCGGGCCCGCCGGTGGGGTGGAACAGGCTGCGGCGGCCGGGCTGAGGTCGGCCGCCAGGTGGCGGCGAGGAGCACGGGGCCGGTTCCGTCGAAGCCTGGTGTGGGGGCGGCGTCGGTCAGGACGCGGCCGGCGACGCATCTTCGTCAGGCCCGTGGCAGCCGGCACCACCTCGGTGCCGTGCGGCCCGTCGGCTCCTGTCACGTGCCACCTCCCGGGATCGGATGACGGGGTTCGGCCTTTTCACAGGCCGGGGGCTCCCCACAGCGGGAACCACCGGCTCAGCTCTTGTTCCACGCGCAGGTCGTCCTTGAGCACGGCCTTGACCTGGAGTTCCAGGGGGTTGTCGCGCTTGCGGTCGGGCAGTGGGGCGAAGGGGTAGAAGGTGCCGCGCTTGTAGAGGTAGACCAGGGCGAGGGGGCGCAGCTCGGCGTCGCGGAACGAGACCAGGGAGCACAGGAGCTGCGGGCCGAAGCCGCTGTCCTGCAAAGCGGTGTTGACCGCGTGCAGGTCTCCCACCAGCGCGGGCAGGTCGTCGGGGGCGCGGCGGGAGAGCAGCCACGAGTAGCCGTAGCCGTCACGGCTGAGTTCCACCGGTGCGCCGCCGCGTTCGGAGTCCGCGTCCAGCAGGGCCCGTACCTCTTGCTGTACCTGGGTGAAGGCGCCGCCCTCGGTGGAGGCGAAGCAGACCGAGCCCGCTCCGGTCGGGGTGAAGCCAATGGCCGCCTGGAGGGTGATGGCTGCCGAGGGCAGGCCGAAGAGCTGGTCCAGGTCGGGTCTGGCCGGCTTGGTCCGCCCGAGCAGCGTGTCCCAGAAACCCACGGGGCCTCAGCTCCCCCTCACGGTGTCTCTCCGCCCGGTCCGCCCAGCTCGGCGGCGAGCTCGGCGAGGGCATCGAGCCGGCGTTCCAGGGTGGGGTGCGTGGAGAACAGGTTCGCCACCGCCGTGCCGGGGCCGAGGGCGGGGGTGAAGAAGAACGCGTTGAACGCCTGCGCGGTGCGGAGGTCCTCCGTCGGGATGCGGGCGATGTCCCCGCTGACCTTGGTCAGGGCCGAGGCCAGGACGGAGGGTTTGGCGGTCAGCACGGCCGCGGCCCGGTCGGCGGCCAGCTCGCGGTAGCGGGACAGCGCCCGGATCAGCAGGAAGCTGACGGCGTACACGAGGGCGGAGACGCCCATCACCGCCAGGAAGACAACGGCCGTGTTCTGGTCCCGCTGGCTGCGCCCGCCGAACAGCTGGGAGTAGAAGGCGAAGCGGACGATGAGGCCGGCGATGACGCCCAGGAAGGAGGCGATGGTGATCACGGCCACGTCGCGGTGGGCGACGTGGGAGAGTTCGTGGGCGAGGACGCCTTCGAGTTCCTCCGTGGTCAGGCGGCGCTGGAGCCCGGTGGTGACGCACACCACGGCGTGATCGGCGTTGCGGCCGGTGGCGAACGCGTTGGGCAGGTCCATGTCGGAGACCGCGACCCGGGGTTTGGACATGTCCGCGGCGGCGCACAGCCGGTCCACGACCCCGTGCAGCTGCGGCTGCTCCTCGGGCGTGACGAGGCGGCCGCGCATGGCGTAGAGGGTGATCCGGTCGGAGTACCAGTACTGGGCCCCCAGCAGGGCGGCGGCGATGACGACCACCAGGACCACGGACTTGAGCAGCACGATCAGCGCGGCGATGAACGCCACGTACAGCAGTCCGAGCAGGAACATCGTGACCGCCATGCGGGCGGTCAGCTGCCGGTCGGGCTCGAAACGGCTGCGCACCGCCATCACCCCGGGATCAGGCCGTCGTCGGACAGCAGCTCGCGCACCTGGGCGAGGCTGGTGTCCGCATCGGGCAGTACCAGGTCGGACGGCGTGATCGCCTCGTCCGGCAGCGGTGTGCCCAGCGTGCGGACGGCGTCCAGCAGGGCCGACAAGGCGGCTGTGAACGCCGCTCCGTCGCCGGTGTCGGCGGCCGACTGCAGGGCGGTGTCCAGCTGGTTGAGTCGGACCAGGTGCGCTTCGGCGATCTCGTACTGGCCCTCGCCGAGAATCCGCATGATCACGACGTCGCCTCCGGATCCGGCGGCCCCTTCGACCGTGGCGGTCCCTCCACCGCCGCCGGGCCGGAGGCGGCTGCGGCAGGCAGCTCGGCCTTCATCCGGGCCAGCTCCCCCTCCACGTCCTGGCCTGCGGACATGCGATCGAGCTCGGCCTGGATGTCGTCCCGCCCGGCCGGAACGGTGGCGTCCTCCAACGCTCCGGAGGCCATCAGCTCATCGAGCGCGCCGGCGCGGGCCTGCAGCTGCTCGGTCCTGTCCTGGGCCCGCTGCATGGCCAGCCCGACATCGCCCAGCTCCTCGCTGATGCCGGTGACCGCTTCGGTGACCCGGGTCTGGGCCTCGGCTGCGACGTAGGTGGCTTTGATCGTCTCCTTCCGGGTGCGGAAGGCGTCCACCTTCGCCTGCAGGCGCTGAGCGGCCAGGGTCAGCTTCTCCTCCTGCTCCCGCAGAGACGCCACCTGCCCCTCCAGGTCGGTGATCTGCGAGGCCACGGCCGTACGGCGGGTCAGGGCCTCGCGGGCCAGGTCCTCCCGGCCGGCCGCCAGAGCCTGCCGGGCCTGAACCCGGAGCTTGTCGTCGGACTGCCGGAGCTGGCTGAGCTGGAGTTCGACGCGTTTGCGGCTCGTCGCGACATCGGCCACCCCGCGCCGTACCCGTTGCAGCATCTCCCGCTGCTGTTCGTAGGAGTAGTCCAGGACTTCACGCGGATCCTCGGCCCGGTCCAGGGCCTTGTTCGCCTTGGCCCGGAACAGGGCGGTGATGCGGGCGGTGATGCTGGTCATGGCGACCGTCTCCTCGGGCCGGCGCATCCTGCGTGCCCTGCGGCCCCCTCACGTGCCTTCGGTGTGCGAGAGCGGTTCCGTCGCAGGTCACGGCGCATCGCGCTGTTTCCATTCTCCGGGCACGGCCCCCGATCGGCAGCCTGTAGCGGTCGCCCTTGGTCGGGCACGACGCCCGGAGCCGGGAGGGGGTATGCGGTCGCGCAGGCAGTGCACCGGTGATCACAGGCACCCGTGTGCTGCGGCGGAGACGGGCATCGCGACGAGGGGTCCCTGCTCCGACCGCGAGAGGGGACCGCCGCTGCGCGAAGGCCGACGCGCAGCCGGCCTCCCCTGGTGTCGTGGGATGCGTACGAGCCCGGTCCTCGCAGTGGGGCTCCGGGAGAGGGAGGGGAAGCCACGCCGACCTCCCTGTGCCGGCGGGGGCATGCGTCCGTGGGCCGGGCCACCCGCTCAGGCCGGGCTCGTCAGAGCGTGGACCAGTCGCTCGACCCGGTCCTGCGGGGGAGGGCCGCCGGGGCGGCTCGTCATCAGAAGGTGGTGCAGGGTTCCCACCACGGCCAGGGCGACCGAGCCGGTGTCCATGCCGGGGCCGACGCGCCCCAGGTGCTGCTCGGCGTCGAGGTAGGCCTCGATCGAGGCTTGGATCACGTCGAAGCCGGGGGCGCCTTCGGCCCAGGCCTCGCGGACCCGCCGGGCCGCCGCGGGCCGGGTCACCGCCAGACCCACGACCCCCGGGTCCAGGGACAGGATCGTCGCGGACAATTCCACCAGGTTGCCGGCGACCGAGTCGTCGCCCGCTCTGTCGGGGAGCGTCGCCGCCAGTGCGGCGGAGCGGGTGAAGCGGTCCAGTACCAGCTCCGCCACGAACTCGTCGAGTCCGGCGAAGTGGGTGTGCAGCACTCCCTTGGCGCAGTCCGCCTCGGTTGTGATGGCCCTGCTGGTCAGGGCGGCGGCTCCGTCCCGGGCGAGGACGCGCTCCGCCGCGTCGAAGAGCCGCTCGCGCAGATCGGGGATGGCCACTCCACGTGGTGACACCAAGTCCTCCCGGAATGGGGATTGTCAGTATGGGCAAGTGCCCATACTGTTTGGGCATGCGCCCATTCTAAGGTGTGGGCGGTTGGCCCCGCATCCCCTCTCGCAGGAGGTTCCATCCATGCACGGCATCGCGAACGCCGGCCAGGCGGAGTCCTGGAACGGCTACGAAGGCACCCACTGGGCCGCCCACCAAGACCGCTGGGACGCCGTCAACACCGGATTCGACCAGCCGCTGTTCGACGCCGCGGCCATCGCCCGCGGCGAACGCGTCCTCGACATCGGCTGCGGAGCCGGATCCACGACCCGCCAGGCCGCCCGCGCAGTCGCTCCGGCAGGCTGCGCCCTGGGCCTCGACCTCTCCGGACCCATGCTCGAACGCGCCAGGGCGAGCGCCGAAGGCGAAGGCCTGGACAACGTCCGCTTCGAACACGGGGACGCCCAGGTCCACCCCCTCGCCCACGGCACCTTCGACGTCGCCATCAGCCGCTTCGGCATCATGTTCTTCACCGACCCCGCCGCGGCGTTCGCGAACATCGCCACCGCGCTGCGCCCCGGCGGCCGCGTGGCCCTGCTCTGTGCCGCCGAGCCCGAGGGCAACGAATGGCTGACCGCAATGGCCGCGCTCGGCGACCTCCTCCCTCTGGAGGGCTTCGGCAAGCCCGGCGGGCCGGGCATGTTCTCGCTCGCGGCGCCCGGTGCGGCGGCAGCACTGCTGGCCGGGGCGGGGCTCCGCGACGTCCGCGCCACGCACGTGACGGCGTACGGGACCTGGGGGCGCGACGCGGCGGACGCGGCGGAGTTCATGCTGGACTCCGGGCCCGGCCGCCACCTCGTCGCCCAGGCCGGCGGCGGGGTCGGCGAGCGCGCCAGGGCCCGCCTGACCGAGGTCCTGCGCCCCCACGAGGCCGAGGGCGCCCTGCGCCTGCGCGGCACGGCCTGGCTGCTGACCGCTACCGCCGCGCACGCCTGACGGCCCGCCGGCCGTGCTCGCGAGCAGACGGACCCATCGACCGCGGGCCGGCGGCGACGCACCCGCCGGCGCGGCCCTCGATGCTCCCGCCCCGACCCGACGCCGTACGAGCTCATCCTCTACCGGCCGACGGGGGATGATGTACGAACACCTTGACCACCCGTGCACGTGTCCGACTGTCTGCGGGTACTCTGGGCCGCCGCGGTCCTTGACGCATCCCTGACGACAGGGCCGGTTACGGGGAACCGTGTCGGAGGGCGGACGAGTGGCTGTACGTGTGGCCGGGGTGTGGCGACTGTTCACCGCACATCCCGCCCGTACCGTGGTGTCGTCGTTCGCCCTGGTGATCGCCATCGGCACCGTGCTGCTGATGCTGCCGGCGGCGTCCACCGACGGCTCGGTCACCGACCCGCTCACCGCCCTGTTCACCTCGACCTCCGCGGTGTGCGTGACCGGACTGGTCGTCGTGGACACCGCCACCCACTGGAGCGGCTTCGGCGAGGGCGTCATCCTGGCCCTCATCCAGGTGGGCGGGTTCGGCATCATGACGATGGCCTCCCTGCTCGCCCTGCTCGTCTCCGGCCGGCTGCGCCTGCGCATGCAGCTCACCGCCGCTGCCGAGACGAAGAGCCTGGGCATCGGTGACGTACGGCGCGTCCTGCTGGGCGTGGCCGGCTGCACCCTCGCCGTGGAGCTCGCCGTGGGGGCGTTCCTCGCCCTGCGGCTGCGGTTCGGCTACGACCGTTCCTACGGCGAAGCCGCGTACTCCGGCCTCTTCCACGCGGTCTCGGCCTTCAACAACGCGGGCTTCGGCCTCCACGCCGACAACCTCGTCCCCTACGCGCTGGACCCCTGGATCACGATGCCGATCGCCGCGGCGGTGATCCTGGGCGGTCTGGGGTTCCCGGTGCTGCTCGAACTCCTGCGCCACCGCACCCGCAAGCGCGCCACCGGGCGGCGCAACTGGTCCCTGCACACCCGGCTGACCCTCGTCACCAGCGCAGTACTGCTCCTGGTGGGCACCGTCATGACATGCCTGCTGGAATGGACCAATGCCGGCACCCTCGGCGCCTTCGACTGGGACGAGAAGATCCTGGGCGGGTTCTTCTACTCGGCGATGAGCCGCACGGCCGGGTTCAACGCCATCGACATGGGCGCCCTGAACGCCTCGACCCTCCTGTTCACCTGCACGCTGATGTTCATCGGCGGCGGCAGCGCCGGGACCGCCGGCGGCATCAAGGTGACCACCTTCTCCGTCCTGGCCGCCGCCATGCTCGCGGAAGTCCGCGGCGAACCCAACTCCACGGTGATGGGCCGCCGCCTGGCCCCCCATGCCCTGCGCCAGGCCCTCACGGTCGCACTGCTGGGCATCGGACTGGTCATCACCGCCACCCTGGCCCTCCTCACCGTCACGAAGGCCCCCTCCGAGGCGGTGCTGTTCGAGGCGGTGTCCGCGTTCGGCACGGTCGGCCTGTCCACCGGGATCACCGCCGACATCCCCGCCCCAGGTCAGCTCATCCTGATCCTGCTGATGTTCATCGGCCGACTCGGACCGATCACGCTCGTCTCCTCCCTCGCCCTGCGCGAGCGGACCCGCCGCTACCAGCTACCCGAGGAGCGACCCGTCATTGGGTAACTACCTGAACTCCCTGCGCCACCGCCGCCGCAAGCGCCTCCTCGACTCCGGCGCCCAGCTCCACTCCGACCAGCGCGTGGCCGTCATCGGCCTGGGCCGCTTCGGCAGCTCCCTCGCACACGAACTGACCCGGCGCGGCTGGGACGTCCTGGGCATCGACACCGACGCCTCCCTCGTGCAGAAGCACAGCGACGTCCTCACGCACACCGCCGTCGCCGACTGCACCGACCCCGAGGTCCTCCACCAGCTCGGCGTACACGACTTCCCGAGCGTCGTCGTCGGCATCGGCACCGACATAGAGGCCAGCATCCTCATCGCCTCCAACCTCCTCGAAGAGCAGGTCCCGAACATCTGGGCCAAAGCCATCAGCCGCCAGCACGGCCAGATCCTCGAACGCCTCGGCGTCCACCACGTCGTCCTCCCCGAGCACGAGATGGGCGAACGCGTCGCCCACCTCGTCACCGGCCGCATGCTCGACTTCATCGAGTTCGACGACGACTACGCTCTGGTCAAGACCATCACCCCGACCACGATCACCGGCGTCCCGCTCGCCCGGAGCGCGGTCCGAAGCAAGTACGGCATCACCGTCGTCGGTATCAAACGCCCCGGACAGGACTTCACCCACGCCACCGCCGAAACCGTCGTGGAGAAGGGCGACGTCATCATCGTCACCGGCAAGACACGCGACGTGGAAGCCTTCGCGGAACTCGGCTGAGCCCGGCACCCACCCACCCACCTGCTGCATGCGGAACCCGCGGAGTACGGGAGGGCGTCACGGCGGTCGTCGAGACCCGCGGCGGTGCGGTGCCGCAGCGTCGAAGCCGTCGAAGCCGTCGGCAACGCGGACGTCGACGTGCGCGCCGTCCTCCCTCACGTCGTGGCCCTCGCCCTGACGGCCCGACACCGGTCCATCGGCGGCATGATGCCGGGCCCGGCCCGCAGCGAAGCCGCGGCCGGGAACGGCACGGCCATCGTGGGCGCCGCTGCCCACCGGGATTCACCTCGCGAGTGCTCCCCGGTCCCGGATGCCTGTCGTACGCGGCGGTCGCCGTCCTCGCCGGCCGGACGGTCGGATGGTCCGCGTGCGACGCGCCCCCGGTCCGCGCCCAACTCCTCTGCTGCCCCAGCGGGCTGACCGAAAGTCGTGCACGGCATGCTGGTCCGATGATCGATGCGTCGACACGCCAACCGTCCGGAACCACAGGCCGGATGATCGTCTGCGGTGACGACGGACTGGCCCGCAGGCTGGCCGCCGAACTCCAGGAGGTCTACCGCGAGCCGGTGACCCTCGTGGTGCCCGCCGCCCGCGAGCCGCAGCCCGTCATGGGGCGGCCTCTGGGACGCGGCCTCGGCCTGCTCGCCCGGGTCCCGGCGGCAGGACCGCGACGAGCGCGGGCCACGGAGCAGGCGCCCGTCCGAGACCTACGCGTCGTCGAGACCGCGGAACCCGACGAAGAGGCACTGGCGGCGGCAGGGGCTGCCGATGCCGCCGCCCTGGCGCTGGTGTACGAGGCCGACGAGACGAACGTGCGGGCCGCACTCGTGGCCCGACGCCTGAACCCCAGGCTCCGGCTGGTCATCCGGCTGTACAACCGCCGTCTCGGCCAGCACCTCGAGGAGCTGCTGGACCAGGCGGCCATCGTCGCCGAGCCCGGACTCGACCTGCAGGAACTGGACGCCTCGACCACCGTTCTCTCGGACGCGGACACCGCCGCCCCGGCCCTGGCCGCCTCCGCGATCGCCGGAACGAGCAAGGTGGTTCAGGCCGACGGCCTCCTGCTGCGAGCAGTGGAGCGGACCCCGCCCGGGCGGGGCGAGGTCACCGACCCCGGCCTGTGCACACTGGCCCTGCTGTCAGCGACGACCCGCGACCCCGCCGGGGCCGAGGGATCCGATGCCAGCGGCGACAACGGCCCGCAACTCCTGCCCGACGACCGGGCCGTGGCCGCCGCCACCGGACGCGGCACCGTGGCGTTGGAGGCCGTCTCCCACACCGGTCCGGTGCAGGCGGGTGCCGGAGCCCGCCTGTCAGCGGCCACCTTCCCGGTCGGCTCGCTCTTCTCGCGCAGGCTTCGCTGGGCCCTGGCCGGTATCGCGGCGGCCGTGACGGCCCTGGCGGTGGCGGCCTGGCTGACCACGGGCGACCACCCGCTCCACGCCGCGTACATCACGCTCCTCGACATCTTCGCCATCAACGACCCGGCCGTCGAGGAGTCCGCGGAGCGCAAGACCCTCCAGATCCTGGCGGGCACCATCGGTCTGCTGCTGCTCCCCGTGCTGGTCGCGGCGGCGCTGGAAGGCCTCGGGGACTTCCGGACGGCAACGGCACTGCGCCGGCCACCGCGCGGGCTGTCCGACCACGTGGTGCTCCTGGGCCTGGGCAAGATCGGCACCCGCGTGCTGGGCCGCCTCCGGGAGCTGGACATCCCGGTGGTGTGCGTGGAGTCGGACCCCGAGGCGCGGGGCCTGGCCCTCGCCCGGCGGCTGCGCGTACCCGTCGTCCTCGGGGACGTGACGGAAGAGGGCGTCCTGGAATCCGCACGGATCCACCGCGCACACGCCCTGCTCGCCCTCACCAGCAGCGACACGACCAATCTGGAGGCAGCCCTCTACGCCAGGGCCGTGCGGTCGGACCTCCGCGTCGTCATGCGCCTGTTCGAGGACGACTTCGCCACAGCCGTGTACCGCACCCTGCGCACCGCCCACCCCGAGGCCCTGACCCGCAGCCGCAGCGTCACGCACCTTGCTGCTCCGGCCTTCGCCGGAGCGATGATGGGCCGCCAGGTCCTCGGAGCCATACCGGTGGAGCGGAGGGTGCTGCTTTTCGCAGCCCTCGAGGTTGCCGGTCATCCGCAACTGGAGGGCCGGACCATCGCGGAGTCCTTCCGGCCCGGAGCCTGGCGGGTGATCGCCCTGGACGCGACCGCGCCGGAGGACCGCAGGCCCGATCTGGCGACCACCCCGGACGAATCCCCCGCGAACACAGCAGGTCTCGTCTGGAACCTGCATCCCGGGTACGTCCTGCGGGCGCAGGACCGCGTCGTCCTCGCCGCCACCCGCCGCGGCCTGGCCGAACTGCTCGGGCGGCACGGCACCCGTGCACCCGGCCGGTGACGGCAGACCGGGCAGCGGCGGTTCGCACCTCCGGGCCGTTGCCGCAGCCCGACCTGCCCAGCCCTCCGAGCTCGGCGCATGGCAGGGTGAGCCCCGGCCGGTGAGTGGCATGAAAGGGCGGGGCACGGGTTGAGTGACGAGCAGCGGATCACGAACGAGTACCTGGAGGGCAGCGCGGACCTCCTGCGTGAGGTGTGCGCCACCGGGCGCCGCTTCACCCGCGCCGAGCTGGAAGCCCGCCGCGACGCGGGCGAACGGGCCGCCGAGGCCGGCATCGGACTGCGGGCGCTCGTAAGGGCCCACCTGGCCATGACCCGGGAGATCCAGCCTGAGCTCCCCGTACGGGAGTTCGCCCACCTGCTCGGTGCGCTGGAGCAGGCGGTCGACGCGTTCGCGGAGGGGTACGAGAGGGCCCAGCAGCAGGCGGTGCGGCAGCAGGAGGCCGCACGCCGGGAGTTCATCGACGACCTGCTGTACGGCGGCAGCGATCTGGGGCGGCTCGCGGAGCGGGCCGAGCGGTTCGGGCTGCGTCTGTCCCAGTCCCACGCGGTGGCGGTGGCCCAGGGGCCGGAGCCGTACGGCGACGGCTACAGCATGGTGCGGGGGATAGAGGCGGCCGTCCTGGCCCGCTTCGGCAACCGCAGCATCCTGCTGACCACCAAGGAGGGCCGGCTGATCTGCGTCGCCCCCGGTGACCGGCCTGAAGTGCTGGCCTACTTCGCGGAGCGGGCGTACGCCGCCACCGACGGCGGACTGGTCGCCATCGGCCGGGCCCACCCCGGTGCCGGGGGAGTGGTGCACTCCTACGAGGAGGCCCTCAACGCCCTTGACCTCGCCCGACGCATCGAGCTGGACGGGCCGGTCCTGCACGCCGCGGACCTGCTCGTCTACCCGGTCCTCGGACGGGACCGCCAGGCCATGGCCGACCTGGTCGACACCGTTCTCGGCCCCCTCCAGGAGGCCCGCGGCGGCGCACGGCCGCTCGTCGACACCCTCCATGCCTATTTCGACACGGGCTGCGTGGCCACTGACGCCGCCCGCCTGCTGTCGCTGAGCGTCCGTGCCCTCACCTACCGACTCGAACGCATCCACAAGCTCACGGGGGCCGATCCGGGCGATCCGCGTCACCGCTACACCCTGCAGACGGCCGTCATCGGCGCCCGGCTGCTGGACTGGCCGGAGAAGCGGTAGCGGTCTGCGGCGTGCCCTTCAGCAGGAGCCTTCGTCGGCGGTGGCGGTGAGGTGACGGTCCCGCGGAGGAACTGACCACGGCTGTTCGGATCGGTGTCGCCCTCGACGTGGAAGAGGCGGGCCACCGGCACGTCCTCCTGCTGTGGGCCACGACGGAGAAGGCGGTGCAGACAGCGATCAGGGTGTACGCGGTGTCGCCCTGCGGGATGCCGGCCTGCAGGACCAGCAGGCCGTAAACCACCGACGCGAATCCTCGAGGAGCGCGGACCGATGGGGCTCCGCGCCCGGCGCAATCGGGCCGCCCTCCACCGCTGGGTCACGTCCGGTCAGCGTTCCGCAGCCGCGCGCTGGTAGATGTCGGGGATGCCGTCGGCGTCGGCGTCCAGCGTCTCCTCCTCGTACAGGCGCTTGTACACCTTGTTGCGGCGCCGCAGAAGGAGAGCGGCGAGGGCGGCGGCGGTGACGGAGCCGATGAGGACCGCGGCCTTGATCTGTTCGGTGACGGATTGGCCCGGGAAGGCGAGTTCGCCGATGAGGAGGGCGACGGTGAAGCCGATTCCGGCGAGGACGGACAGTCCGAAAACATCGGCCCAGGCGAGGTCCGGGTTGAGGCGGGCGCGGGTGAAGCGGGCGGCGAGGTAGGTGCCGCCGAACACGCCGAGGACCTTGCCGACGACCAGGCCGAGAACGACGCCCAGCGGCTCGGGCCGGGTGAACACGTCCGCGAGGGCACTCCCCGAGATGCTGACACCCGCGGCGAACAGGGCGAAGAGGGGGACGGCCACACCGGCGGAGAAGGGGTGGACGAGGTGGGAGACCCGGGCGCCGGGGGAGGCCTCTTCGCCCTTGTCGAGGGTCGTGCGAAGGAGCAGACCCATGGCGACGCCCGCGACGGTGGCGTGGACGCCGCTGTTGTACATCAGCGCCCAGATGGCGATGCCGAGCGGGACGTACCACCACCAGCCGCGAACGCGGAAGCGCTGGAGGGCGTAGAAGACGGCCAGCCCGGCGAAGGCGCCACCGAGGGCCCAGAAGTTCAGATCGTCCGTGAAGAAGATCGCGATGATCAGGATGGCGCCCAGGTCATCGACCACGGCCAGGGTGAGGAGGAAGGCGCGCAGGGCCGCGGGCAGATGCGTACTGATCACCGCGAGGACGGCCAGCGCGAAGGCGATGTCGGTGGCCATCGGCACGGCCCAGCCGCCGAGGCTGCCTCCGCCGAGGCCGGCGGTCAGCGCGTACACGGCGGCCGGCACGGCCATGCCGCACACGGCGGCGATCACCGGGAGGGCCGCGGTCGCCGGCGTACGGAGCTCACCGACGACGAGTTCACGCTTGAGCTCGATGCCCGCGACGAGGAAGAAGACGGCGAGGAGGCCGTCGGCGGTCCAGTGGCCGACGGAGAGGTCGAGGCCGAGGGCGGGTATGCCGAAGTGGAAGTCGCGCACCTGCTGGTACACGTCGCCGAGGGGGCTGTTGGCCCAGATCAGCGCGATGACGGCGGCGGCGAGGAGGACCAGGCCGCCGATGGTCTCGGTGCGCAGGGCCTCGGCGATGGCACGCCGCTCGGGCCAGGGCAGGAGGCCCAGGAACGGGGAGCGCTCGGGCGGCGGGGCAGCGGTCATGACGGGGGAACCTCCGGGGCGTCGGCAGCATTGCGGGCACACGGCCCCAAGGACGCCGACCAGACTTCCCGGCACACCCCGCGTCCGCTCGTCGATGTGATGAGCATATTGACGCGTTCTTTACACCCTATCGGGAGGGACGGGATGTCGCCAGGGGGCTTTGACAAGCGGTGATGGTGTTCGGCGGCAGGGGAGAGGGCCCGTACCCGCCCAAGGCGCAAGGGTGGGTACGGGCCCTCAAGGAGCCGGGCCGCCGGGGGGACGGTCAGACGGTGGTCTTCACCGGCTCCTGGTCGGTGTCCTCGTCGCCGTCCGTGTCGAGGCCGGCGTCGCGGCGGCGGACGAAGTCGAGGAAGGTGTTGAGCTCCCGCTTGACCACGGGGGCCAGCAGGTACAGGCCGATGATGTTGATGACGGCGAGCATGAAGAGCACCGCGTCGGCCATGTCGATCAGGGTCTGCAGGGTCAGCAGCGAGCCGGCCACCGCGACGAGCGTGTACATGACCTTGAAGGTGAGCTCACTGGCCTTGCTGCGGCCGAACAGGTGGGTCCAGGCCTTCATGCAGTAGTAACCCCAGGTCAGCACCGTGGAGATCGCGAACAGCATGACCGCGATGGTCAGGATGTACGGGAACCAGGGCAGGACGGTGGCGAAGGCGTCGGAGGTGATCGTGACGCCGCCGATGGACTCGCCCTTGCGGGCCTCGCCCCAGCTGGCCGGGTTGGCGATCACGATCGTCAGCGCGGTCATGGTGCAGATGATCACGGTGTCGATGAACGGCTCCAGCAGGGCCACCAGGCCCTCGCTGGCGGGGTGCTTGGTCTTCACCGCGGAGTGGGCGATCGGGGCGGACCCGAGACCCGCCTCGTTGGAGAACGCGGCCCGCTTGAAGCCGATGATCAGCGCGCCGAGGACACCGCCGGCGACGCCCTGCGGGTTGAAGGCGCCCTCGATGATCGTGGAGATCGCGGACGGCACCGCGGAGACGTTCACCAGGATGACGACGAGGCAGGCGGCGATGTAGATGCCGGCCATGGCGGGGACGAGCTTGCTGGTGACGGAGGCGATGGAGCGGATGCCGCCGAGGAGCACGATGCCGACCAGTGCGGCGATCAGGATGCCGAAGAAGAGGGCGCCGGCCGAGGAGCCGAGCATGCCGGACTCGCCGCCGGTGACGGAGACCAGCTGGGCGTAGGACTGGTTGACCTGGAAGAGGTTGCCGCCGAAGAGTCCGAAGAACAGCACGAAGGCGGAGGCGAGGACGGCGAGGACCTTGCCGAGGGTCTTGCCGCGGGCACCGAAGCGCTCGGCCAGGCCCTTGGGCAGGTAGTGCATCGGGCCGCCGGAGACGGTGCCGTCGGCGTGCACCTCGCGGTACTTCACGCCGAGGGTCACCTCGACGAACTTCGTCGCCATGCCCAGCAGACCGCAGAGGATCATCCAGAAGGTGGCGCCGGGGCCGCCGATGGAGACCGCGACGGCGACACCGGCGATGTTGCCCAGACCGACCGTGCCCGAGACCGCGGCGGTCAGGGCCTGGAAGTGGTTGACCTCACCGGCCGAGCCCTTCTCGTCGTACTTGCCGCGGACCACGTTCACCGCGAGGCGGAACTTGCGTATCTGCACGCCCCCGAACCAGGCCGTGAAGACGACACCGGCGACGACCAGCCAGGCGACGATCAGCGGGAGCTGAGTGCCCCCGACGGGGACGGAGTAGAAGACGACCTCGCCGAGCCACTTGGCTATGGGCTCGAAGAATCCGCTGACGGCTTCGTCGACGGAGTCGGTGAAGGAGTCGAGTGACATGTGGCAAAACCTCGATGGCGCAGACCGGCCCCGTGCGGGGGGCGGTGTGAGAAGGCGGGCTTTGAGCGAACGCCGTTGTCCGATCGGCGACCCGTGGCGCCGCCGGTTCGCGGACCCGAACCGGAGGAAGGCGCCTTGGTCGTGCTGATACTGCGAAGTGCTGCCCGGCCTGGTGGCGGCCGCGGCTCCGGAGTTCCGGCGAGGGATGGGCCGAAGCGGAGTTGCGTATTCCTAGCACGGTCTTTACGCCTTCTTTAGTGACGGGCGTCACAGTGCCTGGTTCTTTACGGTGTTTGCCCTGGTTCGGAGATGCGATCGTGATCCGGATCTGAGGTTCTGCTGAGCGAACGAGCGGCTCACTCCGCCGCGTCCGTGCCACCGCCGGTGTGCCGAGCGGGGCGCGTCGCCGCTCACCGGGCCCGGCCCGCTGGTAGGCAGTCACCAGCAGCTGGCCAGGAGAGACCTATCCGCCCGAGGGCCCGGGGGCCCGAGACGACCATGGAGGAACCCGGATGGGCTGGCCGGTGACCGCCGCGGGTGCGGCGTTGGTGCTGATCGTCCTCCGGGACGTGTTCCACACCCTGTGGCACCCGACCCGCCACGGGGGCCTGAGCCGCCTGGTCATGACCGCGGTGTGGCGCCTGTCGAAGACGTCCCGACGCCGTCGGAGCACCGGGCTCGCCGGCCCCATCGGGATGGCCGCCGTCGTCGCCACCTGGTCCCTGACCGCGGTCCTCGGCTGGGCCCTCGTGTACTGGCCGCACATGCCGGAAGGCTTCACCTACGCCCCCGGCCTGCGGCCCGCCGAGCACTCCGGGTTCGTGGACGCGCTGTACGTCTCCCTGGTCCACATCTCCACGCTCGGCCTGGGTGACATCGCCCCCGCCGAAGGCTGGTTGAGGATCGCCGCCCCGCTGGAGGCCTTGGCCGGCTTCGCGCTGCTGAGCGCCACGGTGGCCTGGACGCTGGGCATCTTCCCGGCCCTGGGCCGCCGCCGCGCCCTCGCACTGCGGATCTCGCACCTGGTCCGCACCCACCCCGCGACGGACCAGGTCGACGCCGACGCCGGCGCCGAGATCCTCGACAGCCTCTCCTCCGACATCTCCGTGGTCTGCGTCGACTTCCTCCAGTACGCCGAGTCGTACTACTTCCACGACGGTGACGACGCCATCTCGCTCGCCCGCCAGCTCCCGGGCGCCATGAACCTCGCGGACCAGGCATCAGCCGCCCGGCATCCCGACGTGAGGATGTCGGCGGCCGTACTGCGTGCCGCGTTGGACGACCTGGCCGCGATCCTCGACCACCGCTTCCTGCACACCCAAGGGGTGGCCCGCCAGGTGTTCGCGGCCTTCGCCCGTGACCACGGTTACCCGGAAGCGCCCTGAGGCCGAACCGAAGCCCCGGCGGGCCGACTCGATCGCACCCCCACGGCCCCGGGTCCCGTCGCCCACGGCGCCGACCGCCGCACCTCCGCGACCGGCCGACCCGGAGGTGCTGATCCCCGGCCGTCAAAGCAGGGGGCTCCGGGAACTCAACACCGCATCGGCGTGATGGTGCACCGGTCGGCAATCGGTCAGCGTGGCTCCTCCAAGACCTGGTGACGGCTGGCCGGCTGACCGGACATGCGAATCGTTGTATGGTGCGAAGACCGCCCTTGACCTGCGGAAAGCAGGCAGGGAGCAGACAAACCGGGAGATTCTCCATGCTTCGCACCATGTTCAAGTCCAAGATCCACCGGGCTACCGTCACGCAGGCCGATCTGCACTACGTCGGTTCCGTGACCGTCGACGCCGATCTGCTCGACGCCGCCGATCTGCTGCCCGGGGAGCTCGTCCACATCGTCGACATCACCAACGGGGCGAGGCTGGAGACGTACGTCATCGAGGGCGAGCGGGGGTCCGGGGTCATCGGGATCAACGGAGCCGCCGCGCACCTCGTGCACCCGGGCGACCTGGTCATCCTCATCAGCTACGCGCAGGTCGAGGACGCCGAGGCTCGGGGGTTCACGCCGCGCGTCGTGCACGTGGACGCGCAGAACCGCATCGTGGAGCTGGGCGCGGACCCGTCCGCGCCGGTGCCGGGCACGGACCAGGAGCGCAGCCCCCACGCGGTGGCTGTCTGAGGGGAGTCGGGGACCATGACGCAGGCCGGTTCGATCGAGTTCAAAGACCAGCGGGACGCCGGAAGGCTGCTCGCCCTGGAGAACGGCGAGGCCGTCGGCATCGTCGCGTACTTCGTGCTCGACCGGGAGCCCGGCGCGCTCGTGGCCGTCCACACCGTCGTCGAGCCCGGCCACGAGGGGCGGGGGATCGCCGGGCACCTGGTCCAGGCCTTCTATCGGATCGCCGCCGCCGAAGGCGTCCCCGTGGTCCCGCTCTGCCCCTACGCCGCGAGCTGGGCCGCCCGGCACCCCGACCAGGCGCCCGCGGCCCCGGCCGAGGTGGTCGCCGCGGCCAGGGCGCAGCTGGACGCCAGCCCCGACCTGTGGTGACGGGCCTGACCCTGCTGCACACCTCTGCGGTCCACGTCCCCGTCTTCGACGCGCTGCGGGATCGTGACCACCCCGGGGCCGTGCTGCGCCACCTCGTGGTGCCGGAGCTGCTGGACCGGGCCCGCGCGAAGGGCCCGGAGTCGGTGGCTCCGGACCTGCGGGAGCTGCTGGCGGGCTCCGCCGGCCCGGTGCTCGTGACCTGCTCGACGATCGGGGCGGTCGCGGAGTCCCTGGCCGGGGAGTTGGGGGTGCTGGTGCTGCGGGTCGACCGGCCGATGGCCGCGGCCGCCGTCCGCGCCGGCCCGCGGATCACCGTACTGGCGGCCCTGGAGTCGACCCTGGGGCCGACCGAAGCCCTGCTCGCCGAGGAGACGGACGGCCGCCCGGCGGTGATCACGACCCGTGTCGTCGCCGGGGCCTGGGACCGCTTCGAGGCGGGGGACGGCGCCGGCTACCTGGCGCTGGTGGCCGAGGCCGCGGACGCCGTGGCCGACGCGGACGTCATCGTCCTGGCACAGGCCTCCATGGCCGGCGCCGCGGCCCTCGCCGCCACCTCCGTGCCGGTACTCTCCAGCCCGGCCCCGGGACTGGCCGCCGCCATTGCGGCGGCCGGGCATCCTGCCGCGGTCGATACTCCGCAGGGCGCTTGTTGATCACGGGGACACGCGCTCGCGCGTGACCGGGGCCCGCCCGTCGGCCCGTCACTGCGGGTCGCCGATCCCGTCGGTCCGGACCTGCTGGTGAAGCAGCGCGGGCGGCTCCGGGCATACCTCGGCAGCGGCGCCGTGCCGCTGCTCGACGCCCTCGGCCCGTCCGCCCCTCGGCAAGGGCGACTGGCCTTGGCCGTCGGGCCCGACCTGTGGGCCGTCGGCGGCGACGGCAGGGTCGTGGCCTTCCGCGGCAGCGCCATTGGCGTCGAGGCGGGCCCGGCCTCCGGCCGCTGATCCGGCCCAGGGAGGCGTACCTGCCCGGATCCGGGGAAGGTGGGGCTTATGGTGCAAGAAGTGCGAAGCGTACGAGGCGTACGTGCCGAGGGCACGCAGCCGCCCGTGCCCGAGCCGCCGCCCACCCCCGGCCCGAACCCGTTCCCGGACCCGGAGCCCATTCCGCGGCCGGTTCCGCCCGTGCCCGGGCCCTTCCCCGAGCCGGATCCGGTGCCCGCGCCGCCCGGGCCGGCGCCCGTCCCGCAGCCCGGCCCGCTGAGCTGAAGCCCGCTGGGCTGAAGCCCGCTGGGCCGTAGCTGGGTCGAAGCCCGCTGCGCTGGAACCCGGCTGTCGGCGGCGGCCCGGCCGCCGCCGACAGCCCCGTTCCGTGGCCGGGTCAGGCCGTGCGGACCTCCGAGCGGTCGCCGCTCCAGAGGGTGTGGAAGGACCCCTCCCGGTCCGTGCGCCGGTAGGTGTGCGCCCCGAAGAAGTCCCGCTGCCCCTGGGTGAGCGCCGCAGGGAGCCGCTCTGCGCGCAGCGCGTCGTAGTAGGCGAGCGAGGCCGCGAAGGCGGGCACCGGGATCCCGTGGCCCACCGCCGCCGTCACCACGGTCCGCCAGTCGTCCTGGGCCGCGCCGATCTCCCCCGCGAAGCCCGCGTCCGCCAGCAGGCTCGGCAGGCCCGGCTGCGCGTCGTACGCCGCCCGGATGCGGTCCAGGAACGCGGCGCGGATGATGCATCCGCCCCGCCACAAGGAGGCCACCGCTCCGAGGTCGATGTCCCACCCGTATTCCTGGCTGCCCGCCTGGATCTGGTGGAAGCCCTGCGTGTAGGAGACGATCTTCGACGCGTACAGCGCCTGCTCCACCCGGGCGGCGAACGCGTCCGCCTCTTCCGCAGGCAGCGCCGCCGCCGACGGGCCCGCGAGCCCCCGGGCGGCCGTGCGCAGCCCGGCGTGGCCCGAGACCGCGCGGGCGAAGACCGCCTCGGCGATCCCCGACACCGGCACGCCCAGGTCCAGGGCGATCTGCACGGTCCAGCGGCCGGTGCCCTTCTGCTCCGCCGCGTCCGCCACGATGTCGACGTAAGGGCGCCCGGTCGCGGCGTCCGTGTGCGCGAGCACCTCCGCCGTGATCTCGATCAGGTACGAGTCGAGCCGGCCCCGGTTCCAGGTCCGGAAGGTCTCCGCGATACGGGCGGGGGAGTAGCCGGCGACCTCGCGCAACAGGTGGTAGGCCTCGGCGATGAGCTGCATGTCGGCGTACTCGATGCCGTTGTGCACCATCTTCACGAAGTGCCCGGCGCCGTCGGGGCCCACGTGCGAGGTGCATGGAGTGCCGTCGGCGGCCTTCGCGGCGATCTTCTCCAGCAGCGGGCCCAGGGAGGCGTACGACTCCTCGGAGCCGCCGGGCATGATGCTCGGCCCGAGCAGTGCGCCCTCCTCGCCGCCCGAGATGCCCACGCCCACGAAGTGGATGCCCTGCTCCCGCAGTTCGCGCTCGCGGCGGCGGGTGTCCTCGAAGTGCGCGTTGCCGCCGTCGATGATGACGTCGCCCTGTTCCAGCAGCGGGGCGAACTCGCGGATCACGGCGTCGGTCGGCTCCCCGGCCTTCACCATGATGATCAGGCGGCGCGGCCGCTCCAGCGCGTCGACGAACTCCTTCGCCGATCCGGCGGCGACGAAGGCCCCTTCGTGCCCGAACTCCTCCACCAGCGCCTCGGTCTTGGCGGACGTGCGGTTGTGGACGGCGACGGTGAACCCGTTGCGGGCGAAGTTCCTGGCGAGGTTGCTGCCCATCACCGCAAGTCCGGTGACACCGATCTGGGCCGTGCTGCTCATGCGTGCGCTCCTGAGTGCTTCGACGTGCGGGGCCTTCGACGCTACCCCGGCGAGGACCCCCGTGGATCTTTCTGCTCACAAAACAACGTCAACTCGCCCGTCCGTGCGCCTTCTTGCGCCCCTTGTCAGGGCCCGGGCACGACGTTAAGTTGTGGGATTCCTGATGTCTTGGAGGGGGCTTCCATGGGGGTACGGGGCCGGCACCGCCGGTACCAGCCGAGCAGCATCAACCGCGCGTCGCTCGCCGTCACCGCCGGCGGAGCCGGCATCGCGCTCCCTCTCGTCGGAGCCGGGACGGGAACCGCGCAGGCTGCGTCGGTGGACACCTGGAACAAGGTCGCGGACTGCGAGTCCACCAACGACTGGCACATCAACACCGGCAACGGCTATTACGGCGGGCTCCAGTTCAGCCAGAGCACGTGGAGCGCGTTCGGCGGCACGGTGTACGCCCCCCGCGCCGACCGGGCCACCAAGGAACAGCAGATCGCGGTCGCGGAGAAGGTCCTGAAGAACCAGGGCCCGCAGGCCTGGCCGACCTGCGGCAGGCAGGCCGGGCTCGACAGCGGCGGGCCCGCACCCGACCTCAAGCCCCAGAACCAGGTCGTCACCGTCCGGGCGCCGCAGGCCCCGGCGGGCGACCGGCCGGCCACCGAGCCCCGGCCGACCGGTACCTCGGTCCTGCCGAACCCGTACGTCGTCGCGCCCGGCGACTCGCTCTCGTCGATCGCCACGCGCCAGCACGTCGAGGGCGGCTGGCAGGCGCTGTACGAGACCAACCGGACCACCGTCGGCAGCAACCCGAACCTGATCTTCCCCGGGCAGCGGCTCACCCTGCGCATCACCGCCGCCCCGCCGGCCCAGAACCCGGAGAAGCCGCCCCGTACGGCCGAGCCGGTCCCGCCGGTGGAGCCGGCGGAGCAGAGGACCGGTGAGCGGTCGGCGGACAAACCCGCGGACAAACCCGCGGACAAACCCGCGGACAAACCCGCGGACAAACCCGCGGACAAACCCGCGGACAAACCCGCGGACAAACCCGCGGACAAACCCGCGGAAAGGACTGCGGAGAAGCCTGCCGAGAAGGCCGCCGAGAAGCCTGCGGAGAAGCGGGCCGAGCAGCAGGAACGGAAGCCCGCCGGCGGTCAGGCCGCCCAGCCCGCAGCCAAGCCCAAGCCCAAGCCCGCCGAGAAGCCCGCCTCGGCGCCGCAGCAGCAGCCGGCCGCGAGCGGCTTCACCGCCCCCGTCGACGCCGCCATCGGCACCGCCTACCGCAAGGCCGGCTCAGCGTGGTCCAGCGGCTACCACACGGGCGTCGACTTCCCCGTCGCCACCGGCACCGCCGTCAAGGCGGTCGGCCCCGGCCAGGTCGTCTCCGCCGGCTGGGCCGGTGCGTACGGCTACCAGGTCGTCATCCGGCACGCCGACGGGCGGTACTCCCAGTACGCCCACCTGTCGGCGCTCGGCGTCAAGGACGGGCAGCAGGTCTCCGGCGGCCAGCGGATCGGCCGCTCCGGATCCACGGGGAACTCCTCCGGACCGCACCTGCACTTCGAGATCCGCAGCACGCCCGGCTACGGCTCCGACGTCGACCCGCTGAAGTACCTCCGCTCCCACGGAGTGGGCATCTGACCCCCGCACGTGCGGCGGCACGGCCGCGAGCAGCACCAGGCCGGCCGCCGCCAGCGCGGCGCTCGCCAGGGCCACCGCCCCGCCCGCCGTCCCGTACCGGAACCCCTCGCCGAACAGCGTGATGCCGACCGTCGCCGCGACCACCGGGTTGACCACGGTCACCGTGGCCAGCGGCGCGGTCAGCCCCGCCCCCCGGTAGGCCGCCTGGGACAGCAGCAGCCCGCCGGACGCCAGCACCGCGACCGCCGCCAGATCGGCCCACACAGGCCCTGCCGGCACCGCTGCCCCCGCGGTGACCCCCTCGGCCACCGACTTGGTGAACACCGAGGCCATGCCGAAGGACGTACCGGCCGCCGCCGCCAGCAGCACGCTGCGCAGCACGGCCCGCCGCATCCGGTGCGCCGCCAGGAACAGCACGGCCACCGCGGCCCCCGTCAGCGCCAGCAGCAGGCTCTGCTCCCCGCCCGCCGGCAGCCGCCCCCCGTC
>NZ_JACBGN010000150.1 GCF_013401435.1 Streptomyces sp. BR123
GGCGCGGGGCGGCCGACGGGGGGCCGGCGCGGAACGGGGTACCGGGATGGGACCGGCTCCCGGCGCACCGGGCACCCGCGCGGGGCCGGGTGCCGGCTTGGGGGGTCATGCGGCCTCCGTGCGGTCCGCGGTCATCGCCGCCGCGTCGAGCAGGGCGGTGCCGACGATCAGGTCGGCGCCGCCGAACTCGGGGTCGTCGAGCTCGGTGCCGTCGTCCACTGCGAACAGGAGCCGCTCCTCGCCCTGCCGGTATGCCGTTCCGACGGCCGGGCTCGCGGCGTGGACGGCGAGCAGGGCCACCAGGTAGGGCAGGTCCGGGTCGGTGCGGCGGGCCTCGGCGAGCAGGCCGGACAGGCGGCGCGGGGCGTCGTGCGGCAGGTCCAGGAGCTCCCTCGCGGCGGCGAGCTGCTCCTCGCTGAAGCGGCTGTCGTCGGGGGTCGCGATCAGGTCGGGCTCGGGCATCTCGGCGCCGAGGTGCTCCCGCTCGACGGGCGGGGTGAGCAGGATGTCGACCAGGTCGGCGACGCGTACGGAGGCGGGGGTGCGCAGGCCGGTGCCGGAGGCGAAGAAGGCGTCGGTGACGCGGGTCGCCTCGGCGACGGGGAGCGGCAGCAGCGGTGCCACGAGCTGCCCGTACAGGTCGATCCCGGAGCGCGGTGCGGGGGCGGCGAAGGCCTGCCGGTCCTGCTCGGCGCGGAACAGCGGGCCGGCTTCGAGCAGCCGCGACTGGAGCTGGGTGTGGCGGCGGATGCAGTCCTTGACGATGTCGACGAGTTCGGCGGCGCGCCGCTTGTTCTCCGGCTCCTCGGCTTCGTCGCGGACCTTGCGGATGTTCGTCAGGATGGCGTTCTCGTGCCGGTAGCGGTCGGCGACGTGGTCGAGGGCCTCCTCGATCATGTCGGGTACGGACTGCAGCCAGTCGACGGCGCGGACGTTGCGCCGGGTCGCCTCCAGGGTGCGGCGCAGGGTCTCGGCGTACTGGACGGTGCGGTAGCGGGCCTGCTCGGCGGCGAGCTGGGCGTCCGCGAGGCGGCCGCGGCTGACGAGGACCTCGAGCTTGACCTCGGCGGCGATCTGGGCGCTGGTGACGTCGGTGTCCAGGGCGCCGACGAGGACGTTGACGGCTTCGTCGGTGGTGCGCAGGTAGACGGCGCCGCCGTAGCCGGGGACTTCCTCGAGCAGTTTGAAGTCGTAGTCGCGGCGGACGTAGACGCCGTCGGGGCCGAAGGTGCCGTAGATCGCGCGGAAGCCGCGGTCGACGCTGCCGACGTTGATCAGGTTCTCGAGGACCCAGCGGGCCACGCGCTCGTGCTCGGCCGCGGGGCGGTCGGGAGCCTGGGCGGCGATGCGCGGGAGCAGCCGGGCCACTATCTGGTCGTGGTCGGCCCCGGTGTCGAAGTCCATGTGGAGTGTGACCAGGTCGATCGCGGCGAGGGCCACTTCGGACATCGCGTAGATCCCGTACTCGCCTGCCAGGTTGGCCTTGCGTACGTCGAGGTCGTGGAGCGGGGCGGTGCAGGCGAGCGCGCGCAGCCGCCGGGCCAGGCCCTCGTCGGCGGCCGGGCCCGGCGCCGGGGACGGAAGGGTCTTCGCCGGGGCAGGGAGAGTCACGGACAAAGATTAGGCGCTGACAGGGACAACAGCCCAAACGGCACGGTTCGGCCTGATCGGTTCCCGACCTCGTGCATCGTCCTCGGGCGTCGTCCCCGGGCGTCGTCCCCGGGGCGCGGTCCCCGGGCGCCGTCCCCTGCGCCGCCGGGTCTAGGCTCACGCCATGGCTTCCATGATCACACCTCTGATCGACCTCAATGCCGACCTGGGTGAGGGTTTCGGGCGCTGGACGCTCACCGACGACGAGGCCCTGCTGTCCGTCGTGACCAGTGCGAACGTCGCGTGCGGCTTCCATGCCGGGGACCCGTCCATCATGCGGCGGGTGTGCGAGCTGGCCGCCCGGCGGGGGGTGCGGATCGGGGCGCAGGTCTCGTACCGCGATCTGGCGGGTTTCGGGCGGCGCTCGATGGACGTGCCGCCGGACGAGCTGGCGGACGAGGTCGCCTACCAGATCGGGGCGCTGGAGGTGTTCGCGCGGGCGGCCGGCTCGCGGGTGTCCTACGTGAAGCCGCACGGCGCGTTGTACAACCGCGCCGTGCACGACGCCGGTCAGGCGGCCGCGGTCGTCGCCGGGGTGCGCATGGCGGCGGGCCCGGACCGGGACCTGCCGGTGCTGGGCCTGCCGGGGTCGCCGCTGCTCAGCGCGGCGGAGGCGGCGGGGCTGACGCCCGTGCCGGAAGCGTTCGCGGACCGGGCGTACACGCCCGCCGGGAGGCTGGTGGCGCGCGGGGAGCCGGGGGCGGTCCTGCACGACCCGGACGCGGTGGTCGCGCGGGCGGTGGCCCTGGCCGCCGACGGCGCGGTGGCGGCTGCGGACGGCTCGCGGATCGCGGTGCCGGCGCGCTCGCTGTGCCTGCACGGTGACACCCCGGGGGCGGCCGGGCTCGCAGGGCGCGTGCGGCAGGCCCTCGATGCGGCGGGCGTACGCGTGGAGGCCTTCGCGTGAGGGCCCTGGCCGTGGGTGGCGAGGCGGTGCTGGTCGAGCTGGAGTCGGCGGCGGAGGTGGCCGCGCTCCACGCCGAGGTGCTGCGCCGACGCGACGCGGGCGGGCTGGGGCCCGTACGGGACGTCGTACCGGCCGCGCGGACGGTGCTGCTGGACGGGGTGCGGGAGCCTCGGGCGCTGGCGGAGCGGATAGTGCGCTGGAAGGTGCCGCCGCTCGCCGAGGCGCAGGGGCCGCTGGTCACCGTCCCGGTGCGGTACGACGGCCCGGACCTGGCCGAGGTGGCCGGGCGGTGGCGGATACGGGAGCGGGAGGTGGCGGAGGTCGTCGGGTCGGTCGTCTTCCGGGTGGCGTTCTGCGGCTTCGCGCCCGGCTTCGGCTACCTGACCGGGCTCCCGGAGCGCTTCCACCTGCCCCGGCGGGACACACCGCGCACTGCGGTCCCGGCAGGTTCGCTGGCGCTGGCGGGCGAGTACGCCGGGGCGTACCCGCGCCCCTCCCCCGGCGGCTGGCAGCTGATCGGGTCCACGGACGCGGTGCTGTGGGATGCGGCACGGGAGCCCGCGGCCCTGTTCGTGCCGGGGGTGCGGGTGCGGTTCGAGGAGGTGGCCGGGTGAGTGGCGCGAAGCCGGCGAAGGCGCTGGAAGTGCTCCGGCCCGGGGCGCTGACCACGGTCCAGGACGCGGGCCGGCCCGGGTACGCGCACCTCGGGGTACCCCGGTCGGGCGCGCTGGACGCCGCCGCGTACGCCTTGGCCAACCGGCTGGTGGGCAACCCGCCGGACGCGGCCGTCCTGGAGACCACCCTGGACGGGGTCGGGCTCCGGGCCGGCTCCGCGGGCGCGGTGACCGTGGCGGTCACGGGCGCGCCCTGCACGGTACGGGTGGCAGGTCGCCCGGTGGCCTGGGGCGCGCCGGTCCGGGTCCCGGCGGGGGCGGAGCTGGAGGTGGGCCGGGCGGAGTCGGGGGTGCGCAGCTACGTGGCCGTGCGGGGAGGCTTCACCGTGCCGCCGGTCCTCGGCAGTCGCTCGACGGACCTGCTGTCCGGGCTGGGGCCGGCCGTGCCGCCGGGCGGGGCCGTGCTGCCGGTGGGTCCGGCCGGGCCGGATCCGGTGGGCGGAGCGGACGTGCTGCCGGCGCCGGGGGCTCCGGCGGAGCTGGTGCTGCCGCTGCGCCCGGGCCCGCGGGCGGACTGGTTCGGGCCGGCTTCGCTCGCCGCGCTGTGGCGTTCGGCGTACCGGGTGTCCCCCGCGTCGAACCGGATAGGGCTGCGCACGGAGGCGGGGACACCGCTGGCCCGCGCCCGGGCCGGGGAGCTGCCGAGCGAGGGCATGGTGCTGGGCGCGGTGCAGGTACCGCCGGACGGCATGCCGGTGGTGTTCCTGGCGGACCACCCGGTGACGGGCGGCTACCCGGTGATCGGCGTCGTCCCGCCGGGCCCGGCCCTGGATGCCGCCGCGCAGGCCCGGCCGGGGGTGCCGGTCAGGTTCGTTCCCTCCTGCTGACGAATTCCGGGCCCTCCGCTGAAGGGAACTCCGGGCCCTCCCGCTGAAGGACCGCGGGCCCTCCCGTTGAAGGACTGCGGGCGGTGAGGCGTTCCGGGCTGCTTCGGCCGCGTACGGCACGGGCCCCTCCGGGTCCGCGGACAGGGGGAACCGGCGGGTGGGGTGCCCGCCACAGCACACGGGGAGCACATCGCCGCGGGGCCGGCTTCGTGAGCCGCCGTGTCGCCGCCCCGTACCGGCCGGGGCGCACCCTGTCCTGCGGCGCGCGGCGCCGTCCGAGCGGGCCGCTGCGCGCCGCCGTGGACCTGGTCGTCGTCGACGGGCTCAGCCCGGCCGGGGCCGCGCGCCCCCGGGGAACTCCCGGGCCACCGTCCCGGTCCGACTGGACCGTGCGCGGCCCGCGCTGCGGGCGCCTCGACGCCTCCGGCCTCACCACCCGGCACCCGGCACCCGGCACCCGGCACCATCGCCCCGTGAACACGTCGACCCGGCCGTTCACCGGCCGGGTCGACGTGTTGCGTGGCGCGCGCCCGGGACTGCCCGGGTCCGCGGCGGGCCGGACCGCCCTACAGAGCCGTTTCCGGGGCGATGCGGCTGCGGACGGCGGACTGGACGTCCTCCTCCTCCGCCGGGTCGGATGCCAGGCGGCGGAGCCGCGGGGCGACGCGGACGTCGGCGGTTTCGGCGTGGCGGGCGGCCACCTCGCGGGTGGTCTCCTCGCAGTCCCACAGGCACTCCACCGCGAAGCCCGCCGCGAAGGTGGGGTCCGTGCCCGCGAGGGCGCGGGCGGCGCGGCCGCGGAGGTGGGAGGAGGCCGTCTCGCGGTAGATGTGCCGCAGGACGGGGGCGGCGCAGCCGATGGAGAGCCGACCCGCGCCGTCGACCAGGGTGTAGAGGCGCGGGGAGTCCGGGCCGGATCCGCGGACGGTGGAGCGGAGGGCGCCGAGGACGAGGCCCGCGTCCCCGGCGTCGCCGTGGGAGGCGAGGAGGGCGGCGGCGGCTTCACCGAGCGCGTCGGGGCGGTGGATCCAGCTGCGGGCCCGGTCGAGGGCGGCGGGGCCGGTCATGCGTTCGTAGGCGGCGACGGCGGGTTCGTCGGCGGCGGCTTCGATGAGGTCCAGGACGACCGGGTTGTCCGGTTCGGCGAGGACGAGGTGGTGCAGGGCGGTGGCGCGGGCGGCGTCTCCGGCGGCGCCGGCGGCTGCGGCGAGGATGGCTCCGCGGTCCTCGGGGGAGGCCACGGCGGTGAGACAGCGCGCGGCGGGCACGTGCAGCGGGGTGCCGCGGCGCAGCCCGTCGGCGGCCCATTCGAAGACGGCCTGGACACCCCAGCCGGGCCGGGGGCCGTGGGGGGTGAGCTGGCGCTGCCAGCGGTCGAAGGAGCCCTGGCGGCGTGCCGCGCCGAGGCGGGCGCCGTACTCGTCGGTCTCCTCCCACAGCCACCAGGGGCGGGGCTCGTAGGCGTCGCGGACGGCGGCGGCCAGCCGCGCCTCGCCCTCCTCCGTGGCGGGGAAGCGGGCGAGTACGGGTGCGGCCAGGGACAGCAGGCCTTCGTCGTCGTCGCGCAGGGCGAGCTCGTCGAGGGCCCAGGCCCAGTTGGCGCCGGAGGCGGCGTACCGGCGCAGCAGGATGAGTGCGTCGTCGCGGCCGTACGAGGCCAGGTGGCCCAGGACGGACAGGGCGAGGCCGGTCCGGTGGTCGCTGTCGTCGACGAGGTCGTCGGCGCTGAAGAGGTGGCTCTCGATTTCGCCCAGGGGACCGTCGAGGTCCAGGTACAGGCGGGCGTAGTAGAGGGAGCGGTTCTCGACCTGCCAGTCCTGGCGCGGGTCACGGAGCACGCACTGGTTGAGGGCCTGGAGGGCCTCGGCCCGGGGGGCCGCGAGTGCGTGCAGGGTGCCGTCGCCGCGGCCCCGCTGGAGGAGCCCGAGCAGGGTGCCGCTTGGCGCTATGACTGGTTCGAACATGGGAATGGCCTCAAATCAAGCTGGGGACGCAACCGGGAATCGGGGTTCACAGGGCCGCGTAACAGCATGTGAGGACGTCCGCCGTCTTGTTCCGCTCGATGTTGACCATTGCCTTCTCACTCTCGTCGGTGCTTCGCGACCACGGCGGCCGGTTCTGCAGGGAGGGGCTCGGACACGGTCGTGTCCTGCCCCCTCCTGCCCGTCCGCCGCGCTCGCGAATCGAATCCGACGCCATGATGACCCAGCCGGTTTGTGCGCCGCGACCACATTTACGGCCGCCGTGACCAAGCCGTGAGGTCGGTGCGGGGTCACACCATGCCAGGTCATGGCCGAAAGCGGACTACTTGACTCCGAAAAGCTCGAGGAGGTCCGTCTTGGCGAACATGCGCGCCGTGTCCACCGCGGAGGGGGTTCCTGCGTGCGGGTCGGCCCCGGCGGCGAGGAGGGCGCGGATGACGGCCTCCTCTCCCTTGAAGACCGCTCCGGCGAGCGGGGTCTGGCCGCGGTCGTTGGCGCGGTCCGGCTCGGCACCGTGCCGGAGCAGTGCGGCGACGGTATCGGCGTTGCCGTGGTAGGCGGCCAGCATGACGAGGGTGTCGCCGCGGTCGTTGGTGAGGTTGGCCGGGACGCCGGCGTCGAGGTAGGCCGCGAGCATGGCGGTCTCGCCCTGGCGGGCGAGGTCGAAGACCTTGCCGGCCAGCTCGATGACGTCCGCGTCGGGGGCGTCCTGGGAGCCTCCGTCAGTGCGCTGGTACTCGCTCATCGGTCGCTTTCCGCCTTCCACTCGTGTGCGTCCTATCGGGTGAATCGCCCAGGGTAGCGCCCCGACCTGCGGGGATGGTGTCCGTGTCCACGCGCGGCACCCCTCCGGCCGACGGGGCGGCCTCTCGCGCGCGGCCGGGTCGCCGCCCGGACTGAGCCGGTCAAGTGAAAGACCGGGACATTCACCCGTATGCACCTTTTATCGCATTGATACTTCCTGTGAGCTGGGGACAGCTGATGGTGACTGTCCCCACCCACCAGGAGAAACTCTCATGATCCTCTCCATTTCGGGCGTCGTCCTGCTCGGCATCATCGCGTTCCTCTTCTTCAAGAAGGACGGCATGAAGCTCAGCCACGCCTTCGTCTGCGCACTGTTCGGCTTCTTCCTCGCCGGCTCCGCGATCGCCCCCAGCATCACGGCGAGTACGGCGAGCCTCGCGAGCCTCCTCGGCGGGATCAAGCTCTAGCCGCCCCCGCCCGACCGCAACCCCAGGAGACGCCCGTGGCCCGGCGCCCACTCCCCCGCCTCCTCGGCGGCGGCATCCTGTCGCCCGCACGGGGACGCGAACTCGCCCGAACGGCAGCCGACAGCGCCACGGACGTCCTCCATCCGCTGCTGGTCATCGGGCGCGGCCTGCGCATCCTGGCCGCGGCCGCACGACGCCGGTGGGCCGCCACCCCCAAGGACAGGCGCGGTCCCGCCCTGTTCCTGGGCGCGTCCGTCGCCCTGGTCCTCGCGCTCGCCCCGTACGGGCCCCTGCTCGCCCTGGCCGCCCTCATGGGGGCGGCGGCCTGGCAGGGGCGGGAGCGCGCCGCGGTCAAGGCCGGGCCGAGCGCCGCCGAGCTCGAACGTCTCGGCACCCTGTACGAGGCGCTCGTGCCGTACTTCTCCGTCCCGGAGGACCCGAGTCCGCTCTACGCGCACGGCGGGGAGTGGCGGCAGGCCTTCAGCGGGTACGCCTTCGACGGAGCGGGCCGGATCACCCGACTCCGGATCCGCTACCCCGCGTACTTCACGGACGGCGAGCCGGCCTCCCGGTCCCGGATCGAGGCCCTGCTGCATGCGAAGTCCGGGCGCGGCCGGGAGTACCTCTTCGACTGGGACGAGGAGGGCAACCAGCTGGACCTGCGGGTCCTTGACCCCCTGCCGGCGGGTGTCCCCGTCCAGCCGTTCGTCACCTCACCCGGCGAGACCGTGCTGGGCTTCACCGACGCGGACGGCGTGCAGCGCACCCTACCCGTGGTGGAGGACGGCGCTCAGCACGACGTGCCGCCCGTGATCTGGCGGACCGGGCCGCGGTCCGCCGAGCCGCATCTGCTGGCCGTGGGCCACCCGGGCAGCGGTACGTCCACCCTTCTCCGGTCGATCGCCCTGCAGGCGCTGCGGCACGGGGGCGACGTCCTCGTCGTGGAGGGCGGCGGCAGCGGCGAGTTCGCCTGCCTCTCGGGCCGCCGCGGCGTGCCGGCGGTGGAGTGCGGTCCGGCCGGGGCGCTGGCCGCGCTGGAGTGGGCCGCCCACGAGACCGAGCGCCGCCTCGCCGCCACGCATCGGGCGCGCGAGGCCGGGCGCCCCGTACCGGAGGACGTCCGGCGCCCGCTGTGGATCCTGCTGGACCGGCCGGGCGTGCTGGCCCACGTCGCGGCGGCGGAGGGGGCCCCGGATCCGTTCGTGCGGCTCCAGGTGCCGCTGCGGCACGGCCGTGCCGCGCACGTGACGGTGGCGGTGGCCGAGCAGTTCGACCACCTGGAGCTGCTGGGCGACGCGGTCCGGCAGCACACGCGGGCCCGGGTCGTGCTCGGCCCCGCCTCGGCCGGGCAGATCGGCGACGTCCTGGGGCTGCCGCCGCACACCACCCCGGTCCTGCGGGTACCGCCGGGCCGCGGGTACGCGCGGCTCGGCGCCGGGCCGGTGCACCGCCTGCAGGTGCCCGCGGCCCCGGACCCGTACGACGAGGATGCCGACGCGGCGCACCGGCAGGCGGTACTGGAGCTGCTGCCGGCCCGGGCACAGGCGGCGCCGGGCGGCGCCCCGGGAGGCCGGGCCGCCCCCGCCAAGTCGCTCCAGGCCCAGCCCCCGGCGCAGGCGCAGGGGGCGGGGGCCGACGCCGCGGACCGGATCCCGGAGGTCCCGGCGGAGGCTCCGTGAGGTGGGGTCTCAGGCCACGAAGGTGCGCGGGGGCTCCGCGCCGCTGCCGCCCGCGCCCGTGACGACCAGGCGGGCTGCCGCCGCCAGCCGGGCCGCGGCCTCGTCGGCCACGGGCCCGCCGACGGTGAAGGGAAGGCGGACGTAGCCCTCGAAGGCGCCGTCCACACCGAACCGCGGACCCGAAGGGACCCGTACGCCGACCCGCTCGCCCACCTCGGCCAGCCGCGAGCCGGAGAGCCCGCCGGCCCGGGCCCACAGGGTCAGCCCGCCCCGCGGGACCTCGAACTCCCACTCGGGCAGTTCCCGGCGCACCGCGGTGACCAGCGCGTCCCGGTTCTCCCGGGCCTGTTCGCGGCGGAGCTGCACGGCCTCCTGCCAGCCGCCGGTCCGCATGAGCCAGTTCAGGGCGAGCTGCTCCAGCACCGGTGTGCCGAGGTCGGCGTACGCGCGGGCGGCCACGAGGCTGCGGATGACGTCGGGGGCGGCGCGGACCCAGCCGATCCGCAGGCCGGCCCAGAAGGCCTTGCTGGCGGAGCCGACGGTGATCACGGTGGAGCCGGCCGGGTCGAAGGAGCAGACGGGCCGGGGCATGTCCGGGCCGGGGTCGAGCCGGAGCTCGGCCATGGTCTCGTCGACGACGAGCACGGTGCCGGCGGAGCGTGCGGCCTCCACCATGGCGCGGCGCTGTTCGGCGGAGGCGAGGGCGCCGGTCGGGTTGTGGAAGTCGGCGACGACGTAGGCGAGGCGGGGGGCGGCCTCGCGCAGCACCTGCCGCCAGGCGGACATGTCCCAGCCGGAGAGTCCGTCGGCCATGGCGACCGGTACGAGCCGGAGGCCGGCGGCGCGCATGAGCTGGAGGATGTTGGCGTAGGAGGGGGACTCGACGGCGATGCGCTCCCCGCGGCCGGCGAAGAGGCTGCAGATGGCGTCGATGGCGCCCATGGCCCCGGTGGTGACCATGATCTGCTCGGGCATGGTGGGGATGCCCCGCTCGGTGTACCGGTCGGCGAGCATCCGCCGCAGGGCGGGCAGTCCGGCCGGGTAGTCGCCGTGGGTGTGCGCGTACGGGGGCAGTTCCTCCAGCGCGCCCTGTACGGCTCTGGTGAGCCAGGGCTCGGGGGCGGGGAGCGCGGCGCAGCCGAGGTCGATCATCGAGCCGAGGGACTCGGGCGGCAGCGGTTCCAGGCCGCGGGCGGGCAGCGGGTTGCCGGCGGGTACGGAGGTCCAGCTGCCGGCGCCGCGGCGGGATTCGAGGAAGCCCTCGCCGCGCAGGGCCTCGTACGCGGCGGCGACGGTGGTGCGGGAGACGGAGAGGGCGACGGCGAGCTCGCGCTCGGCGGGCAGCCGGGCGGCGACGGGCACGCGTCCTTCGAGGACCAGCAGGCGGATGCCGTCGGCCAGGGAGCGGTACGCGGGCGGCTTGCGCGCGCCGGGGGTGCCGGGGCCGCCGGGGCGCTGCTGCTGGGAGGTGATGAGGCGCGCGAGCTGCGCGGCCCCCACTGCCGAGGTCCACTCCGCCATCGCGTCCGGTCCACCTTCCTCGGATTGGCCCCTCCGGAGGCGGGACGGGCCCCGGATTGGATTGCCTGTGCAGCCTCAGGGTGCCACGGGCGGGCCGCCCCGGGCCAGGGCGGGGTGCCCACCCCGCGCCCGGGAGCCCTCGTGCCGGGCTCCCCCGGCCGGGGCGGGCCCGGAGCCGGGAGCTGCCCGGCGTTCACCGGGGCTCCACGGCACGGCTGCCGGGCCGCCGCGAGGAGGGGGCATACTGCGGCAGTGACGCACGCAAGCCTTCGCCATCCGTATCTGGACCACCCCGCTCCGATCCCCTTCGCCCACCGGGGCGGGGCCGCGGACGGGCTGGAGAACACCGCCGCCGCCTTCGGGCGGGCCGCCGGGGCCGGCTACCGGTACTTCGAGACGGACGTGCACGCCACGGCCGACGGCAAGCTGGTCGCCTTCCACGACGCGACGCTGGACCGGGTGACCGACGGCAGCGGCCGGATCGCGGAGCGGTACTGGAAGGACCTGCAACACGTGCGGGTGGGCGGCACCGAGCCGCTGCCCCTGTTCGAGGAGCTGCTGGAGGAGTTCCCCGATGCCCGGTGGAACGTCGACATCAAGGCCGAGTCGGCGCTGCACCCGCTGGTCAACCTGATCGCCCGGGCGCGGGCGTGGGACCGGGTGTGCGTGGGCTCGTTCTCGGAGAGCCGGGTGGCGCGGGCCCACAAGATCGCCGGGCCGCGGCTGGCGACCTCGTACGGGGTGCGGGGGGTCCTCGGGCTGCGGCTGCGCTCGTTCGCGATCCCGGCGGCGCTGCGGGCGGGCGCGGTGGCGGCGCAGGTGCCCGAGTCGCAGGGCGGGATCCGGGTGGTCGACCGGAGGTTCGTCCGCGCCGCGCACGAGCGCGGCCTGCAGGTGCACGTGTGGACCGTGAACGAACCGGAACGCATGGAGGCTCTCCTCGACCTGGGTGTCGATGGCATCATGACCGACCGGATCGACATCTTGCGCACGGTGCTGGACCGGCGCGGGGCCTGGGCCTGACGGGGCTGCGCGGCCGCCGCGCGGGTGCCGGGAGGCCGCGCGACACGGGGACCAGCAAGGGGGCGCTCATGAGTGCGCAGACGGCAGACGAGGCGGGAACCGGCTCCGAGGACGGCAGACCGGCTGCTGCGGCGACGGCCGCGCGCAAGCGCGAACAGCAGGGCTGGTACTTCTACGACTTCGCCGTGTCGGTGTACTCGGCGAGCGTGCTGACCCTGTTCCTCGGGCCGTACCTGACCTCCGTGGCGAAGGCGGCCGCGGACGCCGAAGGATTCGTGCACCCGCTGGGGATCCCGGTGCGGGCCGGGTCGTACTTCGCGTACACGGTGTCGGCATCGGTGATCCTGGCGGTGCTGCTCATGCCGATGGTGGGGGCGCTCGCGGACCGGACGGGCCGGAAGAAGCCGCTGCTGGCGGTGGCGGCGTACGTGGGTGCCGCGGCGACGACGGGCATGTTCTTCCTGGAGGGCGACCGCTACCTGCTGGGCGGTCTCCTGCTGGTCGTCGCGAATGCCGCGCTGTCGGTGTCGATGGTGCTCTACAACGCCTTCCTGCCGCAGATCTCCACCGCGGACGAACGTGACACCGTCTCCTCCCGGGGCTGGGCCTTCGGCTACACCGCGGGGTCGCTGATGCTGGTGGCGAACCTTGCGCTCTACCTGGGCCACGACTCCTTCGGGCTGTCCGAGGGCATGGCGGTGCGGATCTGCCTCGCCTCGGCGGGCTTGTGGTGGGGGGCGTTCGCGCTGATTCCGCTGCGCCGGCTGCGGGACCGGGCGGTCGTGCCGGAGGCGGGTGCGGCTCCGGCGGTCAGCGGCTGGAAGCAGCTCGTCGCCACGCTGAAGGACATGCGCCGCTATCCGCTGACCCTGTCCTTCCTGCTGGCGTACCTGATCTACAACGACGGCGTGCAGACGGTGATCTCACAGGCCTCGGTCTACGGCGCGGAGGAGCTGGAGCTGGAGCAGTCCACTCTGATCGCCGCAGTGCTGCTGGTTCAGGTGCTGGCGGTGGCGGGCGCCCTGGCGATGGGCCGGCTGGCCGTGCGGTACGGCGCCAAGCGCACCATCCTGGGTTCGCTGGCCGCCTGGGCGCTGACCCTGGGCGCCGGGTACTTCCTGCCGGCGCGGACCCCGATGTGGTTCTTCGCCCTCGCGGCGATGATCGGGCTGGTGCTGGGCGGCAGCCAGGCGCTGTCGCGGTCGCTGTTCTCGCACCTGGTGCCGGCGGGCAAGGAGGCGGAGTACTTTTCCGCGTACGAGATGAGCGACCGCGGGCTGAGCTGGGTCGGGCCGCTGGTGTTCGGGCTGACGTACCAGATCACGGGCAGCTATCGGGACGCGATCATCTCGCTGGTGGTCTTCTTCGCACTGGGTTTCGTGCTGCTGGCCCGGGTGCCGGTGCGGCGCGCGGTGGAGGCGGCGGGCAATCCTGTTCCGGAGCGGATCTGACGGGGGGCCCGGCCGTGATCAGGACACGGCCGGGGCGCGTCCGGCGAGCGGTCGGAGGCCGGATTTCCATGCGATTTCCGAACGGATTTCGACGTCGAAGCCAAGGGCCGGTAGTGTACGCCTTTGGCCTGCCAGGCGGACCGTTACTGCGTGCTGAAGAAGAGAAGACGTTGGGTGACATCTGCTGCCAGATGTGACAAAACGGGCATTGGTGGGTACAACAAGGGGCGGCACGACGGGCGACGCATCACCCGGAGCGGGAATCTATACCGCCGACCGGACGTTGACCGGATGACGACGACAGCGACACCTGTCCTGTGGGCGACAAGCCCGGGAGGCACGATTCATGAGTGAGCGAGCTCTCCGCGGTACGCGGCTCGTGGTTACCAGCTACGAGACGGACCGCGGTATCGATCTGGCCCCGCGCCAGGCGGTGGAGTACGCATGCCAGAACGGACATCGATTCGAGATGCCGTTCTCGGTTGAGGCAGAGATTCCGCCGGAGTGGGAGTGCAAGGCGTGCGGCGCCATGGCACTCCTGGTCGACGGGGACGGGCCGGAGGAGAAGAAGGGCAAGCCCGCGCGAACGCACTGGGACATGCTCATGGAGCGGCGTACCCGCGAGGAGCTGGAGGAGGTGCTGGCCGAGAGGCTGGCGGTCCTGCGCTCCGGTGCCATGAACATCGCCGTGCATCCGCGGGACAGCCGCAAGTCCGCCTGACGGCCGGACGACTCGTCCGCCCTGTCAGGGCGGGCGGTGCGTCCGCCTGAACCGGTGGACGAGAGAACAAGCCGAGGGCCTCTGCCACGAGATGTGGCGGAGGCCCTCGGCTTGTTCTCGTGGACTTCGTCCGCACGGTTCTCGCGTACGCGCTGCAACGGCCCGGTACACGGATCGGATCAGGGAGCCAGCGGCGGCCGGTACCCCGCGTCGGAGTCGGGGCGGTCCCGGCTCTCCGGCCGGTCGTCGCGGATGACCTCGCCCTGGACCACCTTGCCGTCCGGCTGGTGGATGCGGGCCTGCTGGAAGGCGTCGGCGAGGCTCCCCGACCGCGCCGCGGCAACCCTGCGCTCCAGGAGGCGGCCGGCGCGGCGGCCGATCCACGCCCGGACCGGCGGTATCAGGCAGAGCAGGCCCACCACGTCGGAGAGCAGGCCCGGCAGTATCAGGAGCAGGCCGGCCAGCATGGTGAGCGCGTTGCCCGTACCGGTCGGGCGCGCGGTGGGCGGCTGCCCCTGCTGCGCCTGCTGGAAGCTCTCGGACAGGTTCTTGAAGGCGCGGCGGCCGGCCCGCTTGATGACGACGGCGCCGAGCACGATTCCGCCCGCGATCAGCGCGGCGACGGTCAGACCTCCCGCGGCGTCGGCGACCAGGCCGAGCAGCCAGATCTCCAGGATCACCCAGGCGGCGACCGCCAGGGGCAGGAACGTGCGGGCAGGCGAGCGCCGCCGGTGGGCCGTCGGAGTGGGTGCGCCGGTCGTCATGCCATCCAGTCTGCCCTGGCCTGCGTAAAAGCGGGCTCAGTCGGAGGTACCGGACGTCCCCTAGGGGCTACCGGTGACAGGCGGGCGCACGTGCCCCCGGCGCACGGCCGACCGGACGCGCGGACCTCGCACGGCACGGGCCCCGCACGGCACGGGCCTCGCACGCACGGGCCTCGCACGGCACGGGCCTCAGGGCTTGCCCTTGTCCCGGGAGCGGTTCGTGTCCAGGCCCGTCAGCTTGGCCGCGTGGGACTGCAGGCCCCACTGGGTGACCCGCCACAGGGCCTCGACCACGATGTCCCGACTCATCTTGCTGTCGCCGAACTCCCGCTCGACGAAGGTGATCGGCACCTCCACGACGCGGAATCCAGCGCGCACGGCCCGCCGGGCCAGGTCCACCTGGAAGCAGTACCCGGCGGAGGCGACCTTCTCCAGGCCCAGCCCCTCCAAGGTCTCGCGGCGGAAGGCGCGGTAGCCGCCGGTCACGTCGCGGATCGGGACGTCCAGCATCAGGCGGGAGTAGGTCGAGCCGCCGCGCGAGAGGAACTCCCGGCTCTTGGGCCAGTTCACCACGCGGCCGCCCGGCACCCAGCGCGAGCCGAGGACCAGGTCGGCGCCGGCCAGCGCGGTGAGCAGGCGCGGCAGCTCCTCGGGCTGGTGGGAGCCGTCCGCGTCCATCTCGACGAGCACGCCGTAGTCGCGCTCCAGGCCCCAGGAGAACCCGGCGAGGTAGGCGGCGCCCAGCCCCTCCTTGCCCTTGCGGTGCAGGACGTGGACGTGGTCGTCGCCGGCCGCCAGCTCGTCGGCGAGCTTGCCGGTGCCGTCGGGGCTGTTGTCGTCCGCGACCAGGACGTGCGCCTCGGGCACGGCCGCCCGCACGCGCGCGACGATCGGCCCGATGTTCTCCGCCTCGTTGTAGGTCGGGATGATCACCAAGGTCGTGCCGAGCGGTCCGTGGCCTCGCTGTCCGCCGTCGCTCACTGGGTCCGCCTTCGTGTTCTTGTACGTCCTGTCACAGGGGATGACTTTAGAACAGTGGTCGGGGCCCGCGGTCCTTCGGGCCGGTACGGCTCCCGCCGGAGGCGGGCGGGTGACGGTGGTCCGCCGGACCGCGGGTCCCGGCGCGGGCCGCCCTCCGCCGGGTTCCTCCGCAGTCCGGGCCGGTGGCGCGTACCGAGCCGGGGCCCCGCGGATCACCCCTGCGGCCGTACGAACACCTCCCGGCCGCCGACGACGGTCGCGAGGCACACGGGGAGGTCCCGGCCCGGCGTCAGGTCGGGCAGCCCGGGGGTGCCGGAGCGGGGGTCGGTGGACCAGCGGGCGACCCGGTCGTCGGGGGCCTGGACGATCAGCTCGCCGGTCTGCCAGAGCGCGTAGTCGGCGGGGGCGCCGGGCACGAGCACGCCCGCTCCGTCGCGGCCGAGGGCCCGCCAGCCGCCCCGCGTGTGGGCGGTGAAGGCGGCCCGTACGGAGATGCGGTGCTCCGGGGTCCGGTGGAAGGCGGCGGCCCGGACGGTGCCCCACGGGTCGAAGGGAGTGACGGGGGCGTCGGAGCCGAAGGCCAGCGGCACCCCGGCCTTGAGGAGGGCGGCGAACGGGTTGAGCGTACGGGCCCGATCGGCGCCGAGCCGGTCCGCGTACATGCCGTCCTCGCCGCCCCAGGCCGCGTCGAAGGCGGGCTGCACGGAGGCGGTGAGGCCCAGCTCCGCGAAGGCGGCGATGGTCTCGGGGGTCATCATCTCGGCGTGCTCGATGCGGTGCCGGGCGGCGCGGACGCGGGTGAGGCCGAGCCGGTCTGCCGCCGTGCGGAAGCCCTCGACGACGGCGGTGAGGGCCGCGTCACCGATGGCGTGGAAGCCGGCCTGGAGTCCCGCCTCCGTGCAGGCGGTCACGTGCTCGGCGATCTCGGCCGCGTCGAGGTAGCCGGTGCCGGTGGTGTGCGCGTCGGCGTAGGGGTCGTGCAGGCAGGCGGTGTGGGAGCCGAGGGCGCCGTCCGCGAAGAGGTCGCCTGCGGCGCCGATGGCGCCGAGGGCCTTGGCCTGTTCCAGGTCGCGGTCGGCCCAGTAGCCGAAGACCCGCGGGCCGGGCCGCTCCCGGGCGAGGTTCAGGAGACCGGCGAAGTCCTCGGCGGAGGAGATCTCGGGGCCGCCGCACTCGTGGACGGAGCCGATGCCGAGAGAGGCGGCGTGGTCGAGGGCGGCCCGCTGGGCCTCGGCGCGCTGCGCGGGGGTGACGGCGGCGAGCGCGGCCTTGCGGACGGCGTGGTGGGCGTCGCGGGTCAGCGGCTCGTCCCCGCGGACGGCGACGGCGGGGACGAGGTCCAGCAGGGCGGTGGTGACGACGGCGGAGTGCACGTCGATGCGGCTGAGGTAGAGCGGGCGGCCGGCGGCGGCCTCGTCGAGCTCGGCGCGGCGGGGGGCGCGGCGCTCGGGCCAGCGGGCGGCGTCCCAGCCGTGGCCCAGCAGGACGCGGTCGCCGGGCCGGCGGGCGGCGTACGCGCGGACCAGCCGCAGGGCGTCGGCGAGGGAGGCGGCGCCGGAGAGGTCCAGCCCGGTCAGGGCGAGCCCGGTGGAGGTGACGTGCACGTGCGCGTCGGTGAACGCGGGGGTGACGAGCGCTCCGTCGAGATCGACGACTTCGTCCACGCCCTGCGCGAAGGCGTCGGCGGCGCCCTCGGAGCCGACCCAGGCGATGTGGCCCCGCTCGACGACCATCGCGGTGGCGAAGGGGTCGGCGGGGCTGTGGACCTCTCCGCCGCGCAGGAGGACGGTCCGTTCGGGGGCCGAGGCGGATGCGAATGCTCCGGCGTCGTCGGCGGAGTGGGCGGTGCGGTCAGTCATGCACACCAGTCTCCCGGTTCGCGGGGGCCCGTTCGACCGCGCCCCCTGCATTGCGGCCCGCTCCCCCGTCGGCGGGCCGCCGCCTGCCGCCGGCGCTCCGGCCGGAGAGGTCTGCCGGCCCGCGGCGTGCGTAGCGGTGCGGTGCGGTGCGTCGCACGGCGGTGGGCCGCAGGGCGTACCCGGCGTACTCGCGCGGTCCGATGGCGCGGCGAGGCGCCGTGCTCGGGGCACCTCCCCGCGGGCCGGGGGAGCGTCGTGGGGCGGGGCGGCGAACCCTTCGGTCAGAGCACTAG
>NZ_JACBGN010000151.1 GCF_013401435.1 Streptomyces sp. BR123
CCACCGCCGCCACCGACACCGCCACCACCGCCCACCACACCCCCACCGTGCTGCGCGCCCAGCTCGACGGGCTGACCACCGAGGCCTTCCGTCCCGAACTCGCCGAGATCGACCGCCGGACCACCTTCGAAATCGCCCGCACCATGAACGACGGGGACGCCGCCGTCCCCGCCGCCGTCGCCGCCCAGCTGCCCCGCATCGCCGCCGCGATCGACGCCATCGCCGCGCGCATGGCCCGCGGCGGCCGCCTCGTGTACGCCGGCGCCGGAACCGCCGGCCGGATCGGCGTCCTGGACGCCAGCGAATGCCCGCCCACCTTCAACACCTCCCCCGGCCAGGTCGTCGGCCTCATCGCGGGCGGCCCGGCCGCCGTGCTCCGGTCGGTCGAGGGCGCCGAGGACTCCGCCGAACTCGCCGCCGCCGACCTGACCGCCCTCGCGCTGACCAGGGACGACACCGTCGTCGGTATCTCCGCCTCCGGCCGCACCCCGTACGCGGTCGGCGCCGTCGAGTTCGCCCGCGCCCGCGGCGCCCTCACCGTCGGACTGGCCTGCAACACCGGTTCCGCGCTCGCCGCGGCCGCCGAGCACGGCATCGAGGTCGTCGTCGGCCCGGAGCTGCTGACCGGCTCGACCCGCCTGAAGGCCGGCACCGCGCAGAAGCTCGTCCTGAACCTCATCTCGACCATCACGATGATCCGGCTCGGGAAGACGTACGGGAACCTGATGGTCGACCTGCGCGCCTCCAACGAGAAGCTGCACGCCCGCTCCCGCCGCATCGTGGCCCTGGCCACCGGAGCCGGCGACGGGGAGGTCGAAGCCGCGCTCACCGCCACCGGCGGCGAGGTGAAGGCCGCCATCCTCGTCATCCTCGGCGGCGTCGACGGCCCGGCCGCGGCCCGGCTGCTGTCCGCCGCGCGCGGCCACCTGCGCGTCGCCCTCGCCGAAGCCGCCACCGCCACCGCCACCGCCCGCACCGATGACGCAAGCAAGGCGACCGCCCCATGACCGAAGACAAGAACCGCGCCACAGCCGCCGCGATCCTCCCCCTGGTCGGCGGCCCGGACAACGTCACCTCGATCGCGCACTGCATGACCCGTCTGCGCATCGGCCTGCGCGACCGCTCGCTCGTCGACCAGGACGCCCTGAAGGCGCTGCCCGCGGTCCTCGGCGTCGTCGAGGACGACACGTACCAGATCGTGCTGGGGCCGGGGGCCGTCGCCCGCGTCACCCCCGCGTTCGAGGCCCTCGTGGCGCAGGCCCGCCAGGCGGCCCCCACCGCCACCCCCGCCGCTCCCGCGGGCGGCGCCGTCACCGCCGAGGAGCTCGCCGACCGCGGCGCGGCGCTCAAGCAGGCCCAGAAGGCGAGGAACAGCACCCCCGTCAAACTGGCCCTGCGCCGCATCGCGAACATCTTCGTCCCGCTGATCCCGGCACTCATCGGCTGCGGCATCATCGCCGGTCTGAACGGCCTCCTCGTCAACACCGGCTGGCTGCCCGGCGCCGTCCCGGCCCTCGCCGCGATCGCCTCCGGCTTCATGTCACTGATCGCCGTGTTCGTCGGCCACAACACGGCCAAGGAGTTCGGCGGCACGCCCGTCCTGGGCGGCGCCGTCGCCGCGATCATCGTCTTCCCCGGCGTCGCGAAGATCGACGCCTTCGGCCACCACCTCTCCCCCGGCCAGGGCGGCGTCCTCGGCGCGCTGGCCGCCGCCCTCCTCGCCGTCCAGGTGGAGAAGTGGTGCCGCAGCCGGGTCCCGGAGGCCCTCGACAACCTGGTCACGCCGACGCTGACCGTCCTCGTCGCCGGCCTGGTCGCCCTGTTCGGCCTGATGTTCCTCGCCGGGGAGGTCTCCGCCGCCATCGGCGCCTTCGCCACCTGGCTCCTGCACACCAGCGGTTCCTTCGCCGGCCTCGTCCTGGGCGGCCTCTTCCTCCCGCTGGTGATGCTGGGCCTGCACCAGGCCCTGATCCCCATCCACACCACCCTCATCGAGCAGACCGGCTACACCGTCCTGCTCCCCATCCTCGCCATGGCCGGAGCGGGCCAGGTCGGAGCCGCCGTCGCCGTCTACTGCCGTCTCCCGCGCAACCGCAGCCTGCGTACGACGATCAAGTCCGCGCTCCCGGCCGGCTTCCTCGGGGTCGGCGAGCCGCTGATCTACGGGGTCTCGCTGCCGCTGGGCCGCCCCTTCGTCACCGCCTGCGTCGGCGGAGCGGCCGGCGGCGCGTTCATCGGCCTGTTCAACCAGCTCGGTGCCGTGTTCGGCTCCACCGCCATCGGGCCGTCCGGGTGGGCCCTCTTCCCGCTCCTCGACGGCCGTTCCGGCATGGGCCTCACCATCGCCATCTACGCGGGCGGCCTCGCCGTCGGCTACCTGGTCGGTTTCCTCGCCACGTACTTCTTCGGCTTCACCCGGCAGATGCTGACGGACCTGAACGCCGACCCGGGTGCAATTCCGGCCACGGCCCCACCGGCCACGCAGCCGGCTATGGCGTAAATGTGGATCCGGCGGAGACACTGCCGACATGCAGCTCCCCGCCGAAGCCGTCGCCGCCACCGCCGTCGTAGAAGTCGTGCGCCTCACCACCCGTCCCGAGCGCTACGGCGATCCCATGAGCGGCCCCGTCATCTCCCGCTGGACCGGCCGACAGGCCGCCGACTCCCTTGAGTTGATCTCGTCCATGCCGCCCGGCGACCCCCGCCTGTGCTTCGCGCCGGGCTGGGGCCTGCGGGCGTACGGCGCCACCCACGAGCCCCTGTTCGAGCTGATCTTCTGCTTCAGCTGCCACCACGGCTGGCTGTGGGGCCAGGCCGTCCCGGAAGAGCTGGCCTTCGACACCATCTCGGGCAACACCGCCGAGGCGGAAGCCCTGCTGGCCCACTTCCGCGACGCCGCCTGACCTGCCGTTCTCCTCCCCTCACCCCTCCCCGGCCGCAGCCTGCAGGAACCCGACGAGGTCCCCCGGCCCGTAGCCCACCTTCGGACCGCGCTCGGCGGCCATCAGCAGCAGCTGGCCCACGATCTCCGCCCCCCACCCGTCGGGCCCGTCCGCGGACCACTCCCCGACCTTCTCGATCCCGAGGTCGGACAGGAACAGCCCGTACCGGGCCCGCACCTCCCCGCACAGCCCCGCCACCGCGTCCAGCAGCCGCGCCCCGGGCCGCTCGCAGCGCAGCGCGAAGCGGCCGTCGATCTCCTCGACGGTGCACCCGGTCGGCGGATCCGCCTTGATCGGCGCGTACCTCGGATCGTCGAATTCCGGCCAGTCGCCGACCGGCGCGTGAACCAGCGTGAACCGGTGCCATCCGGGCGGCGGAGGCGGCTGCGGCCGCCAGCCCGTCAGCCCGAACGCCTCGTGGACCAATGCCGTGGCCTCGTCCGCCGTGTCGGCCGTCTGCCGCACCCGGCGCGACCCGTCGTCCCCGACGGCCGTCCACAGCCCGCTCGCCCCGTCCCGCTCCACGCGCACCTGGAGCCCCATGCCGTTCCTCCTCCATCCGGGGCCGACCAGTTCCTGCTCCAGCCGGCCCAGCTTCCAGGCGAGTTCGGACTCCCACGACCGGGCGTCCTCGAAGAACCCCTGCAACACGGCCTCGATGCGCCGCCGTTCGGCGTCCCCGCCGCTCACGCCGGGTGAGCCTTCTCATGGAGGACGGCCGCCAGACGGAGGGCCGTGTCGAGGTTGCAGCGCCCGAGTTCGACCAGCGGCAGCCCGTACGTCCCCGCGGCCGAGACGATGTCCACGCCGAGCGAGGGGAACACCACCCCCACCCCACCGAGCGCCTCTTTCAACTGCGCGACGACCTCTTCGGCCGCCTGCATCCGCTCCTGGGGAGAGCGCAGCATGACATGTCACCTTTCTACTCTGGGTAGTCGCCTTCTCTACTCAGAGTGGTGCCCACACCGCTAGCCTTTCAACGACGGCCCGTCAACAACCGCACCCGTTGATCCGGGAGTTGCCCATGGCAGGAAAGAACCTCGACCCGTCGTCGTCCCCCCGAGCGATGCTCGGCTCCGAACTCCGCATCGCCCGCGAGCGCGCGGGGAAGACCCAGGCGGAACTCGGCGAACCACTGTTCGTCAGCGGCTCGTTCATCGGCCAGCTCGAATCGGGCACGCGCCGCATGCACCTCGACTTCGCCCGCCAGATCGACCACATCCTCAACACGGACGGCTTCTTCGCCCGCAACTGCGGCGCGGCGGCCAAGTCCAAATATCCGGACCACTTCGCAGCCGCGGCCGAGGCGGAGGCACTGGCGAAGACCATCCGGGAGTACGCGCCGCAGATCATCCCCGGCCTGCTCCAAACGGAGGCATACGCGCGGGAAGTCTTCCGCGCCTACCAGCCGACGGCCCCGGAGGAGACCATCGACGAGCTGGTCGCAAACAGGCTGGCCAGGGCAGCCCTCCTCAATGATCCAACAACCCCGATGTTGTGGTGCGTCCTTGACGAAGCGGTACTGCGACGGACGGGGGACGATCCGACCATCCTGGCTCAGGCGCTACGGCACATCGCGCGCCTGATCCGTTCGCGCCGGATCATCGTCCAGGTCTTGCCGTTCAGCGCCGGCTTCCACGCAGGCATGCAGGGATCACTCAAGCTGATGAGCTTCGAGGACGCACCCCCGCTCTCCTATATCCAAGGCATGGGCACGGGGCAGCTCTTCGACGATCCGGCCACGGTCGCCCAACACTCCCTGACCTACGATCTCCTCACGGCCAACGCGCTGTCACCGCGCGAGTCCCTGGCCCTGATCGAATCGGTGGCGGAGGACTACGAACATGACCAGCACGCGTGAGTACGACCTGTCGCAAGCCGTCTGGCACAAGTCCAGCTACAGCGGCGGCGACGGCGGCGACTGCCTGGAAATCGCCACCTGGCGAAAGTCCACCCACAGCGACGGCACCGGCGGCGACTGCGTCGAGGTGGCCGACGGCCACCCCGGCGTGGTCCCCATCCGGGACTCCAAGCGCCCCGACGACACCCACCTCGTCTTCGGCGCCCCCGCCTGGACCGCCTTCATCGCCAGCCTCTGAGCCCCGCATTCGCACGTCCACCGCTTGAACAACGGGCCTGTTCGGGCCCGCAGCGAAGGGATGCGCACATGCCGAGCACCCCTGAGTACGACCTGTCGACCGCAACCTGGCACAAGTCGAGCCACAGCGACGGCACCGGCGGCGACTGCCTGGAGATCGCCACCTGGCGGAAGTCCACCCACAGCGGCGGCTGCGGAGGCGACTGCGTCGAGGTGGCCGACGGCCACTCCGGCGTGGTCCCCGTCCGGGACTCGAAGCGGCCCGGCGGCCCGCACGTCGTCTTCGACGCGGCCGCCTGGGCCGTCTTCGTCAGCTCCCTCTGAGCCAAGTCACCCAGTCGGGCTAACCATCAGCACTCGCCCGGTTACGGAAAGGCATATGCCCCTAACGTATGCCAAGTCCGTAGCTGAACGGAGTCACACATGACGCTTCACATGGTCCGTGGCCGGGCGCGCGGGGCACCATGGAGTCGAGGAGGCAACCCCATGTCCGCTCGCTCCACCAGGCGTCCCCAGATGACCCTCGATGACTTCGAAGCACTTGAACGCGGCGCCCCCGAAACCGTGACACTCGAATTCATTGCGGGAAAGCTAGAGGTCAAGCCAGTGCCCGACGGTGACCACGGAGCCATCGTGATGTGGCTCCTCCGCCAGTGCATGCAGAGCAGGCCAGAACTCGACCTGCACCCGGAGCAGGGCCTGACGGTCGAGCAGTACCGCACCGGACGCGCCCGCCCGGACGGGGTCCTCGCACCCGTCGCGCACTTCGCCGGCCAAGGCGAATGGCCCGACGCGGCAGGAGTCCTGATGGTGGTCGAGGTCACCTCGCACGACGCGGACACCGACCGCCGCGACCGGCACGAGAAGCGGGACGGCTACGCCGCAGCCGGGATCCCGGTGTTCCTCCTCATCGACCGGGAGCGGCACACACTGACTGTCTACAGTCAGCCCGAGAACGGCACGTACCTCTTCGACCCGGCCTTCGCGTACGGCAAGGCTGTGGTGCTCCCCGATCCGGTGGGTATCACGCTGGACACGGAGCTCCTGAAGAGCATCACCGACTGAGCGCTGCTCGGGGGCGCCGGGTTCACCAGCCGAAGGCCGCGGCCACGTCGAAGATCGGCGGGAGGCGCCCGCCCGGGTCCAGGTTGACGAAGGTCCTGCCGTGGAGGGCGATCGAATCGCCCATCGGGAGGTTGCGCAGGACCGTCGATTCCCCCGACGGCGTCCCCGTACGCGGGTCCAGGTGCCAGAGGTGGGTGAACGCGCCCTGCGTCACCACCGCGATCCGGTCGGTCCAGCCGGCGTCGCCGAGCGCCCGGACCGCCCAGTCGTGGTCGAAGGCGCGCCGCCACAGCCGGCGACCGTCCACCAGGGAGTACGCCTCCAGTACTTCCCTCTTCTCCCGCTCAGGGACCGCCACGACCAGCACATCGCCGAACACCCGCCGCTGCCCGTCCCCGGACGGGACGTACGGCGGCTGCGCGCCCTCGGCCGCGCGCGGGCGGCCCGTACCGTCGAACAGCAGCAGCCGGTTGTCCGCGACGACCGCGGCCGGGACGGCCGACACGATGCGCGGGCGTTCGGGCCCGGCCGGGAGCGGGACCTGCCAGGCGACGGCGCCGGTACCGGCGTTCAGCGCGAGCAGTTCGCCGCCGCCCTCGGCCGACGTCAGCGTGACCAGGACCCGGTCGGGGCCGGCGGCGACCTCCTGGACGGTGGCACCAGGGCGGGGCAGCGGGGCCCGCCAGCGCTCCGTGCCGTCGCGCAGGTCATGGGCGAGGACCGCCCCCGCCGTGGCCGACACCGCGAGCGGGCCGCCCGCCGCGACCGTCCCCGCCGGATCCGGCACGTCCTTCGCCCAGAGCTGCTTGCCCTCCGAGAGGTCCAGCGCCGCGAGCCGGGTCCCGCAGGGCCCGACGCCCGCGGCCGTGACCGTGGCGAACGCGAGGATGCCGGTGCCGGACGGGGCGTCCGGGCTCATCCCGCACACCTTGGTGCCCTCGGGCGCGCGGTGGCCCCCGTTGCGGCGGCCCTCCCCGTTGTAGACGATCGCGGCGTCCTCGCGGACCCGGACCACCAGCCCGGAGTAACGCTGACCGGTCCAGGAGCCGAGCGGCTTGCCGGCGCCGGCCCCCTCGGGGACCTGGTAGCCGAAGAGGTCCATGTGCGGGCCGCGCATCCACGAGAAGCCGTTCCAGGCGGGCCACAGCGCGGTGAGCGCGACCACGACCGCCACCGCCCAGCCGACCCCGGAACGCCAGGGGCGGCCGCGCCGGGCGGCCACCCAGAGAAGACCCGCGGCGACCCCGGCGACGAGCATGAACAGCACCAGCAGGCCCATGCCGCGCGGGCAGTCCTCCGGGCCGCACACGGACCCGGCCATGTCGACGCGCGCCAGCTTCTCGAGAAGCGCGGCGTACAGCACGGTGACGGCGGTCGCCGCGCAGGCAGCGGCCAGCACGGCATGGTCCCGGAGCCGCTTCACGAGCGGCGGCGGCCTGTCGTTCATGATCCCCCCTGCCCCGCAGCCTAGCCGCCGCCCCGGACAGCGGGCCGGGGCCGGGATCACCGCTACGGGGTGGGGAAGCCGGCGGTGTCCAGCGTCAGCGAGAACGGCTGGGGAAGCTCCAGCTTCTCGCCGAACGCCACGCGGTCGGCGTGCTTGTACGCACCGTTCTGCGGACCCGTGAACAGAGTGCTGGTCGGGCCGTGCTTGTCGAAGCTGTCGATCAGGAGGTACACGGGCACCGGAGCGTGGCCGTAAGCCCAGAGTTTCTTCTTCCGGTCGTCGTTGGCATTGCTCTTCGAGGTGATCTCCACGATGAGCAGCGCCTCGGCGGCGTCGATCGGATCGGACGTCTCGGCCGCGACGTCCTCGACCAGCTCGCGCGGAGCAACGACCAGGTCGGGGACATAGAGCTTGTCGAGGGGAGCGATGTGCACGCCCAGCGTCTGGTAGACCTCCCACTCCGGAGGAAGGACGCTGTACAGAGCCCGCTGCACCCTGGCCGCGATCCCGGTGTGGTGGCGGTGAGGGGGTGGCACCAACGTGATCAGTCCTCCGTCGATCTCGGCGCGCCAGCCCTCCGGCACGTCCAGGTCACGCCAGCTCTGCAGCAGGTACTCCCACGTGCGGCCATCGGCGTCACGGCCGGGTTCGACCATGGCTTCGGTCATCGCGGGCCCCCTCTCCTGTGGCATATGCCAGCGAGCGTAGATCGGCGAATTCACGGCATGTGGCCGCTTTCCCTCAGCGTCCCACGATCGGATAGCGCGCGCAGCAACCCTCCCGGCGGCCGTCACGGTCCGTGGACGCCCGCCGTGGGGTCAGCGGCCCCGGGCCGCGGCCACGAAGGCGCGGATGAAGTCCGGGGACTTCACGCCGCGCTCCCGTTCGACGCCGCTGGACACGTCCACGCCCCACGCGCCCGTGGTCTCCACGGCCTTGCGGACGTTGTCCGGGTTCAGGCCGCCGGCCAGCAGCCAGTGGCCGCGGGGGGCGGTGAACTCCGCGGCGGCCCAGTTCCACGGCTTGCCGGAGCCGGGGTCGGGGGCGTCGATCAGGAGCAGGTCCTCGCCGTACTCCCCGCACCGCTCCACCCGCCGCGCGGTGGCCCGCAGCAGGGTGCGGCCCTCGGCGCGCAGGGCCCCGTAGTACTCCGGGCCCTCGTCGCCGTGCAGCTGCACGCCGCGGACCCCGCTCTCCTCCGTGAGCCGCCGGACCTCCTCCACCGGCTGGCCGCGGAACACGCCGACCGTGAGGACCCCGGCCGGGACCCGGGCGGCGAGCTCCCGCGCCTCGGCGGCGCCGATCGTACGGGGGCTGCCCGGGGCGAAGACGAAGCCGACGGCATCGGCGCCGGCGGCCACGGCCGCGTCGACGTCGTGCGCGGTCTTCAGACCGCAGATCTTCACGAAGAGGTCGCTCATGCCCCCAGTGAAACAAATTACGGTGACCCGGCCGGGGCGATCTTGAAGACTGGGTGCCATGACCGACACCGCGCACAGCACGCACACCCTCACCACCGCCGGCCCCGACTCCGGCCTCGACGAACGGCTCGGCAAGGAGCTGGACGCCTTCAACAAGGGGGCGGCCGGAGGGATCGCCCCCGCCGAGTTCACGGTGCGCGTGAACGACGCGGACGGCGAGCTCGTCGCCGGGCTCAGCGGCTGGACCTGGGGCGACCGCGCGGGCATCGCGATGCTGTGGGTACGGGAGGACAGCCGCCGCGACGGCTGGGGCGGCAAGCTCCTGGCCGCGGCGGAGGCGGAGGCCGCGGCCCGCGGCTGCCGCACGATCATGGTGTCCTCGTTCACCTTCCAGGCGCCGGCCTTCTACGCCCGCCACGGCTACGAGGAGACCACCCGCGTCCCCGGCTTCCCCGGCAACCACGAGGATGTCCACTTCTTGAAGGCCCTCCCCGCCTGAGCCCCTGCACCGCATTCTTCGCAGCGCCGCCCCCGCAGGGATGGCGCTGCGCCCGCATCCGGGCACAGGGGCGGCTCCGCCCCTAGCCTGGAACGTGCACGCCCAGGGCACGACCCGATCCCGGGAGGACGACGGTGACGATCATGATCGAGCGTGACAACACGATAGAGGCCCCCTCGCCACCGACGTTCGAGGACCTTCTGCGAACCGTCGAGGAAATGCACACGCCAGACGGCTTCAAGGCCGAGCTCATCCGGGGGAAGATCGTCGTGTCGCCGTGGTCCAGGCTCCGTTACTACGTCCCCATGCGGGCGCTGCGCGAGCAGCTCGGGGCGCACGCCCCCGAAGGGCACGTGGCGGACATCGCGCCCTTCCTTTTCCGGTTCCCGACCGCCGGACGTGCGTACGGCCCCGATCTCTTCGTGGCCGACTTGGCCGCTTTCGAAGAGGACGGCCGCCACGCGGAGGGCTCCGCCCTCTCCCTGGTCGCGGAGTTCACCTCCGTGTCGACCCGGGACGCGGACTGGGTGGAGAAATTGGAGGTGTACGGCCGCCTGGTCCCGGTCTACCTGGTCGTGGACATGCAAGACGCGGAGATCACCTGCTTCTCCGAGCCGTCGCCGCACGGCTACCGCTCCCGGCAGACGGTGTCCTTCGGCAAGCCCTTGGACATCCCCCGGCCCTTCGGCTTCGCGCTCGACACCGCCGCGTTCGGCTCCGGGTCCTGAAACACAACGCCCGAGGGCGGCACTCCTTCCCTGGGGGAAGGGGTGCCGCCCTCGGTCGAAAACAGCCGATCAGCGCGGGGCCGATCAGAAGTCCATGTCACCGCCCGGCATGCCGCCCGGAGCGGCGGCGGCCTTCTCCGGCTTGTCGGCGATGACGGCCTCGGTGGTCAGGAACAGCGCGGCGATCGACGCGGCGTTCTGCAGGGCGGAACGGGTGACCTTCGCCGGGTCGATGATGCCCTCGGCGATCATGTCGACGTACTCGCCGGTCGCGGCGTTCAGGCCGTGGCCCGGGGTCAGGTTGCGCACCTTCTCCACCACGACGCCGCCCTCAAGGCCGGCGTTGACGGAGATCTGCTTCAGCGGGGCCTCGAGGGCCAGCTTGACGGCGGCGGCACCGGTGGCCTCGTCGCCCTCCAGCTCCAGCTTCTCGAAGACCGAGGAGGCCTGCAGCAGGGCCACGCCACCACCGGCGACGATGCCCTCCTCGACGGCGGCCTTCGCGTTGCGGACGGCGTCCTCGATGCGGTGCTTGCGCTCCTTGAGCTCGACCTCGGTCGCGGCACCGGCCTTGATGACGGCCACGCCGCCGGCCAGCTTCGCGAGGCGCTCCTGCAGCTTCTCGCGGTCGTAGTCCGAGTCGGAGTTCTCGATCTCGGCGCGGATCTGGTTGACGCGACCGGCAACCTGGTCGCTGTCACCGGCACCGTCGACGATGGTGGTCTCGTCCTTGGTGATGACGACCTTGCGGGCGCGGCCCAGCAGGTCCAGGCCGGCGTTCTCCAGCTTGAGGCCGACCTCCTCGGAGATGACCGTGCCGCCCGTGAGGATGGCGATGTCGCCGAGCATGGCCTTGCGGCGGTCGCCGAAGCCCGGGGCCTTGACGGCGACGGACTTGAAGGTGCCGCGGATCTTGTTGACGACCAGGGTCGACAGGGCCTCACCCTCGACGTCCTCGGCGATGATCAGCAGCGGCTTGCCGGACTGCATGACCTTCTCCAGCAGCGGAAGGAGGTCCTTCACGTTGCTGACCTTGGAGTTGACGATGAGGATGTACGGGTCGTCGAGGGACGCCTCCATACGCTCCATGTCGGTGGCGAAGTACGCCGAGATGTAGCCCTTGTCGAAGCGCATGCCCTCGGTGAGCTCCAGCTCCAGACCGAAGGTCTGGGACTCCTCGACGGTGATGACGCCTTCCTTGCCGACCTTGTCCATGGCCTCGGCGATCAGCTCGCCGATCTGGGTGTCGGCGGCGGAGATGGAGGCCGTGGAAGCGATCTGCTCCTTGGTCTCGACATCCTTCGCCTGCTCCAGCAGGGCGCCGGAGACGGCCTCGACGGCCTTCTCGATACCACGCTTGAGGGCCATCGGGTTGGCGCCGGCGGCCACGTTGCGCAGGCCCTCGCGGACGAGCGCCTGGGCCAGGACCGTGGCGGTGGTCGTACCGTCGCCCGCGACGTCGTCCGTCTTCTTGGCGACTTCCTTGACCAGCTCGGCGCCGATCTTCTCGTACGGGTCCTCGAGCTCGATCTCCTTGGCGATGGAGACACCATCGTTGGTGATCGTGGGGGCGCCCCACTTCTTCTCAAGGACGACGTTGCGACCCTTGGGGCCAAGGGTGACCTTGACGGCGTCGGCGAGCTGGTTCATGCCGCGCTCGAGACCGCGCCGGGCCTCCTCGTCGAACGCAATGATCTTGGCCATCTGAAGTGGTCCTCCAGGACTGGGGTTCCCCCTGCGCCGCAAGGCGCGCGGGGAGGGTGGATTGCTCCGGACCGCGCCTGCGCCCGCGACGGACGGCCTGCGGTGCCCGGCGGTTCCTTCCCGCCGGACGCTGCGGGCCTCGCCGACCCGGTCCCGTGTAGTAGCACTCTCCGCTGGAGAGTGCTAACGCCAATGATTAGCACTCGACCCCCGCGAGTGCAAGCGGCTTGGGGCATCCCGGCCACAGTGCCGGATGCTCCCGGGGCGGGACGCACGAAGGGTCCGCACCCCCTCCTCGGGATGCGGACCCTCGCGTACGCGTCGGTGGCCGGTCGTGCCGGTCGCGCCGGTCTCAGACGGCGAGCTTGACCATGTCCGCCTGCGGGCCCTTCTGGCCCTGCGAGATCTCGAACTCGACCCGCTGACCCTCTTCAAGGGTGCGGTACCCGTCCATCTGGATGGCGCTGTAGTGGACGAACACATCCGCACCACCGTCGACCGCGATGAAGCCGTAGCCCTTCTCCGCGTTGAACCACTTGACGGTGCCCTGAGCCATGCCTAACTCCCCTATTACTGGCCCTTGCGCAGGACCGCACTTCGCGGTCCCGGGTCAGAACTTGCGCCGGAACGCCTCGACCGCGGCTGAATGTATCTGCACCGGTGCTGTCTGCAACAGGTCAATCCGACGAGAATTCCGGTCACGCCGAAAACATGAAATAGGCCGAAAATTGGCTACATTCCCGGGCAACTCGGACCCGGCATATCGCGCCAAAGCCTCATATCGCACACGCACATTGACTCAATGTCACCCCTCGGTGAGCACGCTCATATGCGGCGGGCAAAAACAACGGAGGGGGCTTCCCCAACTCTACCGCGCCCAACCAAGCAGAATTACCCCCTCCGCTTAATGCCGGAGGGGGTAATCGCGGTACACGAATCAGCAGCCGCCGGCGACGGCCGGGATGATCGAGACGCCCGCACCGTCCGGGGTCGCCGCCTGCAGGCCGCCCTCGAAGCGCACGTCGTCGTCGTTGACGTAGACGTTCACGAAACGGCGCAGCTTGCCCTGGTCGTCGAGGACGCGCGCGGCGATGCCGGGGTGGTTCTGCTCCAGCGACGCGATGACCTCGGCGAGGGTCGCGCCCTCGGCCGGGACCTCGGCCTGACCGCCGGTGTAGGTGCGCAGGATGGTGGGGATGCGGACGTTGACGCTCATGGCGCTACTGCCTTTCCGGTAGTGCGGGGGATGGTCAGGCCAGGCCGGCGGCGCGGAACGCGTCCAGGCTCGGGCGGATGGTGGCGGTCTGCCCGCTGTCGGCGGCCACCGCCTCCAGGGTCTTCAGGCCGTCACCGGTGTTGAGGACGACGGTGGTCAGCGCGGGGTCGAGCTGCCCGTTCTCGATGAGCTTCTTCGTCACGCCGACGGTCACACCGCCCGCGGTCTCCGCGAAGACGCCCTCGGTCCGGGCCAGGATCTTGATGGCCTCGACGATCTGCTCGTCCGTCACGTCCTCGACGCAGCCGCCGGTGCGGCGCGCGATGTCCAGCACGTAGGGGCCGTCGGCCGGGTTGCCGATGGCGAGGGACTTCGCGATCGTGTTCGGCTTCTGCGGGCGGACCACGTCGTGACCGGCCTTGAAGGCGGTCGACACCGGGGAGCAGCCCTCGGCCTGCGCGCCGAAGATCTTGTACGGCCTGTCCTCGACCAGGCCGAGCTTGATCAGCTCCTGGAGGCCCTTGTCGATCTTCGTCAGCTGGGAGCCGGAGGCGATCGGGACGACAATCTGGTCGGGCAGCCGCCAGCCGAGCTGCTCGCAGATCTCGTACGCGAGCGTCTTCGATCCCTCGCCGTAGTACGGGCGCAGGTTCACGTTGACGAACCCCCAGCCCTCGCCCAGCGGGTCGCCGATGAGCTCCGAGCAGAAGCGGTTCACGTCGTCGTAATTGCCCTCGATGCCGACCAGCTCGCCGCCGTACACGCCGGCCATGACGACCTTGCCCTGCTCCAGGTCGTGCGGGATGAACACGCAGGAGCGGAAGCCGGCCCGGGCTGCCGCGGCGCCGACGGCGCCGGCCAGGTTGCCGGTGGAGGAGCAGGAGAGCGTGGTGAAGCCGAAGGCGCGGGCGGCCTCGACGGCGATGGCGACGACGCGGTCCTTGAAGGAGTGCGTCGGGTTGCCGGAGTCGTCCTTGACGTACAGCTTGCCGGTGACGCCGAGCTCCTTGGCCAGGTTCTCGGCGTCGACGAGCCGGGTGAATCCCGGGTTCAGGCTGGGCTTGCCGGCCACGTCCGCGGGGACGGGCAGCAGCGGCGCGTACCGCCAGATGTTGTTCGGGCCGGCCTCGATCGCGGCGCGCAGGGCTTCGGCGTCCCCGACCGGGAGTTCGTACGCGACCTCCAGCGGGCCGAAGCACTCGACGCAGGCGAAGATCGGGCCGAGCTCGAAACGGGTGCCGCACTCACGACACGACAGGGCCGAGGCGGGTCCGAGATCCACGGCGGGCGCACCGGCGGAGGGTACGGCGGCAGGGGTGGCAACGGTCTGTGCAGCCATGATGGCGAGGCCCTTTCTCCTCATCTTCCCCATGGCGCATTTCGCCATGAGACGGAATTGGCACCTTCCCTAGCCGGGGACCTCGCTGCTGCTGCACGCAGTCGCGGGAAACCGACTGGAGGGTTGCCGGGGCTTCAACGGGCCGTGTCCCTCTGCCCCTCTGGATGAGCGGTATGGCGCCGGTCCGCGCACTCGTGGCGCGCCGACGCGTTTGTCCGCGGGACCCCCGGCATGCGGCGGTCCCTCGCGTTGTTCAAGACTGTAACCGAAGGATCGGGCAGTTGAGACGGCTGTCCGATGTGCGAGATGGATCGTTTTTCGGCCGGAACGGCCGGGCGAGTGGCGGAGAAAACAGGGAGTGCCGAACGTGCTGGAAGAGGTGGAGCGCTGGCTCGCGGACCGCTCCTGGTCCGTTGCCGACCGACCGCTCGACCAGCTCCTCGCCGCGAAACGGGCGTCGGGGACCACGGTCAGCGTCGTCCTGCCCGCGCTCGACGAGGAGGCGACGGTCGGCGCGATCGTCGAGGTCATCCGGCGCGAACTCATCGAACGGCCGCCCTTCCCGCTCGTCGACGAACTGGTGGTCGTCGACTCCGGCTCCACCGACCGGACCGCCGAGGTCGCCGCCAAGGCCGGCGCCCGCGTCGTCCACCGCGACGAGATCCTGCCCCGCATCCCGGCCGTGCCCGGCAAGGGCGAGGTGCTGTGGCGCTCGCTCCTCGCCACCACCGGCGACATCGTCTGCTTCGTCGACGCCGACCTGCGGGACTTCTCGGCCGCCTTCGTCACCGGGATCGTCGGCCCGCTGCTGACCGAGCCGGACGTGCAGTTCGTCAAGGCCATGTACGACCGCCCGCTCGGCGACGCCCCCGGACAGGGCGGCCGGGTCACCGAGCTCGTCGCCCGGCCCCTGCTCAACCTGCACTGGCCGCAGCTCGCCGGCTTCGTCCAGCCGCTCGGCGGCGAGTACGCCGTCCGCCGCCCGCTGCTGGAGCGGCTGCCCTTCCCCGTCGGCTACGGCGTCGAGCTGGGCCTGCTGGTCGACGCCCTGCACACGGTCGGGCTGGACGCCCTCGCGCAGGTGGACGTCGGCGTACGGCTCCACCGCCACCAGGACGGGCAGGCGCTCGGCCGGATGGCCGCGGCGATCTACCGGACGGCGCAGCTGCGGCTCTCCCGCGGGCACTCCCCCGGCCACCGCTGGGGGTACCCGCAGGTGCGGCCGGTGCTGACGCAGTTCGAGCGCGGGCCGGACGGGTTCGAGCCGCGCACGCACGCCGTGGACACCGAGGAGCGGCCGCCGATGGTGGAGATCGAGGAGTACGCGGTCCGGCGCGCCGCATGACGGCACCGCGTGGCGTCGGCGCCACGACGGTGTCAGGAGCGCGTCAGGGGCACGCCGGGGATGAGAACGGACGTTTGAGGCGGGGCCGGCCGGGCTAGGTTCGCCGCATGGCTTCCCACGTTCTCGTCGCAGCCAACCGTGGTCCGCTCTCGTACGCCCTCGACGCCGACGGCACCCTCGGCGCCCGGCGCGGCGGGGGCGGCCTCGTCTCCGGCCTGTCGGCCGCGCTCGCCGAACAGCCCGACGCGCTGTGGATCTGCGCCGCCCTGTCGGACGCCGACCGGGAGGCCGTCCGCCGCGGCATCGCCGAACCCGGCGTACGCATGCTGGACATCGACCCGGCCGTGTACGACGCCGCCTACAACGGCATCGCGAACTCGGTGCTCTGGTTCGCCCACCACCACCTGTACGACATCCCGCGCACCCCCGTCTTCGACGCGGCCTTCCGCCGCCAGTGGGAGTCGTACACCGCCTACAACCGGGCCTTCGCACAGGCGCTGGCCGAGGAGGCGGCCCATGACGCCTGCGTGCTCGTCCAGGACTACCACCTGGCGCTCGTGCCCGGGCTGCTGCGCGAGCTGCGGCCAGACCTGCGGATCGCCCATTTCACGCACACGCCCTGGGCGTCGTGGGAGTTCCTCGCCATGCTGCCCGACGGCGTCCGGCGGGAGCTGCTGTGGGGCATGCTCGGGGCGGACCTGCTCGGCTTCCACACCTGGGCCTGGGCGCACGCCTTCCTCGACTGCGCCCGCCTCGACGACGAGCGGGGCACCGCAGAGCCGCTCGTCCCCGCGGAAGCGGACGGCGAACGGTACGTCCGCAAGGCCATGCTCGGGCCCGTGCGGCACCGGCGCACCGACGTCGCCGTGTACCCGCTCGGCGTGGACGGCGACGAGCTGCGCCGGCTGGCCCACCGGCCGGAGGTCGACGACCGGCTGGCCGGGCTGCGCGCCGAGATCGGGGACCGCAGGACCATCGCCCGGGTGGACCGGACCGAGCTGTCGAAGAACATCGTGCGCGGGCTGCTCGCCTACCGGGAGCTGCTCACCGCCCGCCCGGAGTGGCGCGGGCGGATCGTCCACCTGGCCTCCGCGTACCCGTCCCGGCAGGACCTGGAGGTCTACCGGTCGTACACGGCGGCCGTGCGGGAGCTGGCCGCGGAGATCAACGCGGAGTTCGGCACGGCACAGTGGCAGCCGGTGCTGTTGTCCGTGCAGGACGACTTCGCCCGGTCCCTGGCGGTGTACCGGCTGGCGGACGTGGCGCTCGTCAACCCGGTGCGGGACGGGATGAACCTCGTCGCCAAGGAGATCCCGGTGGTGTCGGAGCAGGGGTGCGCGCTCGTGCTGTCCAGCGGGGCGGGGGCGTACGGGGAGCTGCGGGACGATGCGCTGACGGTGAACCCGTACGACGTGACGGAGACCGCCGAGGCACTGCATGCGGCGCTGTCCATGCCGGGCGGGGAGCGGCTGGAGCGGACGAGGCGGCTGGCCGCGGCCGCGACCGCCCTCCCGCCGGCCCAGTGGTTCACGGCCCAGCTGGCCGCCCTCCGCGCCACGGCCCCCCACGCCTGACCGGGCCGGCCCCCGCCGCCCGCGCTTCGCGCCCGTGCACTCGAACGCCGCGCGGGGGTCTGGGGGCGGAGCCCACAGTTTCGGGAAGGGGC
>NZ_JACBGN010000152.1 GCF_013401435.1 Streptomyces sp. BR123
GGTGGGGATCCGGGACAGCGGGATGGTCAGGTCCTGGTCGGGGACCTCGTGGTCCAGGTGGGCCAGCTCGCCGCTGAACGCCGCCAGGACGCTGACGGTGATGTCCTCGCCCGGGCAGCGGTGCCCCTGGGCGGGATCACCGCCGCCCTGGGCGACCAGGCGGTCCACGGCGTCGGGATGTGCGGTGAAGCGGGCGGGGGTGAAGTGGTACGGGTTGTCCCACAGCGCCGGGTCGTGGTGGTGGCCGTAGACGTCGAGCAGGATCATGGTGCCCTGCTGGATGCGGATGCCCTGCCAGGTGAGGTCCCGGGCGGCGACCCCGCCGACGAACGGGACGAAGGGGTAGAAGCGCCGCACCTCGTGGGCGAAGGCCGTGCTCAGGTCCCCGAGGTGCCGGCCGGACGCCGTGCGGAGCTCCTCGGCGAGGTCCGGGTGGCGGTGCAGGGCGTGCGCGGCGAACGTGATGAACCAGGTGATCGCGACCGTCGGCCGGATGATGTTGAGGAGCTCGACCGCACAGGTCCGCTCGTCCGGCGGGAGCCCGTCGACATCGCGGTGACCGGCGACGGCCTCGAGCGCCGAGCCGGCCCGGACCTGCTGCCGGCCCTCCCGCACCGCCGTGACCAGGGCGGCGAGGGCCGCCTCCTGCCGGGTACGGGAGTGCCGGGCGCGCACGTGTCGCAGCCCGGGGCCGGCGAACCCGTCGACCATGGCCACGCAGTCGTGCGCCATGAGCCGGGCCTGTTCGGCGGTCGCCGCCAGACCCACCCACTCGCACACGGCCCGGGCGAGAGCCTCGGCGGCCGTGTCGAAGAGCACGACGGCCCCGCCCCGGTCGCTCTCGACGGCCCCCCGCCAGTGCCGGACCGCGGCCTCGGTGAGCGCGGCGACGCCGTCCGGATCCTTGAGCAGGGACAGGAACAGGGCCTTGCGGACCCGGTGGGCCGCACCGTCGAGGGTGTGCACGGAGCCCCTGCCGAACAGGGTGTCGAGAACGGGCTCGGGCACCGCCCCGGACCGGCGGACGTTCTGCTCGTCGTAGAAGAACGGCACCGCCTGGGGGCCGTGCAGGGCGATGGCCGGGTGGCCCAGCAGGTGGGTCCGCACCGGGGCTCCCGCCGTCTCGCGGAGCCGGTTGGGCAACCAGGCGTATCCGTGGAGCAGCAAGGGGAGGGTGCTGTCACCCCGCCCGTGCACGGGGACTCTCATGAGACTCATGATGCCCGCCCGTCCGCGTGGCGGCACCGCGTACGGCCGTCGGCCCGGCCCCCGCAGGCACTCCCGGAACCGGCGCAGCCCCTGCGGCGCCGCGGGACGGCAGTCCGCCATGGGTCCGCCGCCCGGCCGGGGGCCGTACGGGCGAACGGGCCGACGCCGGGCCAGCCAGGAGGTCCCGCCCTGGCCGCCGTACCCGGACCGGGCGCCCGCCTCCGCACGTCCGCGCGGGATGCCCCGCCAGGCCGCGCCCCGGCCCGACACGTCACCCCGTGCCCCGGCGAACACGGTCGGCGTGGCGCCCGGCTCGGCCCGGAGGCGGAGTGCGACCGGTACGACCCGGCGGCTGTCCGCGGAGAGCGCCGCAGCAGGCCGGCGCCGCTCTCCAGTGCGGCCCACCGGTTGCGACCCCTCACCTCCAGCGGTCGCCGAACCCGCCTGCGCCCGCCCCGGCCAGCGGCGGGGTGTCGAGGCCGGCACCGCTCTGCAGGCCCTCCAGGAAGGCGCTCATCGCCTCCGTCGCCGTCCGGGCGGGCGCCCAGTCGAGCTCCTGCCGGGCCCGGTCGGCGTACAGCAGCGGAAGCCTCAGCACCGCGTCCAGGAGTCCCGGCGCGGCCGGCACCAGGTGCATCCGCCAGGCCGCGGCCAGGGCTGCGCGGGCCGCGCCCGCGGGCAGCGGCAGCGTCCGGGCGTGCAGCAGCCGGGCCACCGACGCGGTGTCCAGGACCGGCTCCGCGGCCAGGTTGAACGGCCCGCGCACGGGACGCAGCACCGCCGCCCGGTAGGCCTCCGCGGCGTCGTCGGTGTGCAGGGCCTGGAACCGCAGGCCCCCGACGGCCGGCACCACCGGCACCAAGCCCGGCCGGATCAGCTTCCACGGCAGCAGAGGCCCGGCGAAGATGCGCCGCTGCTCCGACGCCGACGTCTCCTTGAACAGGAACGCGGGCCGCATCCGCACCACCCGCATCCCCTGGTGGGCGGCCTCGAACCCGTCGAGGTACCGCTCCAGGTACGCCTTCTCCCGCGTGTACGCGGCACCCGGCCAGCCGTGCGTCGGCCAGGTCTCGTCCACACGGCTGCCGTCCGCCGGGCCGGGGGAGTACGCGCCCACGGACGAGGCGTGGACGAGGACGTCGACCCGGGCCCGCGCGCAGGCCTCGAAGACACGGACGCTGCCCAGGACGTTCGTGCGCCAGGTCTCCACCGGGTCGTGCGTCGGCTGGAACTTCCACGCCAGGTGCACGACCGCGACGCCGTCCGCCCCGTCCCGCGCGAACAGCCCGGCGAGATCCGTCCCGCCGGGAACCACGTTCCCGGCGACCCACCGGACGCCCGGCACCTCGTAGCGGGGGATCCTGCGGGCGAGGCCGATCACCTCGGTCACCCCCGGGTCGGCGGCCAGCGCCCGTACGACACTGGTGCCCGCGTTGCCCGTGGCGCCCGTCACCACGACCTTCATGACCCTCACGCCGCCTTCGCGCCCGGTGCGGAACCCGCCGGGACGCTGGTCCGCCCACGGCGTACGGACGGGGCGAAGAGCCGGTCGGACGCGGCCGTCCGCAGGCTCTCCAACAGGCCCGACTGCCGCTGGGCGCGCTCCAGCAGCCGGTCGATGCTGCCGCGGTCGAGCCGCGCGTCGGTGGAGGCGAGCGATTGGAGGGAGCGCCAGGCGGCGGTCTTCCCCTCCACCCCGAGCCGCATCGCCTCCAGCTCCAGGACGTCGCTGAGCGGCGAGCGGGACACGAGGCGGCCGTTGAGCTTGAGGCGGCCCGCCAGCTCGCCGATCCGGCCGAGCACCGCGCGCAGGTGCATCGCGGGGATGTCCAGGGCGGTCATGACCTCGCGCAGGCTGTCCCGGTCCTCGGCGATCTGACGGGCCAGCCGCTCCAGCTGCGGCCCGAGTTCGCCGTCCCGGTGGTGCCGGGCCGTCCGGCGGATCAGCGAGACGCCGGCGTTGGCCCCGGTGAGGTGGTCGTTGAGGTAGATGGCGAGCAGCCGGCCCTCGTGGAGGTCGGAGCGTTCCTTCATGGCGGGTCCCCTCTTCGCGCGGTGTCCGCCCGGGCGCCTGCCCCCGTCCGGCCCTCGAAAACACCGCAGTCGGCGGCCGTGCGCGGCCGGGCTTCCGCGGCCCGGCGGAGGGCGAGCGGTCAGTGGGGCGGGTGCCACTCCGTGAGGAGGATGGTCGCGTCGTCGCGCAGCTCGTGCGCCCGGTGGTCGATCAGGCTCAGCACGAGCCGGCGCAGCGCTTCCGGAGCGTCCTGGCCCGCCGCCATGGACCGTACGACGAAGTCCGTGAGCCGCTGTTCCCCGAACGTCTCGCCGTCGGGGGAGCGGGCCTCGGTGACGCCGTCGCTGTGGACGAGCACGCGGTCGCCCGGCTGCAGCCGTACCGTGTGCCCGCGGGGCTCGCGCCCCTCCCCGTACGCACCCAGGCCGAGCGGGAGCTGGGCCGTCCGCTCCAGCGCCCGGGGCACGACGTGGCCGTCGCGGATCAGCAGGGGCGGCGGGTGGCCGCAGTTCACCCAGGTCAGTTGTCCCGTCACGGTGTCGAGTCGGGCCAGGACGCCGGTCAGCAGCCGGTCCGGGATCCAGCGGAGCAGCGCCTCCTCGATGCGCAGGGCGACGCCCGCCAGGGCCGCGACGCCGGAGCCGCCGGAGACGCGGGTGCCGTCGCGCCGGGCGGCCCGGAACGCCGCCAGTGCGATGGAGCTCGCCCCGCCGGCCGCCAGGTCGTGCCCCATCGCGTCCAGGACCGCCAGCTGCAGGACGTCGCCGTCGAAGCTGTGGTCGAAGGCGTCCCCGCCGACGTCGTAGGCCGGTTCGAGGACCGCGCTGGAGGTGACCCGCCCGCTGCCGATGGTCCGCGGCGGCAGGAAGGCCCACAGGAGTTCGGCCTGGTGGCTCATCGGCCGGCTCCGGACGACGGTGACCAGCCCGTCGTCGTGCGTGCTCTTGGAGACCACCAGGAGAGCGCCGAGAGTGGCCAGGGCCTCTCCCCGCTCCGTGGCCTCGGCCGGGTCCGCGGCGCCGTCCGGGGCGGCGTACAGCACGCCGAGCCGCTCGATACCGTCGGCCATGGGGATCCAGGAGCCGCGGTCGCCGCCCGACTCGCGCTGCACCTGCTGGGTCCGGTAGGCCAGTCCGGCGAGTGAGGCGTCGATGTCCAGGGCCGCCCCGCCGGTCAGGGACACCAGGCGCCGCTGCTGGACGTCGGAGAGCCGGATCTCGACCGCGCCCAGGCCCAGCTCGCGGCCCGCTTCGACGATCAGACCGGCGACCTCACCGGGGCCGATGCCATGGCTGCGGCGCAGCGCCCGCGCCAGGGCCCCGTGCACCTCGGCCTGCCCACCTTCCACACCTCGACGGTAGCCCGGGTGCACGGACGTGTCCCCTCGCCGGGCGGGGGCGGGCCATCCGGGTTTGGGTGCGGCCGGAGGGGGTCAGACGCCGCGCATGGTGCGTATCGGATACACGATGATGACCGAACAGGCCGGGCCGCGCGCCCTCGTCGGGCACGTGGTGGCCGCGGAGGAGGCGGGCTTCGACTTCTCCGTCATCTCCGACCACTACTTCCCGTGGCTCGACGAGCAGGGCCACGCCCCCTATGCGTGGAGCGTCCTCGGTGCCGCCGCGCAGGCCACCGAACGCATCCCGCTGATGACGTACGTGACCTGCCCGACGTACCGCTACCACCCGGCCGTGGTCGCCCAGAAGGCGGCGACGGTACAGCTGCTGTCACAGGGGCGGTTCCGCCTCGGCCTGGGGTCGGGCGAGAACCTCAACGAGCACGTGGTCGGCGCGGGCTGGCCCGCGCCCCGGGTCAGGATCGAACGGCTGGAGGAGGCCGCGGCCGTCATCCGCAGGCTGCTGGCCGGCGAGACCGTCGACCACGACGGCCCCCACTTCCACGTGGACGACGCCCGACTGTGGGACCTCCCCGACCCGCCCCCGCCGATCGGGATCGCCGTGTCCGGCCCGCGCTCCTGCGCCGTCGCCGGACGCCTCGCGGACCTCGTGATCGCCATCGAACCGAAGCGTGAGCTGCTGGACGCCTTCGACCGGCACGGCGGCGCGGGAAAGCCGCGCGTCGGCCAGGTGCCCGTCTGCCACGACCCCGACCGCGATGCGGCCGTGGCCCGCGCCCATGAGCAGTTCCGCTGGTCGCAGACGGGCTGGCCGGTCAACGCCGAACTCCGCGGGCCCGCCGGCTTCAGGCAGACGGCGGAGGCCGTGAGCCCCGAGAACCTGGCGGAGGCCATCCCCTGCGGGGCGGACGTCGAAGCGTTCACCGCGGCGGTCCGGTCGTACGTGGACGCCGGGTTCGACGAGGTGGCCCTCGTCCAGATCGGCGGCGCGCACCAGCAGTCCTTCCTCGACTGGGCCCGCACGGACCTGCTCCCGGCCCTGAGGGAGCTGTGACACCGCGATCGAGAACGAGGAGCTGATGGCGGCCGCGCCGCACAACACGTGGGCAGCCGACCGCGTGGCCGTAGCCCGACGTCCGGGCACGGACCTGACCGGCTTCGAACCCTCAGGCACGACCGGGCAGCCACTGCGGCCCAGCTCCCCTCCGGGCCCCGTTTGCGAGTTCCGCCGCGAGCGCGGCGTTTGAGCGGAGGGGCCGGGGGCAGGCGCGGGCCAGCTCCCACGGATGGCCCCTGGAGACCGAAATGTCAGCAGAAACCCTTGTCGCCATCATCGTCCCGTCCGTCATCGTGCTCCTTCTGATCGGTGTCGGCCTGTGGGCGATGTCGAGGCGGCGCCACCTCAAGCAACGGTTCGGCCCCGAGTACGAGCGCACCGTCGAGGAAGCGGGCGGGCAGCTCTCGGCCGACCGCGAACTGCGCAGCCGCGAACGGCGGCACGACGCCCTGGAGATCCGGGAACTGCCGGCGGCGGTGAGGCAGCAGTACAGCGAGGACTGGAGCCGCGTACAGGAGCGCTTCGTGGACCGGCCCGAGAGCGCGGTCTCCGAGGCGGACTCCCTGGTCACCCGCCTCATGCGCGAGCGCGGCTATCCCACGGAGGGGTACGAGCAGCAGCTCCAGGACCTGTCCGTCGAGCACGGCCGCACCCTGAAGCACTACCGCGACGCCCACGACGTCCAGGACCGCAGCGGCGGGCAAGCCACCACCGAAGAGCTGCGCGGGGCGATGGTGCACTACCGCGCCCTGTTCGACGAGCTCCTGGCGGCGCCCTCGGGCGCGGGCAGCCGGACGGAGGAGAAATGAAGCACGACGAGACCACCGGACCCGGTGAAGGACTGACCACCGAAGAGCTGGCCCGTCCGCACACGGACGCCGACCCCGACACGGCGACGGAGTCCGCGGAGGGGAGGCCCCTCTACCCGGGCGACGCCACCGGCACGGACGACGAGACCGGGAGCAGGGACCGGCCGGACCTCCAGGAGGAGGACGGCGGGCCGGACGCGGCGGACACGGGCGGGCTGACGGCGGCGGCCGCGAGGACGGATGCGACGGATGAAACGGCCGGAGCGGACGAGACGGAAGCGGGCAGGACCGGGGCCGGGGAAACGACCGGAGCCGGGACGGCGGAGGCGGACGCGACGCCCCTGATGCCGGAATCCGAGGCCGCGGACTTCCGTGATCAGTGGAGCCGCATCCAGGCGGGCTTCGTCGACGACCCGAAGGAGTCCGTCCGTGCCGCGGACGGCCTCGTGGCGGCCGTCATGCAGCACCTGGCCGGCACGTTCGCCTCTCACAAGGAAGACCTGGAGCACCAGTGGAGCAGCGGCGGCGAGGTCGCCACCGAGGACCTCCGCCTGGCCCTCCAGCGCTACCGGTCCTTCTTCAACCGACTGCTGAGCACCTGACCGCACACGCCGCACGCCGACGCGCCGACACGAACGGGCCGTCCGTCTCCCGCTCCGGGGGGCGGACGGCCCGTTCACACGTTCACACGTTCATGCACTCCGGCTCACGGAGAAGGGCTGACCTGGACCGTCGTGAGCGCGCCGCCCGAGGCCTCCTTGACCACCGCGATCCGCGTCCCCGTATCCGGCACCTTCACCCCGACCTGCGGCAGATCGGCGTTCCAGTACGAGCCCCGGCGGTCGTCGAAGACGGACACGCCCGGCCGCGACGGGATCACCGTGGGTGTGCCCGCCTTGTGCAGGACGATCCGGTCGCCCGCCCGCAGCGAGAACGGCGCGTCGAAGGTCTGCGCGCGGGCGTTCAGCAGCGAGCCGTCCCCGTGCCGCAGCGGTTCCGGGCGGGCGTCGACGGGCAGCAGCATCCCGCCCCCCGGATGGGCCTTCGTGGTGTTGTCGCTGTAGGCGGTGTCCCACAGCCAGATCAGCACCCCCTGCTGGTACGGGTAGAACTCCACCTGGTCGCCCGTGAAGCCGAAGTTGTACGGCCCGGTCCGCAACTGCTTGCCGTAGCCGGTGTAGCGGCGGTTCTCCACCAGGTAGGCGCGCGGATGCCGCTCGCTGCCCGTACGGCCTTCGGTACGCGACCACTTGACCGCGCTCCAACCGTTCGCGCCCTGCTCCGCCCCGTCGCGCAGCAGCTCGCGGGCCCCGTCGTCCGCCGTGATGCGGATGTCGTCGAAGGCGACGCCCCTGCCGTGGGTGTTGCTGTCGGACGTCACCCGCAGCCGCAGCCGGATGCTGCCCCCCGCGAACCGGTCCAGCGGCACGGCGATCTCCGCCCAGCCGTCCGAGGCCCCGGACACGCCCTTCGCCGGGATCGCGGCTCCGTTCACCGTGCCGGGGAGGACCGTCCAGGAGGAGCCGTCGTCCGTGGAGGCCTCCACCGTCAGGAAGTCGAAGTCCTGCTCGATGTCGTACCAGACCCGCGCGTCCAGACGGACGCGCCCGGCCGAGCCGGTGAGGTCGACCGTTCGCGAGAGGGTGTTGTCCATGAAGTCCCCGGTGCCGCTCCACCACTGGCTGCCGCCCTCGTACGGGTCGGTCAGCTCGGTCCGCTTCTCCGACGGCGGCAGGTGCACCAGAAGCGCCTGCGGGTCCTCGGTGTTGTAGCCCGACACGCCCAGCACGGCGCGCGTCCTGCGGCCCGCGTCGGCCTCCGTGTACTCCAGCCAGCCCAGCTGGAGCTTGCTCCACGGGTCGAGGTCGCCCGGGAACGCGCCCGTGGTGTTGCGGCCCTTGGCCAGGTACGAGCCCGAGGACATCAGGGACCAGAAGTTGACGCTGTTGTCCCCGTCCGAGCTGTACAGGTCCGGGAGCCCGAGGTCGTGGCCGAACTCGTGGGCGAAGAGCCCGGCCCCGCTGTTCTCGCCCGCAGTCAGGTAGTCCCCGGCCCAGATGCCGGAGTCACCGACGGGGGTGCCGCCCGCCTTGTTGCCGTCGGGGCCCGCGCTGCCGGCCTGGTTCCAGTACGCGAACCAGCGGTGCGCCCAGACGGCGTCCTTGCCCTGGTCGCCTCCGCCCCAGGTCTGGTCCTTGCCGGCGTGCACCACGATCAGGTGGTCGAGGTAGCCGTCCGGCTCGTCGAAGTTCCCGTCGTGGTCGGCGTCGTACCGGTCCCACACGTCGTACTCGGCGAGCTGCGCCTTGATCTGCCCGGGCGTACGGCCCTTGGCGCGCTCGGCGTCGTACCAGGCGGCGGTCGCGTCGCGGATCATGTCCCAGTTGGTCCGGCACTGCCCGGGCTCGGAGCAGTTGTCGGTGCCGTAGCGGGCCTCGTTCCAGGGGAGCCTGACCCAGTCGGACACGTAGCCGTCCATGTCGTACCGGCCGGAGGACTGGAGCCGGTAGTAGGCCCGCAGGGACGCGGACTCGGGCTCCGTGGAGAAGAACTGCCGCTCGTGGAAGGCCCGGTCGAAGTCCTTGCGCCACAGGGTGTGGTTGTCGGTCGAGGCGGGCCTGGGGATGGCGTTGTGGCGGGGGCCTGGGGTGCCTCCGAAGCGGGGCTTGCCCTCGAACTCGGTGGTGGTGTCCACCTGGTCGCCGAACTCGGCGAGGATGACGAACACCTTGTCCTTGCGTTCCTGGGCGAGTTCGACGTACCGCTTGCCGACCTGGGCCCGGCGGGGAAGGGTTCCGTCGGCTTCCGCGCGCAGCCCGGCGGGACCGCCGGCGGCGACGCCTTCCAGCGCCTGCCGGCGCAGGGCCTGTCGCTGGAGTTCCAGGGGCGCGGGCGGGGGAGCGGGGGCGTGCTCGGCGTGCTGCGCCGGCCCGGCGGACGGCGTGGGCCGGGGCGGTGGCGCGGTGGCGGCGAGCGCGGGGGTGGCGAGGAGCGCGAACGATATCGCGGCTCCCACCACGGCGAGTCTGCGCAACGGACGGCCTTTCACTGAGAGGGAAGGCTGAAGGAAGCGCGGGTAATATTTCACATGTGACAGTTGATGGGTAGCCGAACCGCCCGCCGACCCGTTCCGGGCAGCGGGGCGGGCAGAACGGGGCGTCAGCGCCCGCTCCGCCGAGGACCGTTGGGGTCGGCCACCGCCCGCGGCGGGCCCGCCGCATCCGGCGGGCCGGAGGCCGGGCAGACGGGCAGCTCCGTCGAAACGAGGGCGTTCACGGGCATCACTCTGCGGAGGGACCCTGGTTGGCGGCCGCCCGGCCGCCTGCGTCCTAAGCTCGCCTGGTGACGGAGAACGAGATCAAGCTGAAGGCGATCGCCGCGCTCACCGCCCTGCGTTCCGGAGCCGACACGGCATTCGTCTCCGACCTGCTGGCGGAGGTCGTACCGACCCAGTTCGCCGTCCCGGCCGACGCCACGGCGCAGGAGGTCGGCCAGGCGGTGATCGAGCAGGTGTCGGCGCCGCTGAGCGCGCTGGTGAACGGGTTCATCCTGGCCTTCGACGCGCTCGCCGACGCCCACGACAGCGCCGGCCCGGACGTGAGCACGGAGCAGATCCTCCAGGACCTCGCGCTGGCCCTCGCCCGGGAGGACACCGGCTGAGCTGCCCCGGCTTGGCCGGCCCGACGTGGTCCGTCGCCGGGCGGGGCGCGTGCATCCGTACGTCCCCGAACCGGCGAAGTGCCGTCCGGACCCCCTGCTCCAGTCGGCGGAGCAGGGGGTTCGCCGCCCCGCGCGAACGGTCCCGGCACGGCCCGTGATACTGACGCCATGCCGCATCCCGCAGACCACACAGGCCCTGAGCGTCCCGCAGGCACCGCACGTCCCGCCGCGGACCCGTCGCCGTCCGCCCCGTCCGCCCCGTTCGCCCGTATCAAGGTCCGGACGAGAGCCCTCGTCTTCTGCGGTGACGAGGTGGCCCTCATCCGCCGGGACCGCCCCGCCTCCGTCCTGTACACCCTGCCCGGCGGCAACGTCGAGGACGGGGAGGACTTCACCGCGGCCCTGCACCGGGAACTCGCGGAGGAACTCGCCCTCGACGCCGGCCTGGCCGAGGGGGGCGACCTGATGTGGGTCGTCGACCAGCGGGTGACCCGGCCCGGGCCCACGGCCCCGCCCCGCAAGCTCCACCTGCTCTACCGCTTCCACATCACCCCGGCGGTCCGGTCCGGCCTCGCCGCGCACGAGGCGGACGAGCTCCCCGACGGCACCCACGACATCGGCGTGATCGAGTGGATCGACTACCGGGAGGCGGCCTCGCTGCCGCTCTTCCCGCCGGTCGGGCCCGCCCTCGCAGCCCTCCCCGAGCCGCGCGCGGCCGTGCCCGATGCCGCGCTGCCCCCCGTCACGGACCGGAACCACACGTGGATCTGATCTCCGAGGCCCGGCCGGCGGGGCCGAGCGGGCCGTGACACCGCGTCGCCGGTGTGTGTGACCGCGGACGGCACCGGCGCGTTGCCTGGGTACGGTGCCCGCCCGGCCTGAGTAGGAACGCTCAGGCCGGCCGCAGGGTGGGCGCCGACGATGGTGAACACCACTGCTCGCAACGGGAGATCCACATGATCAGCCGCCTCGCCGACGCCCTCGTGCCTGCGTTCGGGCGCCTTCGCGTGACCGCGGACCGCGACGCCGTCCTCGCACCGGGCAGCGTGCTCGCCGCGAACCACACCTCCCTCGCCGACCCGGCCATCGTCATGGCCGCGCTGCGCCGCCTCGGCGTGGAGCCCGTCGTCATGGCCGCCGCCGGGCTCTGGCGCGTTCCGCTGCTCGGGCGTTCCCTCGCCCGCGAGGGCCACATCCCCGTGTACCGCCGGACCCGGCGGGCCGCGGAGGCCCTCGACCTCGCCGAAGCCGCCCTGCGGGAGGGCCGGCTGGTCCTCATGTACGCGGAAGGTGGCATTCCGGAGCGTAGGGACGCCGCGGAGGCCGCGCCCGGCGCCTTCCGCAGCGGGCTGGCCCGGCTCGCCGAACGCACCGGCGCCCCCGTCGTGCCGGTCGGACAGGCCGGGGCCCGCCGCGTCACCTCGGGGGGCGCGGCGAAGCAGATCGCGGGCCTGGTCACCGCCCCGCTGCGGCGCCCGGACCTGCACGTCCACGTCGGTGCCCCCGTCCACCTGAGCGGGGACGGCTCCGACCGGACCCGGCAGGCGCACCGCGCGGTCACGGACGCCTGGCGCACGGCCGCCGCTCATCTCGACGAGCCCGCCGCCCTGGCCGCATAGGCCGTCCGGCCTGCGGCCCCGGCCCTTCGGGCCGAAAAGAATCGTCCTCCGTTCGACTGACCCGCCGGCAATCGCCCCCCCATCCGCCCCTGACCGTGTCTCCGGTGCGGCGGGTCATCGCGGAACCCGAGGTGCGGCGCCGGTCGCGGGGGCGGCGGAGTAACTCCCTCCGTCCCGCCCTCGCCCGGCACGCCGTTGATTTTCCGCCGAATCCCGGGATCCGCCCGCTCGGCGGCCGCCGCTCGGTAGCGTCCCGTTACGGAAGATCCGGTGCCGGTAACGGCAGAGCGCAGGACGAGAGGTACGGCCATGGCCAACGTGGAAGTTTCACTGAAGGAAGCGATGACCTCGATCGACGGGGTGCTGGGCGTGGCCCTGGTGGACTACAGCAGCGGAATGGCCCTCGGCACGCTGGGGGGCAGCAAGGACCTGGACCTCGGGGTCGCGGCTGCGGGCAACACCGACGTGATCCGGGCGAAGGTCCGCGCCATGGAGATGCTGGGACTGCAGGACGAGATCGAGGACCTGCTGATCACGCTGGGGAACCAGTACCACCTGATCCGCGTGCTGAAGAGCCGCAGCGGTTCCGGCCTGTTCCTCTACCTCGTGCTGGACAAGGGCCGCTCCAACCTGGCCATGGCCCGCCACCAGTTGCGCCGCATCGAGGCGGATCTGGAGGTCTAGAAGCGGCGCACTGTCAGGCCCACGCATGCCCATGAGTTGCAAATGTCTTCAACTCGGCACATCCGAAAGTGGTCAACTTCGGTTCCGCGTGGGCGGACAGGACGGGACGATGGACACGAAAGGTCGTCCGGTGGCGGGATGCGCGGGACGTGGCAACGGGACCGAGGAGCAGCAGGAGCGTCGTGGGAATTCAGGTGCCGCTGTACCAGGCCAAGGCGGAGTTCTTCCGGATGCTCGGCCACCCGGTCCGCATACGGGTGCTCGAACTCCTGCAGGACGGCCCGAAACCGGTCCGCGGCCTGCTGGCCGAGATCGACATCGAGCCGTCCAACCTCTCCCAGCAGCTGGCGGTCCTGCGCCGGTCGGGGATCGTGGTGTCGACCCGTGAAGGCTCCACCGTGACCTACGCCCTGGCCGGCGGGGACGTCGCCGACCTGCTGCGGGCGGCCCGCCGCATCCTCACCGAGATGCTGGCCGGGCGGAACGAGCTGCTCGCCGAACTCAGGCAGGTGGAGCCCGACCCGGCGAGCACCTGACGGCCGGCCCCGCCGTGCCGTCCCCGCGGACAGGCCGGCCGGGGCAGCCGGAACGCACGCGGCACGGCGGGGTCCGCCCCACCGTGCCGCAGGCGTGTTCCGTGTCGTCGGCCGGTCGGCCGTGTCGTCGGCCCGCCCGGCTGCCCGGCCCGGCAGTCAGCCCTTCCGCTCAGCGCGGGGCCGCCGCCGGACGGCGGCGGGCGTAGCAGAACAGGTGCTCCTCCGGGGCCGCGAGCTCCCCCTCCGGTTCGAAGAGCGAGACGGCATGGTGGAGGACCTCCAGCCCGCAGTCCTCGCGCAGCCTGCGCAGGTATTCCTCGGCCGGGAAAGCGGAGACCTCGACCCGGCGCCCCATCCACTCGATCTCGACGCCCTCGACATCGGCCGGCACCGTGGCCGACACGAGGTACCCGCCGGGCGCCAGCCAGCCGGCCATCCGCTCCAGCGCCGCGCAGGCCTCCTCCCGGCTCATCATCAGCAGCGGGAAGAACGCGCAGACGGCGTCGAAGCTCCCTTCCGGCGCGCTGAACCCGCGTACGTCGCACTGCTCGAACCGGGCCCCGGGCACCTGCGCCCGGGCCAGCCCGACCATCACCCCGGACACGTCGATCCCCGTCACCTCACAGCCGGCGCGCACCAGGCGTTCGGCGACCGGCCGCCCCGTCCCGCTGCCGACGTCCAGGACGCGCGCCCCCGGATCGAGCCGTGCGGACAGCCACTCCACCGCCGCCAGCTGGGCCGGCAGCCGCCCGAAGGCACGCTCGTAGTCGAGGCCCAGACCGTCGAACAACTCGGCCGCGGACACCGTCCCCCGCCGCCCCTGCCCCGGCGTGGACCGCTCCGGCTCGTCTCCGTGCACCGCACACTCCCTTCCCGCACCGTCATGTCCGACCGAACCACCCTTCCCCGCGCACCGCCTCCGCAGACGCACGCCGTCCTGCCCGCCCGCCGGGATCCCCGCATGCCCGCCCGGGCGGTCGCGGCCGCGGCGGGCTGCCGCGGCCATGTGCTCCAGGTCCGCCGGGCCCCCTCCCGGTCGCGCTCTTCGGAAGCAGGGGGAGCTCCAGGTGCGCCCGCCGGGCGGCGGCCCGATGCGGGTGGGCCAGGGTGGTCTCCTGCCGGCCGTCGCTTCCCGGGCCCGGCGGTCCAGTGGTCCAGTGGTCCAGTGGTCCAGTGCGTGTGACGGCGGTCGTGCCCGCTCACCGCTGCGGGGCAGTCATGAACCCCGCGGAAGGGGCGCCCCGTTCGGGGTGCGGGACCGCCCTTGGCTCACGGACGGCGGTCTTCCGCCACCACCGTGTACGGGACGAAGGTGCTGGTGTTCTCGTCGACGGCCAGCGCACGGCCCAGCGGCGGCGCCGCGCGCTGCGGGCATTCGAGGCGTTCGCAGACGCGGCAGCCCATGCCGATCGGCGTGGCGGCCGCTGCGTTGCCGAGGTCCAGCCCGTCGGAGTACACGAGGCGGGCGGCGTGCCGCAGTTCGCAGCCGAGGCCGATGGCGTACGTCTTGCCCGGCTCCCCCCAGCCGCCGCCGTGCCGGGTCACGGCCCGGGCCGTCCACAGGTGGCGCCGGCCGTCGGGCATGGCGGCGACCTGGACGTGGATCCGCCCCGGTGAGGCGAAGGCCTCGTACACGTTCCACAGCGGGCAGGTGCCGCCGGCGCGGGAGAAGTGGAACCCGGTCGCGGACTGCCGCTTGGACAGGTTGCCGGCCCGGTCCACCCGGACGAAGGAGAAAGGGACGCCCCGGTGGCGGGGGCGCTGCAGGGTGCTGAGGCGGTGGCAGACCGTCTCGTAGCCGAGGCCGAAGAGGCCGGTGAGCCGCTCGATGTCGTAGCGGACGTGCTCGGCCGCAGTGTGGAAGGGCTCGTACGGGAGGACCAGCGCGGCCGCGAAGTAGTTGGCGATGCCGATGCGGGCCAGCGACCAGGTGGGGGAGTCCGGCTCGTAGTCCTCGGCGGCCAGTTCGGAGATTCCTTCGCCGTGTTCCAGCAGGGCCAGCTGGGTGGCCATGCGGAAGGCCTGCTGGCCGGGGCGCAGCCGGGACGACAGCCACAGGGTGCGGCGCACGGGGTCGTAGTGGTGCAGCCGGTCTCCGGCCGCGCCGGCGCCGGGACCGGCTCCCGTACCCGTACCCGTGCTCGGGCCGGGGACGGTGTCGATCCGGACGTGGTGGTGGTCGGAGAGCCGCCGGGCGAGGGCGGTCCGCACCTCTCCCGGACGGATGCCGAGGGCGCCGGCGAGGCGTTCGGCGGCGAGGTCGGTGGTGTGCAGGTAGTTCCGGCGGCGGTAGAAGAACTCGCGGATCTCCTCGTGCGGTGCGCGCTGCCTGGTGAGGTCGGGGAGGCCGCCGCGGCCGTCGGCGACGTCGGCGAGCCGTTCGGTGAGGGCCTGGTTGCGGCGGCCCAGGTCGAGGAGGACGTCGGCGACGGCCGGCAGCCGGGAGGCCAGGGCGGAGAGGTCGCCGGGGGAGACCCGGGCCGCGGACAGGTCGTCGGCGAGGGCCTCGCGCAGGTCGGCCAGGAGCCGGCCGGTGTCGTGCTCCGCGAAGAACCCCGGGTCCACCCCGAAGGTCTCGGTCAGCCGCAGCAGCACCGGCACGGTCAGCGGCCGCGCGTCGTGCTCCATCTGGTTGAGGTAGCTGGGCGAGATGGCGAGGGCCCGGGCCAGTTCGGCCTGGCTCATGCGGCGCTCCTCGCGCAGCCGCCTCAGTCGCGCTCCCGCGTACGTCTTGCTCATGGCATCAGGAGTCTAGGCGCCCGCGCGGCTGTCCGGACCTTCGCAACCTTGGCAATCCGGCGCCGGAAGATTCGCACAACTTGGCATCGGGCCACGGTTGTCGGCACCGGGTGCCGCTGACAGAGTCGTACCGCGGCCGGCCGGTACGGGGCCGGGACGCGGCGGCCGGAGACGGCTTCCGCCCTGACACCGGAAGGCCTCCGGGGTCCCGGCGCCGCGGTGCCCCCTGTTGCTCGGTGCTCCACACCTGCGGGGAGGGCCCGGCCGGCCGCGCTCACCGCGACACCCGGTGACACCCATTCCCAACCTTGGCCCGGCAGGGGCCGGTCACACACGATGCAGGGAGAGGCCCATGGTTCAGGCAGACAGGACGGCGGCGGCCGAGGCGCTGGCCCGGCGGTGGGCGACGGATCCGCGCTGGGCGGGCATCGAGCGCACGTACGCGGCTGCGGACGTGGTCCGCCTCTCGGGCAGTGTCCGCGAGGAGCACACCCTGGCCCGGCGCGGAGCCGAGCGGCTGTGGCGGCAGCTCCACGAGCTGGACTACGTCCACGCCCTGGGCGCGCTGACCGGCGGGCAGGCCGTCCAGCAGGTCCGGGCCGGCCTCCAGGCCGTCTACCTGTCGGGCTGGCAGGTCGCCGCCGACGCCAACCAGGCCGGGCACACCTACCCCGACCAGAGCCTGTACCCCGTCAACTCCGTTCCCCAGGTGGTCCGCAGGATCAACAACGCCCTGCTGCGGGCCGACCAGATCGCCACCGCCGAGGGCGGGACGGACACGACGGACTGGCTCGCCCCGATCGTCGCCGACGCCGAGGCCGGCTTCGGCGGCCCGCTCAACGCCTTCGAGCTCACCAAGGCGCTGATCGCGGCCGGCGCGGCCGGCATCCACTACGAGGATCAGCTGGCCTCCGAGAAGAAGTGCGGCCACCTCGGCGGGAAGGTCCTCGTCCCCACCTCCCAGCACGTCCGCACCCTCAACGCGGCCCGCCTCGCGGCCGACGTCGCCGACACCCCCACCCTGATCATCGCCCGCACGGACGCCCTGGCCGCGAACCTCCTCACCAGCGACGTCGACGAGCGCGACGCACAGTTCACCACCGGCGAGCGCACTGCTGAGGGCTTCTACCGGGTGCAGAACGGCATGGCCCCGGTCATCGCCCGCGGCCTCGCGTACGCCCCGTACGCCGACCTGATCTGGGTCGAGACCGGTACGCCGGACCTCGCCCAGGCCCGCGAGTTCGCCGAGGCGATGCACGCCCGGTACCCCGATCAGATGCTGGCGTACAACTGCTCGCCCTCCTTCAACTGGAAGGCGGCCCTGGACGACGACCGGATCGCCAAGTTCCAGCGCGAACTCGGCGCCATGGGATACAAGTTCCAGTTCATCACCCTGGCGGGCTTCCACTCCCTCAACCACGGCATGTTCGACCTCGCCCGCGGCTACGCCGAGCACGGCATGACCGCCTACGTCGACCTCCAGGAAAGGGAGTTCGCCGCCCAGGCCCACGGTTTCACCGCCGTGAAGCACCAGCGCGAGGTCGGCACCGGCTACTTCGATCTGGTCTCCACCGCCGTGAACCCGGACTCCTCCACCACGGCGCTCGCAGGCTCCACGGAGGAGGAGCAGTTCCACTAAGGCCTGTCTGATAATTGATCTTGTGGCAGGTCGAGGCGAGTTGACGGATGCGGCGTGGGAGCGGATAGAGCCCTTGCTGCCGCGCATGGACGGGCGTGGGCGTCCGTGGCGTGATCACCGGCA
>NZ_JACBGN010000153.1 GCF_013401435.1 Streptomyces sp. BR123
CGTCGCCAGCGTCAGATTTGTATAAGAGACAGCCCCCCGCAGACCGCCCTGCCCTGGGGCATCGCCCTCACCGCCTGCGGACTCGCCGTCGAGGGGTACGCCGGCCGCGGCGGGGCCGTGCTGCCCGTCGGCTGGGTCCTCACGGCCCTCGGGCTCGCCCTCGCCGGCCCCGGCCTGGTCCACGCCTGCGGAACCCTGGTCCAGACCGCCCGCCCGGGCGCACTCCGGCTGCTCGCCGGCCGGGCCCTGCAGGAGGAGGCCCCCCGGATCGGCCGCCCGCTCGGCGTGCTCTGTGCGGTGGGGGCGGCCGCGCTCAGCGCCGCGGCCCTGCCCGGTCCGGGGGGACTCGGCGCCCCGCTCGGCCCGCTGACCGGCCCGGCCTGCGCCCTCGTCGCCCTGTGCGCGGCCGCGACCCTGCTCGCCTCCGCCGTGGAAGTCCGCCAGAGCCGATCCGCCGCCCGCGCCGCCCTGATCGAACTCGGCACCCCCGCAACCGTCCTGCGGACGGCCGCCACCGTCCGGGTCGGCGCGCTGCTCACGGTGTGCGTCCCCGTCAGCTGGGGGCTGGCGGAGTTGACTTCGCTCGCACTGACCCGCTGACTGTGCCCCGCTGACGCTGACCCTCCGACCCGCGAGCACTGCAACAAACCGGGCCGGGGAGGCAACTTCCCGGCCCGTTCTCACGTCTGGCAGTCGTACCCCGCACAAGCGGTACTTACGGCACAACCTGTCACACGTGAACGGAGCCACCGGTGCTCATAGGCCTGCTGACCGCGATAGCGGCGTCCATCTGCTACGGCACGGGATCCGTCCTGCAAGCCGTCGGATCGCGCCGGGCCGCCCGGGCGAACCCGGCCGCCGCCGGGGTCACCGCGCACGGCGGCCCCAACCTGACGTCGACCGCGAAGGCGGCGATGACCTGGGAATTCATCGTCGGCACCATCCTGGACTTCGCGGGCTTCGGCCTGGGTGCCCTCGCCGCCCGGATGCTCCCCCTCTTCCTGTCCCAGACGGTCATCAGCGCCAACCTGGTGATCACGGCGATCCTGAGCGTGCGGATGCTCGGCCTCCGGCTGACCCGCAAGGAGTGGATCTCCATCGGCGTCGTGTGCGCGGCGCTCGTCCTGCTCGCCACGGCCGCCGGGCACGAGGGCGGCCACCACGCCCCGATGGCCACGCACTGGTGGCTGTTCGCCGTCACCGCGCTGATCATCGTGGGCGGCACCGTGGCCGTACGCCTGCTCGGCGGCCGGGCCGCGATACTCGCCGGCCTGCTGTCCGGCCTCGCCTTCGGCGCGCTCGGCGTCGGCGTCCGGATCCTGAACGGCATCGACCCCTTCGACCCGCTCGCCCTGCTCGGCGACCCGGCCCTGTACGCGATCGTGCTCGCCGGCGTCGGCGGCATGTACCTGCACACCGTGGCCCTGCAGATCGGCTCCGTGAACGGGGCGACCGCCGCGCTGGTGGTCGGCGAGACCGTGCTGCCCGGGGCGATCGGCGTGCTGTGGCTCGGCGACGCCTCCCGGCCGGGCCTGGCCTGGCTGGCCGTGCTGGGCTTCGTCCTCGCGGTGGCCGGGGCCGTGGCCGTGGCCTGGTACGGCAAGCACGACGGGGCCGACGCCCCGATCACCGACCCGGAGCCGGCCCGGGCCCCGGAACCGGAGCCGGCGCCGCTGCGCTAGCAGGCCGCCCGGCGGGGCCCAGCGCGGCGGCCTACGGTGGGGGGATGGACCACCGCCGCGACCGGGTGGCCACGGCTGCGTTCACGGTCGGCGCCGTGGCAGCCGGGGGCAACGCCGTCGGGGTCAGGTTCTGCCTGCGGGAGCTCGACCCGCTGTGGAGCGCCGCCCTGCGGTTCGGTGCCGCCACGCTGGTGCTGGTCTGCGTCATGGCCGCCCTCCGGCTGCCCTGGCCACGGGGGCGGGCCCTGGGCGGGGCGGCCCTCTACGGGCTGCTCAACTTCGGCGTCACGTTCGCCCTCACGTACTACGCCCTGGTGCACATCCACGCCGGCCTCGGGCAGACGCTCTTCGCACTCGTACCCCTGGCCACCCTGCTGCTGGCCGTCGCGCAGCGGCAGGAGCGGCTGCGGGCCGGGGCGGCCGCGGGCACGCTGTGCGCCCTGGCAGGGGTCGCCGTGATCTCCCAGGCCCCGCTCCAGGCGTCGGTGCCGCCGTTCGCCCTGCTCGCCTCGCTGGGGAGCGTGCTGTCGCTGGCCGAGGCCGCAGTGCTGGTGCAGCGGCTGCCGAAGGTGCACCCGGTGGCCATGAACGCGGTGGGCATGGCGGCCGCCGCGGCCGCCTTGTTCTCCGGGTCGGCGCTCGCGGGCGACCGCTGGGTGGCGCCGGAGCGCGCCGCGACCTGGTGGGCCCTGGCATACCTGGTCGTGGCGGGCTCGGTGCTCACCTTCGTCTGCTACCTGCTCGTGATCCAGCGCTGGGGCGCGGCCCGGGCGGCGTACGCGTTCGTCGTGGCCCCGGTCATCGCGATCCTCGCCTCGGCCCGGCTCGACGACGAGCCGCTGACCCCCTCGCTGCTGCTGGGCGCCCCGCTCATCCTCGCCGGCGTGTACCTCGGCGCGCTGCGCCGGCCCGGCCCGGCTCCCGATGCCCCGGTCAGGCCTCCGGGAGGACGACCACCTCGGTCGGTGTGAACGCCACCGCCACCCGGTCCCCCACCGCCGGGGCGGCGGCCAGCCCGCACTCGGCCTCCAGGTCCGGGCCGGACTCCGGGCGCAGCCGCAGCGCCACGTGCGTGCCGCGGAAGGTGCGGGACACCACCTCGCAGGCGAGGCCCGCCGCCGCGAGCACCACGCCCGCCGGCCGGATCAGCACCCGCTGCTCCCCCTCCGGGGATCCCTCCGGCACGGGAACCTTGCCCCAGGCGGTCGCCGCGGCGCCGCCCGACACCGTCGCCGGGACGACGTTCTCGAAGCCGAGGAAGCGCGCCACGAACTCGGAGGCCGGCCGCTGCCACACCTCCAGCGGGGTCCCGGCCTGCGCGATCCGGCCGTCGCCCATCACCACGACCCGGTCGGCCAGGGCGAACGCCTCCCCCTGGTCGTGGGTGACGGCCAGCACGGTGGTGCCCAGCCGGGAGAACAGCCCGCGCAGCTCCACCACCAGGCGCTCGCGCAGCCCGCGGTCCAGCTGCCCCAGCGGCTCGTCCAGCATCAGCAGCCGCGGCGACGGGGCCAGCGCCCGGGCCAGCGCGACCCGCTGCTGCTCGCCGCCCGACAGGGAGGCCACCGAGCGGCGCCGGGCCCCGGGGAGCCCGACCAGTTCCAGCAGCTCCGCGACCCGGTCCTCCGCGGGGCCGCCCGCTCCGCGGCGCAGGCCTCGCAGTACGCCCCCGGCGCCCTGCATGCGCAGGCCGAACGCCACGTTGTCGCCGACGTTGCGGTGCGGGAAGAGCTGGTGGTCCTGGAACATCAGCCCGACCCCCCGCCGGTGCACGGGCACCCGTGCCTGGTCGGCGCCGCCCAGCAGGACCCGGCCGGCCGAGACGGGCTGGAGCCCGGCGACGACCCGCAGCAGCGTGGACTTCCCGCTGCCGCTCGGCCCCAGTACGCAGACGATCTCGTGCTCGGCGACCCGGAGGTCCACCCGGTCGACGACGGCGCGCTCGCCGAAGCGGACCGAGACCCCGGCCAGTTCGAGCAACGTCATCAGAACTCTCCCGAGGTCTTGTCGGGGCGCAGCCGCTCCAGCACCAGCAGGGCGGCCGCGCACACCAGCATCAGAATCGTGCTCAGGGCCATCGCCTGCCCGTAGTTCAGCTCCCCGGCCCGCCCGAGCAGCCGGGCCACGGCCACCGGCAGCGTCGGCCGGTCGGGCCGCGCGATGAAGACGGTGGCCCCGAACTCCCCCAGCGACACGGCGAAGGCGAAGCCGGCCGCGATCAGCAGCGCCCGCCGCACCAGCGGCAGGTCCACCTCCCGCCAGGCCCGCAGGGGGGACGCGCCCAGCACGGCTGCCGCCTCCCGGAGCCGGCTGTCCACGGCCCGCAGCACCGGCAGCATGGTCCGTACGACGAAGGGCACGCCGACGAGCGCCTGGGCCAGCGGCACCAGGATCCACGAGGTCCGCAGGTCAAGCGGCGGCTCGTCCAGGGTGATCAGGAACCCGAAGCCGACGGTCACCGCGGACACCCCGAGCGGCAGCATCAGCAGCGCGTCGAAGCCGCGGACGAAGGGGCCCGCTCTCCGGGTCAGCGCGGCGGCCGCGAGCCCGCCGACCACGAGGGCGATGCCGGTGGCGGCCAGTGCGTACTGCAGGGAGTTCCAGACGGCCTCCAGCGGCGGCACCAGAAACGTTCCGCCGCCCGAGCCGGCGCTCTGCAGCGCCCGGTAGAAGCCCAGCCCGTACCCGCCCGGGGCGTCGAGGGACCGCTCCACCAGCACGCCCAGCGGCAGCACGACGAGCACGGCCACCGTCAGCAGCACCCCGCCCAGCAGGGCGCGCTGGGCGAATCCGCGCGGCCGGTGCGCGGTCCGCGCCGGGTCCACGAGCCGCAGCGCGGTCTCGCGCCGGCGTACGGTCCAGGCGTGCACGGCGAGGATCAGGGCGACGGCGGCGAACTGGACCATCGTCAGGACGGCGGCCGTGGACAGGTCCAGCAGCTGCGCGGTCTGCCGGTAGACCTCCACCTCCAGCGTGGCGTACGAGGGCCCGCCGAGGATCTGCACGACGCCGAACGAGGTGAACGTGAACAGGAAGACCATGAGCGCGGCCGCGGCCACCGCCGGGACCAGCGCGGGCAGCGTCACCCGCCGCCAGGCGGCGAACCGCCCGGCGCCCAGCACCCGGGCGGCCTCCTCCTGGCGGGGGTCCAGCTGCGCCCACAGCCCGCCGACGGTGCGGACGACCACGGCGTAGTTGAAGAAGACGTGTGCGAGCAGGATCGCCCACACGGTGGTGTCCAGCCGTACGCCCCACAGCTCCTCCAGCAGCCCGCCCCGCCCGACCAGCGCCAGGAAGGCGGTGCCGACGACCACGGTGGGCAGCACGAAGGGGACGGTGACCACGGCCCGCAGCAGCTGCTTGCCGGGGAACTCCAGCCGTGCGAAGACGTACGCGGCGGGGAGCGCGATCAGCAGGGTGAGCAGCGTGGAGGCGGCCGCCTGCCAGGCGGTGAACCAGACCACCCCGGCGATCTCGGGCTGGGTCAGCACCTCGCCGATGCGGCCGGCCTGCCAGCCGGTGTCGGTCCTGAGCCCGCGGCCGACGATCGCGGTGACGGGGTAGGCGAAGAACAGCGCGAAGAAGGCCAGCGGCAGGGCCATCAGGGCCGTCCTGACAGCCGCACCGCGTGCCGTCCTGCCCGCTGTCCGGCCCGGGGCTACTTCACGACGAGCGAGGACCATGTCTTGACCCACTGCTCACGGTTCTTGGCGATGGTCTCGGGAGCCACGGTCTCGGGCTTCTCGACGACCACGCCGTGCTGCGTGAACAGCTCCGGCAGCGAGGCGTCCGTGACCACCGGGTTCACGAACATCTGGAGCGGCATGTCCTCCTGGAACTTCTTGCCGATCATGAAGTCGATCAGCGCCTTGCCGCCCTCCTCGTTCTTCGCGCCCTTGAGCAGGCCGGCGAACTCGACCTGGCGGAAGCAGGTGCCGGTGGCCACGCCCGTCGGGGCCTCGGCCGGCTTCGGGTCGGCGTACAGGACCTCGACCGGCGGGCTGGAGGCGTAGGAGACGACCAGCGGGCGGTCGCCCTTGGCCTTCTTGCCGCCCGCGGAACCGGAGAAGCGCTCGTTGTAGGCCTGCTCCCAGCCGTCGACGACCTCGACGCCGTTGGCCTTGAGCTTGCTCCAGTAGTCCTTCCAGCCCTCCTCGCCGTACTTGCCGACGGTGGCCAGCAGGAAGCCCAGGCCCGGGGAGGAGGTGGCCGCGTTCTCGGTGACCAGCAGGTTCTTGTACTCGGGCTTGACCAGGTCTTCGAGCGTCTGCGGCGGGGCGATCTTCTTGTCGGCGAAGTACGCCTTGTCGTAGTTGACGCAGATGTCGCCGGAGTCGACGGGCGTGACCCGGTGCTGCTTGTCGAGGACGTACTCGGGCTTCACACCGGCCAGGCCCTTGGACTCGTACGGGGTGAAGATGCCGTTGTCCAGGGCGCGCGAGAGGAGGGTGTTGTCCACGCCGAAGAACACGTCGCCGCGCGGGGAGCCCTTGGTGAGGATCTCCTGGTTGAGGGCGGCACCCGCGTCCCCGGACTTGAGGACCTTCACGGTGTAGCCGCTCTGCTGCTCGAACTCCTTCAGGACCGCTTCGGTCACGCTGAAGGAGTCGTGGGAGACGAGGGTGACCGTCTTGGACTTCGGCGACCCGCTGGCGCCGTCCTCGGCCTTGTCCTGGCCGCCGTCGCCGCCGCAGGCGCTGAGCGTGGTGACACCGAGGGCGGCCGCGAGCGCGACTCCCGCGATCTTCTTGGTGGTGCTCACTGGTTGTATTCCTCCTGGGATGACCAGGAGAAGACGCGGCCCTGCCCCGGCGCTCTGTCGAGAGCGGGCGCCGGGGCAGGGCGCAACAGCTTGAGTGGTGACCGAACTTCCTACCCCGAATGACCGGGGCGAGGTTCAGAGGGTCTGCGGCTGACGGTGCCGCACTCTCAGCGCTGTGGCGCTCCCCTGTCGGAATATGCAATTGGTTCGGCCACAGGGTACCCCGTGGCCCAACCGGCCCCACGAGAAGCGGAAGCTACCGCTCCGCAGCGGCCAGCTGGCCGCACGCACCGTCGATCTCCTGACCGCGGGTGTCACGGACGGTCACGGGCACGCCGTGGCGGGCGATGGCCTCGACGAAGGCCCGCTCGTCCTCGGGGCGCGAGGCGGTCCACTTCGAGCCCGGCGTCGGGTTCAGCGGGATCAGGTTGACGTGGACGCGCTTGCCCTTGAGGAGCTTGCCCAGGAGGTCGCCGCGCCAGGCCTGGTCGTTGATGTCGCGGATCAGGGCGTACTCGATGGAGACCCGGCGGCCGGACTTCTCGGCGTACTCCCAGGCCGCGTCGAGGACCTCGCGGACCTTCCAGCGGGTGTTCACGGGCACGAGGGTGTCGCGCAGCTCGTCGTCGGGAGCGTGCAGCGAGACGGCGAGGCGGCACTTGAAGCCCTCGTCGGCGAACCGCAGCATCGCCGGGACCAGGCCGACGGTGGAGACGGTGATGCCGCGCTGGGACAGGCCCAGGCCGTCCGGCTCGGGGTCGGTCAGGCGGCGGATGGCGCCGACGACCCGCTTGTAGTTGGCCAGCGGCTCGCCCATGCCCATGAAGACGATGTTCGACAGCCGGGCCGGGCCGCCGGGGACCTCGCCGTCGCGCAGGGCGCGCATGCCGTCGACGATCTGGTGCACGATCTCCGCGGTGGACAGGTTGCGGTCCAGGCCGGCCTGGCCGGTGGCGCAGAACGGACAGTTCATGCCGCAGCCGGCCTGCGAGGAGATGCACATGGTGACCCGGTCGGGGTAGCGCATCAGTACGGACTCGACCAGCGTGCCGTCGTGCAGCCGCCACAGGGTCTTGCGGGTGGTGTCGTCGTCGCAGGAGATGTGCCGCACGACGCTCATCAGGTCGGGCAGCAGCTCCTCGCGGAGCTTCTCGCGGGAGGACGCCGGGATGTCGGTCCACTCCGCCGGGTCGTGGGCGTAGCGCGCGAAGTAGTGCTGCGAGAGCTGCTTGGCCCGGAACGGCTTCTCGCCGATCGCGGCGACCGCCTCGCGCCGCTCGGCCGGCGAGAGGTCGGCGAGGTGCCGGGGCGGCTTCTTCGCTCCCTTGGGCGCGACGAAGGTGAGCTCTCCCGGAGCGGGGCGGGGTGCCATGATCGGTCCTTCCTCAGGCGACGAGGTCCGACGGGCTCCGCGCGTGCGGAGCCGATGGCGATGGCGCGGTCCGCGCCCGGAGACCTCACGAGATGCATCCCCGCGATCACGGGGAAAGGGCGCACCACGGAAAGGGTGCGCCCTTCAGGATAACCCGGTCGGCTCAACCGGTACCGACGATCCGGTTCCGGCGGTCAGCCGGTGCCGACGAACAGGGCCAGCAGCAGCCAGACCACCGGGGCGGTCGGCAGGAGGGAGTCCAGCCGGTCCATGATCCCCCCGTGGCCGGGGAGCAGGGTGCCCATGTCCTTGATGCCCAGGTCCCGCTTGATCATCGACTCGCCGAGGTCGCCCAGCGTGGCGCTGACCGCGACCGCGAGGCCGAGGACCAGGCCCTGCCACCAGGCTCCGCCGTCGACCAGGAACTCCATGCACAGCGCGCCGGCTCCCATCGAGAAGGCCACCGCGCCGAGGAGCCCCTCGCGGGTCTTCCCCGGGCTGATGCGCGGCGCGAGCTTGGTCTTGCCGAAGCGCCAGCCCACCGCGTAGGCCCCGGTGTCGCTGACCACGGTCAGCGCCAGGAAGGTGAGCACCCGCTGCGGGCCGTCGTCCGCCGTGAGGAGCATCGCGACGAAGGTCGCCAGGAAGGGCACGTAGAACGCCGCGAAGACACCCGCCGTGACGTCCTTGAGGTAGTCCTCGGGCTGCTCGGTCATCCGCCAGACCAGGACCGCCAGCGCGGTCAGGGCCATGGCCACCCAGGCGCCCTCGGCACCCCTCACGTACCCGGCGATGACCATGGCGGCGCCGCCGATCGCGAGCGGGACGAGCGGCGCCTTGATGCCCTTCTTCTCCTGCAGCCGGGAGGTGAGCTCCCACAGGCCGACGACGACCGCGACGACGATGACGCCGACGAAGACCGCCTTCACGATGAAGAGCGAAGCGAAGATCACGGCACCGAGGCCGACACCGACCCCTATGGCGGCACGCAGGTCTCGCCCGGCCCGCTTCTTCTGCTTCTTCTGCGGCGGGGGCGAGGAGTCCTGCGGTGCCTGCGAAGGCGGAGGCGGGGGGCTGGGCATGGGCTCCTGCGGCGGCATCTCGGTGCGGAACGGGGGGCCGCCGTCAGCGGCAGCCCCCCGATCGCGTGCTTCCCGGTCGTCGAAGTCACGGCCGGCGGCATCGGGCACGATGGGCATGGGCCGAGTGTGCGGTCCCACCAGCGCATCGTATGCGGGACCCGCCGGTACCGGCTCCGTGGCCCAGGGAGAGTCGTTCATCAGACCTCGAGCAGCTCGGCTTCCTTGTGCTTGAGCAGCTCGTCCACCTGCGCGACGTACTTCGCGGTGGTGTCGTCGAGCTCCTTCTCGGCGCGGCGCACCTCGTCCTCGCCCGTCTCCTTGTCCTTGACGAGCTTGTCGAGGGCGTCCTTGGCCTTGCGGCGGACGGAACGGATGGAGACCTTGGAGTCCTCGGCCTTGCCGCGCGCGACCTTGATGTACTCCTTGCGGCGCTCCTCGGTGAGCTCGGGGAAGGTCACCCGGATGATGTTGCCGTCGTTGCTGGGGTTGACCCCCAGGTCGGAGTCCCGGATGGCCTGCTCGATGTTGCGCAGGGCGCTCTTGTCGAACGGGGTCACGACGGCCATGCGCGGCTCGGGCACCGAGAAGGACGCGAGCTGGTTGATGGGCGTCAGGGCGCCGTAGTAGTCCGCCACGATCTTGTTGAACATCGCCGGGTGCGCACGGCCCGTGCGGATCGCGGCGAAGTCCTCCTTGGCGACGACGACGGCCTTCTCCATCTTCTCCTCGGCCTCGAGGAGGATTTCTTCGATCACCACGTGCTCCTGCATGTCTTGAATGGATGGTTCAGGCGGGCGGTGCGGTCCGGGTCCCGCGGGGCCCGGACCGGCTGCGGACCGCTCAGGCCCGGGTTCCCTGGTCGCTCACGAGCGTGCCGATCTTCTCACCCTTGACGGCGCGGGCGATATTGCCCTCGGCAAGCAGTTCGAACACCAGGATCGGCAGCTTGTTGTCGCGGCACAGCGTGATGGCGGTGGCGTCGGCGACCTTGAGGTCGCGGGACAGCACCTCCCCGTACTCCAGCGCGTCGAACTTCACTGCGTCGGGGTTCTTCTTGGGGTCGGAGTCGTAGACCCCGTCGACGCCGTTCTTGCCCATGAGCAGGGCCTCGGCGTCGATCTCCAGGGCACGCTGGGCGGCCGTGGTGTCGGTGGAGAAGTACGGCATGCCCATACCCGCGCCGAAGATCACGACGCGGCCCTTCTCCAGGTGCCGTACGGCCCGCAGCGGAATGTACGGCTCGGCGACCTGGCCCATGGTGATCGCGGTCTGCACGCGGGAGTCGATGCCTTCCTTCTCCAGGAAGTCCTGGAGGGCGAGGCAGTTCATGACGGTGCCGAGCATGCCCATGTAGTCGGACCGGGCGCGGTCCATGCCGCGCTGCTGGAGTTCGGCGCCTCGGAAGAAGTTGCCGCCGCCGATCACGACGGCGATCTCCGCGCCGTCCCGGACCACCGCGCCGATCTCGCGCGCGATGGCATGGACGACGTCGGGGTCGACGCCCAGTCCGCCGCCACCGGAGAAGGCTTCGCCGGACAGCTTCAGCATGAAGCGGCGGCCCTTCTTCCCGTGGTCGCTCTTGTCGTCGGAAGCGTTGTGGGGGTCCACGCCCTGATTCATGGAGATCTCCTCGTGCACATACGAAGAAGGCCATTGCCGGTGGGTCCTCGCGGTTCCCTCTACGGCAATGGCCTCCTCGTCAGATCTGCGGTCGTTCCGCGCGTACGCGGACGACTGCCTCAGACCCTACCGGGGTCCGGTGTCCGTCGTTGTACGGACGGACTCAGATGCCGACCTTGATGCGCGCGAAACGCTTCAGGGTGACACCGGCCTCGTCCAGAACCTTCTGGACGGACTTCTTGTTGTCCAGCGCGTACGGCTGGCCGAGGAGGGTGGCCTCCTTGAAGAAGCCGTTGACGCGACCCTCGACGATCTTCGCGATGGCGGCCTCGGGCTTGCCCTCCGCGCGGGTGACCTCTTCGGCGATGCGGCGCTCGGACTCGACCTTCTCGGCCGGGACGTCCTCGGCGGACAGCCACTGCGGGGCGAACGCGGCGATGTGCTGCGCCACACCGCGGGCGACCTCGGCGTTCTCCTTGTCCAGCTCGACCAGGACGCCGATCTGGAACGGCAGGTCGGGCATGGTGCGGTGCATGTAGGAGGTCACGAAACCGCCGGTGAACTGCGCGAAGCGGTCCAGGACGATCTTCTCGCCGAGGTTGGCGTTGGCCTCGTCGACGAAGGCGGTGACGGTCTTGCCGGGCTCGATCTCGGACGCGAGCAGCGCCTCGATGTCGGCCGGGGAGGTGGCGGCGACGTGCGCGGCCAGCTGGTTGGCGACGGCCAGGAACTTCTCGCCCTTGGCGACGAAGTCGGTCTCGCACTTCAGCTCGACGATGACACCGGAGGTGTTGTCGTCGGCGATGAGGGAGACGACGGCACCGTTCTCGGCAGAACGGCCCTCGCGCTTGGCGACGCCCTTCTGACCCTTGATGCGGAGGGCCTCCTGGGCCTTCTCGACGTCACCGTCGGCCTCGACGAGCGCGTTCTTGCAGTCCAGCATGCCGGCGCCGGTGAGCTCGCGGAGCTTCTTGACGTCAGCGGCGGTGTAGTTCGCCATGAGTCTGTGATTCTCTCTCGAAGTCGTAGATCTACGGGTGAACGGCGGAGGCGCCGCGCTCGTGGCGCGGCTCCCCCGCCGTCATCGTCCGTCCTGCGAGTGCCCGGAGCGTGAACTCCGGGCGCCCTCAGCGGGTCAGGCCTGCTCGGCCTCGGCGGCCGGGGCAGCCTCGGCGGCCGGGGCGGCCTCGGCCGCGTCGGCCTTCTTCTCGCCCTCGAGCAGGTCGCGCTCCCACTCGGCGAGCGGCTCGCCGGCGGCCTTGTCGCCCGGCTTCGAGTCACCGGTCGCAGCGCCGGAGCGGGCGATGAGGCCCTCGGCGACGGCGTCGGCGATCACACGGGTGAGCAGGGTGACGGAGCGGATCGCGTCGTCGTTGCCCGGGATCTTGTAGTCGACCTCGTCGGGGTCGCAGTTGGTGTCGAGGATCGCGACGACCGGGATGTTCAGCTTGCGAGCCTCGCCGACGGCGATGTGCTCCTTCTTGGTGTCGACGATCCAGACGGCGCTCGGCACCTTCTGCATCTCGCGGATACCACCGAGGGTCTTCTCCAGCTTGGCCTTCTCGCGGGAGAGGACCAGGAGCTCCTTCTTGGTGAGACCCGAGGCGGCGACGTCCTCGAAGTCGATCGCCTCGAGCTCCTTCAGGCGCTGCAGGCGCTTGTAGACGGTCGAGAAGTTGGTGAGCATGCCACCCAGCCAGCGCTGGTTGACGTAGGGCATGCCGACGCGCGTCGCCTGCTCGGCGATGGCCTCCTGGGCCTGCTTCTTCGTACCGACGAACATGATGGAGCCGCCGTGCGCGACGGTCTCCTTGACGAACTCGTAGGCGCGGTCGATGTACGACAGCGACTGGAGCAGGTCGATGATGTAGATGCCGTTGCGCTCGGTGAAGATGAAGCGCTTCATCTTCGGGTTCCAGCGACGGGTCTGGTGACCGAAGTGGACGCCGCTCTCCAGCAGCTCCCGCATCGTTACGACGGCCATGGCCATCTCCTTGGTTTCTCGGTTTGGTCCTGACACCCCACCGCGTCCTGCCCCCGGAAAGGGGACCGAGAGACGCTGCCACACGGCCTGGTCGGCCGGTGCTGGGGCGTGCGAAGTCGACCCGGTGACCCGGATCGCCGTAAGAAGTGTACGGGACCGGGCGGTATGCCAGGTGACGCCGCTGTCCACACCCGGCCGCCCGTCCACAGGCTCCGCCGTGCGCTGCGGGCGGTGCGGGACGCTGCCGGCATGACGACTCTGCTGCTCGCACTGCTGCTGGCGCTGACCCGGTCGGTCACCCCGCCCGCCGGGGACGCCCTGCCCTCGGCGGGCGCCCGGCCCGCCGCGGTCGCCCTGCCCGGAACCACGGCTTCCCGCGCTTCGCACGGTCGACACGCCCCGCAGGCCCGGCAGGCCCCGCAGGTTCCGCAGGTTCCACGGCCCTCCGGGGCGGGTCTGGTCTTCCGGCCGCTGCCGGCTCCGCTCGTGGTGGTCCGCTGGTTCGAGCCGCCGCCGTCGCCGTACGCGGCGGGCCACCGCGGGGTGGACCTCGCCGCCCCCGCGGGGGCGCGGGTGCGGGCCGTGGGGCCCGGCCGGGTCCACTTCGCGGGCCCGGTGGCCGGGCGCGGGGTGCTGTCCCTGACCCTGCCCGGGGGCCTGCGCACCACGTACGAGCCGGTCCGACCGCTCGTCGCCGAGGGGGAGCCGGTCGCCGCGGGCCAGGTCGTGGCGGTCCTGACGGAAGGGGGCCACTGCGCAAGCCCCTGTCTGCACTGGGGTCTGCTGTCGGGCGAGACCTACCTCAACCCGCTGTTGCTGATCCCGCGCCCCGCCCCGAGGCTGCTGCCGATGGCGGACCCAATCGGCGGCCCGCCCCGGGCGGCGCCGGCGGCGGTGAGGACGGGGACGGCGGGGCGGGGTCCGCGGGTCAGCCGCGCACGCCCCGGAGGGCCATCGCGACCGCCGTCTGCGTCACCACGGCCGGATCCTCGGCGGCGCCGAGTTCGATGCGCCGCACCGCCGCGTCGACCACGCCCTGGAGCAGTATGGCCGCCAGCTTGGGCTGCTCCTGGCCCAGGGCGGAGAGGGCCTCCACGATCATCGCGACGAGTCCGCCGTGCGCGGCGCGGATCTTCTCGCGGGCGCCGGCGTCCAGCTCGCTCGCCGAGATGGCGACCACGGCCCGGTGCCGGCGGTCGCCGACCAGGCCCAGCTGGCTGCGCACGTACGCCTCGATCTTCGCCTCGGGGGTCGCCGCCTGCTCCATGGCGGCCTCGATCTCGGCCGCCCACACGGGGAAGTCCACCGCGCACAGCTCTTCGACCACGGCCGCGCGGGACCGGAAGTACTCGTAGACGGAGGACCGGGCGAGCCCGGTGCGCTGCGCCAGGGCGGGGAAGGTCAGCGCCTCCGTCCCGCCCTCGGACAGCAGGGTGCGCGCCGCGTCCAGCAGGGCGCGGCGCTGCATCGACCGGTGCTCGGCCACGGAGGCCGCTCGAATCCTGGGCACGCGTCCACTGTACGGAGGACCGGCGGACTCAGCGCCCTACATCCGCAAGCTTTGCGCGCAGTTGCAGCACCGACTTGGTGTGGATCTGGCTGACCCGGCTCTCGGTCACCCCGAGCACGTTGCCGATCTCGGCGAGTGTGAGGCCCTCGTAGTAGTAGAGGGTCACCACGGTCTTCTCGCGCTCGGGCAGCGTGTTGACGGCGCGGGCCAGGAGCCTGCGCAGCTCGCGGTCCTCGGCCACCTCCACCGGGTCGTCGGCCGCGGTGTCCTCCAGGGTGTCCATCAGGGAGAGGCGGTCGCCGCCCTCCCCCCCGACGTGCAGCAGCTCCTCCAGGGCGACCACGTTCGCCAGCGACAACTGGCTGAAGACCGTGTGGAGTTCCTCCACCGCGATGCCCATCTCGCCGGCGACCTCCTGCTCGGTCGGGGTGCGGCGCAGCTGGGCCTCCAGGGTGGCGTAGGCCCGCTCGACCGCCCGCGCCTTCTGCCGTACGGAGCGGGGGATCCAGTCCAGCGCCCGCAACTCGTCGATCATCGCCCCGCGGATCCGGGTGATCGCGTACGTCTCGAACTTGATGGAGCGGTCGAGGTCGAACTTCTCGATCGCGTCGATCAGCCCGAAGACCCCGGAGGAGACGAAGTCGGCCTGCTCCACGTTGGGCGGCAGCCCGACGCTGACCCGGCCGGCGACGTACTTCACCAGCGGCGAGTAGTGCAGGATCAGCTGCTCCCTCAGGCGTTCGTCACCCGTCTCCTTGTACGAGCGCCACAGCGCGTCCAGGGACGAGGGCGCGGTGGCCCGCACGCTGCCGCGGGCAGCGGGGGGCGCGGCGGCGCGGTCGGACCCTGAGATGTACTGGGGCATGCTTCGCCTTTGCCGGAGCGGGATTCCTTGGGAGCGTAGCGTGACGGGATTGTCGCGGTGCGCGAAGAGTACGGGATCGTATGAGGCCCCAGACGCGCCCCGGCTCGCACGGGCGACCCGGGACCGGCGCCTGGCGCTCGGTCCCGGCGGCTGCCGACGGAAGGACCGCGTCTTTCATCGGTTTCACTCTTTCACCGGAACGCCCCAGGTCAGCGAACGCCTCGCCGGGTGCCACCGGTTCGTGTGGCTCATCGGCGTGTCTGCGGCGTCAACCGCCAGCCGGCGCCCAGCCGTTCGACGAACCCCAGAGAGTGAAGTTCGTACAGTCTGCCGATGACTTCATCGGTTCCGGTGCCCGCGGCGAGGGCGAGTTCGTCCACCTGCGCGGTGCGGCCGGCCGGGAGTGCTTCGAGCACCCGGGCGGTGTCCGGGTGCAGCAGGTCCCGGGGGAGGACGGGCCCGCGCCGCTCGGGGGCGAGCTCCCCGATGCCGCCGACGAGTTCGACGACCTCCGCGGCGTCGGTGACGAGCACGCCCTCGCCGCGCAGCAGTTCGTGGACCCCGGCCGAGAGCCCGCTGGTGGCGGGGCCGGGGACGCCCATGGTGAACCGCCCCAGCTCGCCGGCCCGTCGCGCGGTGACCAGGGAGCCGCTGCGGTAGGCGGCCTCGACCACGACGGTGCCCCGGGTGAGGGCCGCGATGACCCGGTTGCGCAGCACGAACCGGGCGGGCGTCGGGTGGCTGCCGGGCGGCAGCTCCCCCAGCACCAGCCCCTGGCCGGCGATGGCCCCGAGCAGCCCGGCGTGTCCGCGGGGGTAGGCGACGTCCACCCCGCAGGCCAGTACCGCGGCCGTGGCGCCGCCGCTGCCGAGGGCTCCGCGGTGAGCCGCGCCGTCGATCCCGTACGCGGCCCCGGACACCACCACCCAGCCCCGCTCGGCGAGCCCGGCGGCCAGCGTGTGGGCCATGTGCGCTCCGTACGGGGTGCAGGCGCGGGCGCCGACCACGGCGACCGAGCGCAGCGCCCAGGTCCGCAGGTCGGGGGCGCCCCGCACCCACAGGCCGACGGGCCGGGCGTCGCCGAGGTCGTCGAGCTGGGTCGGCCACTGGGCCGACCCGGGGCAGATGAACCGGCAGCCCGCCTCGGCGGCGGCCGCCAGGTCCCGCCGGGGGTCGGCGAGCGCGGCCCGCCTGCGGTATCCGGCGAGCCGTCGGCGCCCCGCCCCGCCGAGTGCCTCCGGTTCCGGGTCCGGACCGGTCAGGAGCCGCATCAGCCCGGCGGCTCCGTGTTCGCGCAGCCAGCGCCCGGCGTGCACGTCCCCGGGCTCCAGCACCCGGGTCAGTGCGGCGCGGGCCGACACCTCGGTCCCGGGATCCTCCCGGGCGTCCCACGCATCCGCCTCCGGCGCGGGCGCCGGGGCCGGGCCCCGGGCGGCGCCCGGCAGCGGCTCCCGTCCCGGCCCCCGGGCCGCGGTCACGGCCCGGCCCCCGCGGCCAGGACGGCCCCGCGGCCGATCCCGGTCCGCAGTTCCAGCGCGACGGCCACGTCGAGCGCGTCGGGCCGGTCGTTGCCCCGCACGTCGGCCACCGTCCAGGCGACCCGCAGCACCCGGTCCAGCCCCCGGGCCGTGAGCATCCCGCGCTCCAGGTCCCGCTCGGCCTGCGCCATCGCCCCGGGCGCCGCCGGCCAGCGGGTCCGCAGCTCGTGTCCGGGGATCTCGGCATTGAGCCGCCACGGGGTGCCGGCCAGTCGGGCGGCGGCCCGGTCCCGGGCCCGGCGGACCCGGGCGGCGACCGTCGCCGTGTCCTCCCCGCGGCCGCAGGCGCCGAGCAGCTCGGAGCGACCGACGGGCTCGACCCCGACGCGCAGGTCCACCCTGTCCAGCAGCGGCCCGGACAGCCGCGCCTGGTAGCGGCGGACCGCAGAGGCGGGGCATTCGCAGCCGGCGCCCGGCAGCCCGTGCCGCCCGCACGGGCAGGGGTTCGCCGCGAGCACCATGAGGAACCTGGCGGGCAGCTGCACCACCCCGGCGGCCCGGGCGATGACCACCCGCCCCGATTCGAGGGGCTGGCGCAGCGCGTCCAGCGCTTTGGTGCCGAACTCCGCCGCCTCGTCGAGGAAGAGCACGCCCCGGTGGGCCAGGGAGACCGCCCCGGGACGGGGCACGCCCGCCCCGCCGCCGACCAGCGACTGCATCGTCGCCGAGTGGTGGGGCGCGCAGTACGGAGGTCTGCCGACCAGCGGATCGCCGGGCGGAAGGATCCCCGCGACCGAGTGGACGGCGGTGACCTCCAGGGAGTCCTGCCGGGTGAGCGGCGGCAGGATCCAGGGGAGCCGCTCGGCCAGCATCGTCTTGCCGGCGCCCGGGGGTCCGCTGAGGAAGACGTGGTGGCCCCCGGAGGCGGCCACTTCCAGGGCCCGGCGGGCCGTGTGCTGCCCGGCGACGTCGCGCAGGTCGGGGAAGTCCGCCACCCCGGCCGCTCCCCCGCCCGGCACGACCCCGGTGC
>NZ_JACBGN010000154.1 GCF_013401435.1 Streptomyces sp. BR123
GGCGGGGCGTGGGACGGCGGCTGCGGCGGGACGTTCCTGATGTGAACCCGGAGCGTTCCTGGCGTGACCCGAGCGTTCCTGATGCGCAGCCTCGGCGAACGGCTCGGCGCCGCGGCCACGGCGGTCTACCGGCAGGTCAAGAACAAGGGGCCGCGATGGTCGGCTGGCTCCGCGTCGCGGTCAAGCAGGCCGACGCTCACGCCTCGCTACACGCTGCGTCCCAGCCGCCGAGCAAAGCGGACAGGGTGTGAGGGACGCCGGTGCCACGCTCAGTTGCTCGTTGTGGCGAGCTTCGCCGCGAAACCGAGGAACAGCGCTCCCGCCCCCGTCGTGAGGCCCGCGGACAGCTTCCGGCGGCGGCGGAACTGTGTGGCGAGGTACGTACCCCCGAGTATCAACGCGGTCACGTACGCAATGCTGATGGCTTGGTAGACGAGTGCGAGCAGCGCGAAGGAAAGCCCCGGGTACGCGTACTGGGGGTCGACGAACTGCACGAAGAACGAGATGAAGAACAAGATCGCCTTCGGGTTCAGGACGGTGATCACCAACGAACGCCGGAACAGCCTTCCGCCCGTCGACGGGTCAGGGGCGGCCGCGGCGTCCTCCGCGGTCTTCTCGCTGCGGCGTCGCCACATCGCCCAGGCCGCCCGGATCATGCCCACCGCGATCCAGGTCAGGTAGCCTGCCCCGGCGTACTTCACAATGGCGAACAGCAGCTCGTTGGTCTGCAGCAGCGAAGCGAGCCCGGCCGCCGTCGCCACCATGAGTAGGGACTCGCCCAGGAACACCCCTGCCGCGGCACGATAGCCGGCCCTGACCCCGAGCCGTGCGGCGACCGACAGCGTGAACAAAGAACTCGGCCCCGGCAGCAGAATGATCAGCAACGCCCCCAGGGCATAGGTCAGCAGATTCTCCACTCCCAGCATTCCGGCACCCTTCTCTTCGCCCGCCTGGGGCTCTGCGGCCCGCCGAGCCCCAGGCGGCACGGCCAACCTGGCGAACATTTCCTTCCGGTCCCCCGTGCCAGCGGCGATTCCCAGAGCGGCCAGGTAGCTGTCGATCTCGGCGCTGCTTTGAAGAGTTCGGCCGTTCGTAGTCGACCAGCAGATCCCATGCCGGACTGTTCGGCAACGGAATAAACCGCGAGAACTCGACGGAGGAGAGCTCTACCTCGCCCAGCGTCTGCCGGATGCACGCGTGACGCCCGAACCGCCGGAGCTTGTCGACGTTGTTGCGCTTGGTCGGCCCGAGGGCGCGCGCGTAGACCATGACCTGCAGTTCACTGTCGTAGACCTCGAAGAACAGGTTGATTCCATGCTCGCGGTTGTCTGCTCGAGCGCCTTCCGGAATCCGCGGGGATCACACTTGTTGACGGTCAGGTCCGCGATGGAGCAGGAGGTGCAGCGCTTGTAGCCGTTCTCGCGGCCACGTGCGTTGTTCACCGTCACGGGCCTCTCCCCCGCTACAGCGGCAGTGTCAGGGCCACCGCGTTGTACGGGATCTCCGGGGCCGGCGGTTGCGGGAAGCGGGAGTTGGGGAGGTAGATGCGGTTGCCGTGGACGGCGGCCGCGCAGGGGGTCTCGAAGCGCGGGTCGGTGACCGTCCGGACCAGGCGGGCGTTGTGACCCGTCGGGTCGAGGCGGAGGACGGCAAGGTCGGACATGCGGGGCGCGTAGAGGGTGCGGCCGCGCACCAGGATGCCGTTGGTGGTGGGCAGCGTGACCCCGCCCAGGTCGACCCGGCGGGCGGCACCGGTGGCCGGATCCACCCGGAACAGGCTGCCGCCGTGGGCGTGGATGTTGACCACGAGCAGCGCGGAGCCGTCCGGGGTGGCCGCGATGCCGGTGGCGGTGAGCCCGTCCGACGGGCCCTGCGTCCATTCCCCGCCCAGGCGCAGGGTCACCACGGCGTCGCGCGTCGGGAGTTCGCCGCGCGGGCCGAGCGGCAGCCCGAAGAGCTGCCCGCTGAAGGAGTCCGTGAACCAGACCGCGCCCGGGGTGAGGACGACGTGGTCGACGAAGGTGTCGGCGTTGCCGACCTCGTACGTTTCGATGACCTTCCCGGTGATGCCGTCCATGACGGTGATCAGGCGGCCCCAGCCTCCGGCGACGAACACGCGCTGCCGGTCGTCCACCTGCAGGCCGACCGCGTAGTGGCCCTCGCCCAGACCCGGGTTGATCACCTTGCCCTCGCCGGTGAGCAGTGACGCCCGGTAGACCGCGCCGCCGAGCAGCGACCCGAAGTACGCGTACGGGGCGGACCCGATGCCGATGCCGGCCGGGTGGAAGCCGTTCGGCAGATGGATCACATCCGGCCATACGGGCCGGCTTCCGCGCCCGGCGGCGGTCGCCGGGCCACTGCCGACCGTGCCGAGCAGTGCGGTGCCGCCGATGGCCGCGCCGATGCCGAGGAACCGCCGTCGTGCCATGGCCGTGCGGTGCATCCCGTCCCCCTGTTGGTGTGTCTCGTACGTGCGCCTGATGGTCGGCGCAGTGTCCCGAGTCCCGCCGGAGGACCGCTCGAATCCCGCCGGAGAGCGGCTGGGGCCGCGTTGACAAGATCCCGGGGCGGTCGTACTAATGGGTCCTGTGGCGCGTGGCGCCGGCCAAAGAGAAATGGGCCGGCCGGCGATCGGGCGACCACCTGACATCGGGTACCGTCCCATGCGTTCTCTCATCACAGGCACTGCCTGATCCCGGCGCCTTCGCGCCGCTTCCCCGCCGTGCGCGGGTTTCCGTACCGCCGCCCGCCCGGGTCTGCCGGGCCGCCGCCTACGTGCCCGTTGCCGTTTCCGTTGGCGTTCGCGTTCACGTTCGCGTCGCAGGCGTCCTCCTGCTCCTCCATTGCGCCTTCCCCCCTTTCACACCACCGCCCCGCCCACCACCGAGGGAGACGAACCCCCATGTCCTTCAACCAGTCCGTCATCGACGAGTTCCGCGCCAACCAGGGAAAGGTCGGCGGCTACTTCGAGGGCAGCGACCTGCTGCTGCTCACCACGACGGGCGCCAAGTCCGGTGCCGAGCGCACCGTTCCGCTCGGCTACGTGCGCCACGGCGACCAGCTGCTGGTGATCGGCTCCAACATGGGCGGGCCCAAGCACCCCGACTGGTACCACAACGTGCTCGCGAACCCCCTGGTCCAGGTGGAGGTCGGCACCGAGCACTTCGAGGCGGTCGCCGTGCCGGCCGAGGGCGAGCGCCGGGACAGCCTGTTCGAGCACGTGGTGAGCGCGGAGCCGGGATACGGCGAGTACCAGCAGAACACGACGCGGATCCTGCCCGTGGTGGTGCTGGAGAAGAACGACCCGGCTCCGGGTGAGGGGCCGGCCGAGGTGCGCAGCCTGGCCGACAAGCTCGTCGAGGTGCACGTGTGGCTGCGCGGGCAGCTGCGGCACGTCACGGCCGAGGTGGACGCGTACTTCGACTCGCTGCCCGCCCACGGGGGCGAGGGCGCCCCGCCGGCGCCCGGGCTGGGGCTGCAGATCCGCCAGCACTGCCTGGCGTTCTGCCAGACGCTGGAGATCCACCACACCGGCGAGGACGCCCACATGTTCCCCGCGATGGAGGCCGCGAACCCGCACCTGAAGGACGTCTTCGCGCGGCTGCGGACCGAGCACCTCACGGTCTCGCGGCTGCAGAAGGAGCTCAGCGGGCTGCTCGCCGACATCGCCGGCGCGGACCCGGAGCAGTTCCGCAAGGAGCTGGCGCGGATGTCCCAGGAGCTGAACGCCCACCTCGACTACGAGGAGGAGTCCCTGCTGCCGCTGCTCTCCGAGATCCCCTTCCCGCCCGGGCCGCCGGCCGCCGCCTGACGGCCCGACCAGCCATCGGAAAGCGGAGACGGGCGCGTGTGGGGGGCTTGCGTGACCGGGGCGACCGGCACGGAGAGGTGGAACGATGGCGCGGCAGACCTGGCGTTGGGTGGGGGCGGGGTGGCTGGCCCTGGTGCTGGCGAGCGGAGCGCTCACGCTCTACCTGGACGATGCGGACGGCCCGCCGTCGGGTCCGGCCAAGTGGGAGCGCGTGTCCCCTCCGAGTGGAACCCCCCGGCCCTGCCCCGGTCCGACGGGAAGGTTCCTGGACGGCCTCGGCGACTGCGCCTACTGGGAGCGCCGCTGAACGCCCCACGGCGTCGCAGCCCCGCGGCGGCGGTCGCGGTGCCGGACGCGGCCGCGGCGCCCCGCCGGATCGTCCGTCGTGCCGTCGATGACGGCCGCGGGGTCGGTGGGCAGGGCGGCCACCGGACCTGGGTGACCCCTTGACCACCTGACCCGGGTGAGGGTTCCGCCTTGACCGACTGACCGCCGACCGGTTGACCGCCGACCGGCCGTCCGCCTGACCGGCTGACCGGCTGACCGCCTGAGCGCCTGAGCGCCTGAGCGCCTGACGGCAGGCCGCTCCCCCACAGCCCTGTGGGACCACCCGACGCAGCAGCGCTACGAGGCCCCGCCGCCGCTGCCCGTGTCCAGGGCGCGGGCTGCGTACGCGGCGGCGTTCGGCCCGAACTGCAGCACGATGTGCCCGGCGGCCGAGTGCACGTCCCGCCACAGCCTCTGCAGCGGCGAGTCCTCGCTGTGCCCGGCCGTCCCGGAGGCCCGGAACAGCCGGTCCACGGCTGCGACCAGCAGGTCCGCCACCAGCGCGCAGTCCCGCTGGGCGCGGGCGATCTCCAGCGCGGTGATCTTCCGGCCGGAGTCGGCCACGGCCGCGACGCGCTCCAGCAGCAGGCGGGCGGCGTCGATCTCACCCGCGGACCGGGCCAGGGTCTCCTCGTAGAAGGAACGGGCGGGTCCCGGCTGCCCCGGCCGCTCGTCCCGTATCCGGTCGGCCGCGTACGCCGACCAGTGCGCGAGCGCGCCCTGCGCGGCGCCGAGCATCGGCAGGCAGAAGAACAGCCCGTTCACGGCGGCGAGCGGCACGCCCTGGCCGGGACCGGTGCCGGCGGGGGCCCGGCCGACCGTCAGGTCTTCTGCGGGGAAGGTCAGTTCCTCGGGCACGTAGGCGTCGTCGACGCTCAGGGTGTGGCTGCCGGTGGCCCGCATCCCGATGTCGGACCAGGTCCGCTCGATGCGGAGGTCGGAGCGGGGCACGGCGAACAGCCGGCGCTCGGCCGGGCCGTCCGGGCGCTTGGCCAGGCCGAGCAGCAGGGCCCAGTCCGCGTGCTCGACGACGCTGACGTAGGGCCAGGTTCCGGTCAGCCGCCAGCCGCCGTCCTTCGGCAGGGCCCGGCCCTTGGGCGAGACGGAGCCGACGACCAGGGTGTCCGGGCCGTCCTGCCAGATCTCCTTGCGGCCCTGCTCGGGCAGGAACCCGGCCATCCGGGACAGGCTGAGGGCGATGGAGGCGGACCAGGCGGTGGCCGGGCAGGCGGCGCCGATCTCGGCGACCGCGCCGGCGATCCCGGTGAAGCCGCCCTCGGAGCCGCCGTGCGCGGCCGGGACGAAGTGGCGGGCGAAGCCCGCGTCGCGCAGCGCCCGCACGACGTCCGGGTCAAGGGAACGGGCGGCTTCGGCTGCCTCGGCGCGCTGCGCTGCGAGAGCCGTCACGGCGTCGAGCGCCGCGCGGGCCGGTCCGGGTGCTGACGGGGTCTGCTGGGGCATCGGTCGGCTCTCCTCACGGGGTGTGCGGGCGGCAAGGGTCGGCCGTGCCGATCGGACGGCAGTACAGCGCGGCTACAACTCCGCTACAGGGCTGCTAGAGCGCCGTCTTCCGGCCATCGGACCGCCCGTCGGGCGGGTCACAAAGCCAGCCACAGGGCCGTCGGGCCACCAGGGAGTGGGACATCTCACAGCTGCATTTGACAAACTTTCCGCACCCACCTCCGGTCCGGATATCGGATCCGGCTCGTCGCGCTTGTGCGGGCGGCCTGAGCACCGTACTCACGCGCGGTATCACAACCTCGGCCGATCACGTGAATCGGCCAGCCGCGCGGCGTTCGCACGTGCTAGTCATGCCGTTGAACTTTGCTTGATCTTGGGTTGTGGGAGTCGTAACCTCCGATAGGCATCTGGCCGACTGGCAATCAGTGGGCCGATCCGCTCTCTTCATCGGGGGTTTATATCGTGTCAACGGGCTCCTATCGACCGCCTGAGTCCCTTCCGTTCGCTGATATCAGCGTGCTCGGACCGTTAGTCGTCGAATTCAACGGCCAGTCCATCGTGCCCACCGCGGGGAAGCCGCGGCAGCTGCTCGCCCTGCTCGCCCTCCGCTGCGGCAGGGTCGTCCAGGTACCGACCCTGATGGAGGAGGTATGGGGCGAGGACATCCCTCGCAGCGGGATGACCACCCTCCAGACCTACGTCCTCCACCTGCGCAGACTCATCGTGGAAACGCTTCCGGAAGGAACCGGGAGCACCCCCAAGGACCTGCTGGCCACCCGCTTCAACGGATACCAGCTCACTGTCAAGCCGAAATCCTTCGACCTCATCGAATTCGAGTCACTCGCCAGCTCCGGCGATAACGCACTGGAACGCGGCGACGCGGCCGGTGCATCGAAATACCTGCACCAGGCGCTGGCATTGTGGCGCGGCCCGGCATTGATGGACGTCCCCGTCGGCCGCATTCTCTCCATGGAGCTGATGGGCTTGAACGAAGCCCGTATGCGAGTTCTGGAACAGCGCATTCTCGCGGACCTCTGGCTCGGCAAGAGCGCCGCTCTCATTCCGGAACTGCGCAAACTCGTCGAGGAGCACCCGCTGCACGAGAAGCTGGCCGCATGCCTCATGATCGCCTACCAGCGCTCGGGAGCGGGCTGGCGCGCCCTCGAGGTCTTCCGCGGGCTCCGGCAGGCGCTGATCGGGGAGCTGGGCGTGGAGCCGTCCGGCCGGCTGCAGAGCCTCCACCGGGAGCTGCTGTCGAACACCGCCAACCTGTCGCTCCGCGACTACGTGCTGACATGAGCGGTGTGCTGAGCGAGGTCGCGGACGGGGTGTTCGCCTACGTCCAGCCCGACGGCAGCTGGTGCGTGAACAACGCGGGGATCGTCGTCTCGGACGGCCGGGCGGTACTGGTCGACACCGCGGCCACCGAAGCCCGGGCCCGCCGGCTCCGCGCGGCGGTGCTCGCCGACGACCGGCCGGTCCCGTACGCGGTGGTCAACACGCACTCGCACGGGGACCACACCTTCGGCAACTTCGTGTTCCCCGAGGCGGTGGTCTACGCGCACCACGAGACGCGGCGCGAGATGGCCGCGGCGGGCCTGCACCTGACGGGGCTGTGGCCGGAGGTCGAGTGGGGCGACATCGAGCTGGTGCTGCCCCACGCCACCTACCGGGACGAGCTGACCCTGCACGTGGGCGGGCTGACGGCCCGGCTCCTCCACCTGGGGGTCGCGCACAGCACCAACGACACCGCCGTGTGGGTGCCCGAGCGGCGGGTGCTGTTCACCGGGGACGTGGTCATGTCCGGGGTGACGCCGTTCCTGCCGATGGGATCGGTGGCCGGATCACTGAGGGCCGTCGAGCGGATGCGGGCGCTGGACCCGGCCGTCGTCGTGGCCGGGCACGGCACGGTCGGCGGGGCCGAGGTGCTCGACACCACGGAGGCGTACCTGCGCTGGGTGCAGGAGCTGGCCCGGGACGGTGCGGCCGCCGGGCTCACCCCGTGGGAGGTGGCCCGGGAGGCGGACCTCGGCCCGTTCGCCGGGCTGCTGGATCCGGAGCGGATCGTCCCCAACCTGCACCGCGCCTTCGCCGAGGAGGCGGACCGGGCCCACGGCGAGGCGCTGGACATGCGGGCCGTGATCGCGGAGGTGGACACCCTCTTCCGGGAGATGACCGCCTACCGCGGGGCGCCCCTCGCCTGCCACGCCTGACACCCGGACCGCAGTGCCTCCAGCGGCTTTCGAGGGCGGCCCCGCACGTCCCTCCAGCCGGCCTTGAGGGCCGCTTCGCAGGATCGCGCTCCCGGGCGGCCGGGCCCCGTGCGGGCCCGGCCGCCCGGTCAGCCGTACGTACCCGAGCCCTCTGGAGTTCTTCGATGACGAGTTCTTCGATGACGAGTTCTTCGATGACGTCCGCCGGCAGCACCTTCGCCGACCTCTACGCCGCGGTCGGGCAGCACTACGCCCGCCAGGTCCAGTTCCTCGACAGCGGGAAGTTCGAGGAGTACGCCGCGACCTTCACCGAGGACGGCGAGTTCCAGCACACCCCGGGGATGCCCCCGGCCCGCACCCCGGCCGGCATCGTCGCCGAACTGCACGCCTTCCACGAGCGGTTCGCCGACGACCCGGTGCAGCGGCGGCACTGGTTCAACATGATCGACCTCAGCCCGCGCGAGGACGGCTCCTTCGACGCCGTCTTCTACGCACTGGTGCTGACCGTCCGGCCGGGGGTCAAGGAGCCGGTCGTCGGCCCCAGCTGCCTGGTCCGCGACGTGCTGGCGATCGAGGACGGCGTGGTGCGCAACCGCTCCCGCCGCGTCGAGCACGACCAGCACATGCCGTGCTGAGCCGCCGCCCCGCACCGTGACGACCCCCGAAGGGAGCACCTCCGCCATGTCCAGCAAGCCCGTCGCCCTGGTGACCGGATCGTCGTCCGGGATCGGCGCCGCCATCGCCCGCAGACTCTCCGCCGAGGGGATGACGGTGGTGGTCAACGCGGCGCGCAGCGCCGAGGCGGGCCGCCGGCTCGCCGAGTCGCTGCCCGACGCCCGGTTCGTACAGGCGGACATCTCCGACGCCGGCCAGGTACGGCAGCTGCTGGACGAGGTCGCCGAGGAGTTCGGCGTACTCGACCTGCTCGTCAACAACGCCGGGGTGACCCGCGCCATCCCCCACACCGACCTCGACGCGGCCACCGCCGAGGTGTGGCAGGACATCCTCGGCGTCAACGTGGTCGGCACCTGGCAGACGTCCGCCGCCGCCATGCCGCTGCTGCGCGCGTCCGGGGCCGGCCACATCGTCAACATCTCCTCCGTCGCCGGGGTCAGGCCGGCCGGCAGCTCCATCCCGTACGCCGTCAGCAAGGCCGCCGTCAACCACATGACCCGGCTGCTGGCCGGCGCCGTCGGCCCGGGCGTCCGGGTCAACGCCATCGCGCCCGGGCTCGTCGACACCCCGTGGACGGAAGCCTTCACCGAGATCCGCGAACGGGTGCGGCAGGCCGTGCCGCTGCGCCGCACCGGCACCCCGGAGGACATCGCCGAACTCGTGGTGGGCCTGCACCGGTCCGCCTACACCACCGGCGAGGTCGTCCTCGCCGACGGCGGCGCCCACCTGCTGATCTGATCCGAACGGGTCAGCATCCCTGTCCGCACCGGTACCGAAGGATGGAGACAGATGAGGACGACGACACCGTGAAACTGGGCGTGAACCTGAGCTACCAGGGTGCCGCGGAACTCGCCGTCGCGGCCGAACGGCTGGGCTACGACGTGGCACTCGCGCCCGAGGGCTACCGCTCGGACGCCGCCAGCGTGCTCGGCCTCGTGGCCGGGCGGACCGAGCGGATCGCCCTGGGGTCCGCCGTGATGCAGATACCCGCCCGCAGCCCGGCGCTGGCCGCCCTGACCGCCGCGACCCTGCAGTCGCTGTCCGGCGGCCGGTTCCGGCTGGGGCTCGGGGTGTCCAACCCCGACGTGTCCGAGGGCTGGTACGGCGTTCCCTTCGCGGAGCCGCTGGGCCGGACCCGGGAGTACGTGGAGATCGTCCGGCAGGCGCTGCGGGGCGAGCCGGTGCGCTACGAGGGCCGGCACTACCGGCTCCCGTCCTCCGGGTCCGGCGCCGCCCCGCTGCACGTGATCACCGAGCCGGCCGGGGCTCCCGTACCCGTCTACCTGGGCGCGGTCGGGCCGCGCAACCTCGCCCTGGCGGGCGAGATCGCCGACGGCTGGATCGGCGTGTTCGCCGCCCCCGACCAGGTCGCCGAGTCCGTGGCGCACATCGCGACGGGCCGCGAACGGGCAGGGCGGCCGCCGGCCGGCTTCGACGTGATGCCGTGCCTGGCCACCGCGATCGGCGAGGACACCGACGCCTGCGTGGACCTCCTGCGGGCCCACTACGCGTACCTGATGGGCATCGGCGCACCGGAGCGGAACTTCTACATCGCGCTCGCCACCCGCATGGGTTTCGGTGCGCAGGCCGCCGAGGTGGGCAGGCTGGCGGCCGAAGGGGACAGGGGCGGGGCGGCCCGGGCGGTGCCGGCCGGGTTCGTGGACCGCACCGCGCTGGTCGGGCCGGTGGACCGGGTGGCCGAGCGGATGCGCGCGTACGCGAAGGCGGGCGTCACCACGCTCAGCGTCATGATCTCCGCGGTGGCCGTCGGGCTCGACGAGCGCATCGCGGTCCTGGAGCGAGCGATGGCAGCCCTGGACCTGTCGGGCGTACGCGACGACTGACGCCCGGTACGGAAGGCGCCACGGGCATACGGAACCGGAGCGGCACACGGCCCGGGCACGGGCCGTGTGCCGTTCCCGGGCACGGCGTACGGGCCCGGGCACGGCGTACGGGCCCGGCAGACGGAAGCGGGCGGGACTCCTCCGCCGGGAGTCCCGCCCGCTTCCGTGCGCGCGTTCCGTACGGCCGTCAGACGGCCATCGCCGCGGTGATCCGGGCGATCACGTCGGCCGGCGTCGGCTGCCCGGCCATCTCGCGCCGCACCTCTTCCGCCGCGTGCCGGAAGGACGCGTCCGCCAGCAGCCGGCCGGCGGCCTCCCCGATCCCGGCGGCGTCGAGCTCCTGCGGCGCCACGGCCAGCCCCACCCCGCGGTCCACCACGCGGCGGGCGCACAGCTCGTTGTCCGCGCCGCTGGGGACCACCAGCTGCGGCACCCCGTAGTGCAGGGCTGTCGCGGTGGTGCCCGATCCGCCGTGGTGGACCACGAGGTCGCAGTCGCGCAGGATGCCGGAGAGCGGGACGAAGCCGGCCGGGATCAGGTTGCCGGGCAGCGGGCCGAGTGCGCTCAGGTCGGTCTCGTCATCGGCGAGGACCACCTCCGCGTCCAGCCCGGCGAGGGCCTCCACGAGCAGGCGCAGCGCATCGGCGCCGCCCGGCAGCAGGGGCGCGACCGTGCCCAGCGTGAGGCAGATCCGGGGCCTGCCCGGCGCGCGCAGCGCCCAGTCCGGGAGCACCGCGCCCCCGTTGTACGGCACGTAGCGCATCGGCAGCCAGGGGACGCCGTCACGCGGATCGGGCTCCTCGTGCTCCAGGCCGCCGAGGCTGGGGGCGCGGGGGTCCACCCGGCCGAGGAGGACGGGCTCCCGGTCGCCGAGTCCCAGTTCCCCGCGGAGCCGGAGCACCACCGGGTTGTCGTCCGGGGCGATGCCCATGCGGTGGTTGTGCCGGGCGGTTTCGCGCACGTCCGGGTCGCGCATCGACCAGGACACCCGGTTGCCGACCTCCAGGGCCGGCACGCCCAGGGCCAGCGCGGCCAGTCGGCCCGCCTGGTGGTCGGAGCAGTGGACGACGAGGTCCGCTCCGAAATCCCGGCCGGCGTCGATCGTGCCCCGGGTCATGGCCAGGGTGAACAGGTCGAACGGCCGCATGGCGCGGGCGAGTTCCCAGTACCCCTCGGGAACCCCGGCATCCGCGCCGGTCCCGGGGCCGGGGCCGGGGCCGGGCGGGCCGCCCACCAGGTCCTCGCCGAGGTCCCGTCCGGGGAACACGTCGACGACCGGCGCGCCGGCCCAGGCCGCCACCTTCGCCATGTGGGCGGTGGTGGCGACGAGTACTTCGTGGCCCGCCGCCCGCGCCGCCCAGACGAGCGGCACGAGCGGCAGCATCAGCCCGTATCCCGGCGCTGCCGGGAACAGGATCCGCATCTGCGACTCCTTTTCTCGACGGGGAAAGACCCCGTTCACTGAATTCGGTCGACGCTCCGGAAAACCGCCTCCACGAGCCGGCGGATTCGGCCGTCCATGCTGCCCATGACCGAGGACCCCATATTGGGGACGTATCCGAATGCGAGCTCGCGTTCGGGATCGGCGAAAGTGAAGACACCGTTCGCGCCGCTCAGTCCGAACGAATTCTTCAGTCCGGCGTCCGCCGGGAACACCGCGCTGTCCGCCAGCTGCACGCCCAGTCCCCAGGTGAGCGGCGTCAGCATGACCTTGCAGGGTCCGCCGGAGTGCGGGCGGGCCAGTTCGGCGGTGCGCTCGGGACCGATCAGCCGGATGCCGTCCACCTCCCCGACCAGCGCGGCGAACAGCCGGGCCAGGGCGTGCGCACTGGCCAGCCCGCCGTACGAGGGGTCCTCGACGGCCGGGTCGGCCGGATCCTGGGACATGCTGCCGATGGTCGCCCGGTAGGTGAGGGTGCTGGGCTCACGCAGTTCCTCGACCTCCCCGGGGTCGGCGCCGGCCATGAGGGCCTCGGCCTTGGACTCCAGCATGGTGGCGAGGTGCGCCCCGGCGCCGTCGGGCAGGCCTATGTGGGCGTCCAGGCCGAGCGGCCCGGCGAGGTGGCGGGCGAAGTAGCGGCCGGCGGTCAGCCCGGTGCGGCGCCTGATCAGCTCGCTCAGCAGGTGCCCGTAGGTGGTGGCGTGGTAGCCGTGCGCGGTGCCGGGCTCCCACTCGGGCCGGGCCGCCGCGAGCGCCTCGGCCACCGGCGTGTGCGCGCGCAGCGCCGCGAGCGTCAGCGGGGCGTGGTCGAGGCAGACCACCCCCGAGCGGTGGGAGAGGATCATGCGCGGGGTGATGCCGGCCTTGCCGTGCGCGGCGAACTCGGGCCAGACCTCGGCGACGGGCTCGTCCAGATCCAGGCCGTCCCGCTCCGCCAGGTGCAGGAAGGCCGCCGTGACCAGCGCCTTCGTGGGCGAGGCGAGGACGCCCAAGGTCCCGGCCCGCCAGGGGTCCGTACGGTCGGGGTCGGCCCAGCCGGCCCACAGGTCCACCACGGGCCGCCCGCGGTGGTAGACGCAGACGGCCGCGCCGACCTCCGCGCCGGCGGCGAAGTTCTCCTCGAAGGCGCGGGCGACCTCGGCGAAAGCGTCGTCGACGAACGCGTGCTCGGCAAGCGCGTCCTCGGTGAGCGCGCCCCCGGCCGTCCCGGCCGTCCCGGCCCGGTGGAATTGCTGCACTGTCATCAGTCCTTCGCGTGCGGGGAGGGCGGCCGCCCCGGCCAGGCCGCCGGCTTCGACCTGTGATGATCCGGCCACCGCTCGGGCCCGGCTCGAATACCGGTCGCTTTCCGCTCGCGCCTGAAATACGGCGCCCGCAGCGGGGTGACCGCGCCGGAAATCGTCTGGCAGTATCGTCGCCATGCGATTCCGCACAAAGGATGTTCTCCTCAGAAAGTCATGTTCCCCATGCCGGAACGGGAGGGGCCTTTCTGTACGGGAGGTGGCAGCTTGTTCTCCGACATAGCCGAATTCCACGAGTGGTACGCGCGGCGCTGCCGTGCCCACGGGTACCGGGTGGACCGGGTCCCTCTCGAAGCGCTCGACGGCTGGCGCACGGACCCGGACACCGGCAACATCGTCCACCGCACCGGGCGGTTCTTCACCGTCGAGGGCCTGGACATCAGGAACTCCGGCCGGGAGGTGGACTCCTGGCAGCAGCCGATCATCGTCCAGCCCGAACAGGGCGTCCTCGGTATCCTGGTCAAGGAGTTCGCCGGCGTCCTGCACTTCCTGCTCCAGGTCAAGATGGAGCCGGGCAACGTCAACGGCCTGCAGCTGTCCCCGACGGTGCAGGCGACCCGCAGCAACTTCACCGGCGCGCACGGCGGCAGGTCCGTTCCCTACCTGGAGTACTTCACCGCCCCGCGCTCCGGCCGGATCCTGTCCGACGTGCTCCAGTCGGAGCAGGCGTCCTGGTTCCTGGCCAAGCGCAACCGCAACATGATCGTCCAGGTGGACGGGGACGTGGACGTCCCGCTGCTGGACGACTTCTGCTGGCTGGACTTCGAGCAGATCGCCGGGCTGCTGCACGAACCCAATCTGGTCAACATGGACACCCGCACGGTGCTGGCGGGCGCCGCCTCCTGGCGGGACCGCAGCGCCGACCTCGTCGCGGACACCTTCCGCGGCGCGCTGGCCCGCTCCTGGGAGTCCGCCGGCATCGCCCTGCACGACACCACCCACCTGCTGAGCTGGTTCACCGAGGCCAAGAACCGCTGCACCCTCGCCCGGCAGCAGATCCCGCTGACCAAGGTCGACGGCTGGGGCCTGCGCGACGGCGCCCTCGTCCACGACCGGGACCAGCACTTCGCCGTCATCGGGGTGTCCGTCGAGGCCGACAGCCGCGAGGTCGCACGCTGGCAGCAGCCCATGTTCGAGCCGCGCAGCCAGGGCGTCATCGCGTTCCTCGTCCGCCGCATCGGCGGCGTACTGCACGCGCTGGTGCAGGCCCGGGTCGAGACGGGCGCCTTCGACGCCGTGGAGATGGCGCCCACCGTGCAGTGCCAGCCCGACAACTACCGCGGGCTGCCCGAGGGCCGCAGGCCGGCGTTCCTGTCCGCGGTGCTCGACGCGCCGCCGGAGCGGATCCGCTTCGACCGCGTGCACTCCGAGGAGGGCGGCCGCTTCTACCACGCGCAGAACCGCTACCTCCTCGTCGAGGTCGAGGAGGGCTTCCCGCTGGAGGTCCCCGACGACTACGCCTGGGTCACCCTGCGCCAGCTCACCGACTTCGTCAGATACGGCAACCACCTGAACGTCGAGGCCAGAAGCCTGCTGACGTTCGCGGGCTTCCACAAGGAGGACGACGAGTGACCACCCATGTCTGGGACTACCTTCCCGAGTACGCGGCGGAACGGGAGGACATCCTCGACGCCGTGCAGCAGGTCTTCTCCAGCGGCAGGCTGGTGCTGGGCGAGAGCGTGCGCGGTTTCGAGAACGAGTTCGCCGCCTACCACGGCATGGCGCACTGCATCGGCGTGGACAACGGCACCAACGCGGTGAAACTCGCCCTGGAATCCCTCGGCATCGGACGCGGCGACGAGGTCATCACCGTCTCCAACACCGCCGCCCCCACCGTCGTCGCCATCGACGGGGCCGGCGCCGTCCCGGTGTTCGTCGACGTACGCGCCGAGGACCACCTCATGGACACCGACCAGGTGGAGGCCGCGATCACCCCGCGGACGAAGGCGCTCCTGCCCGTCCACCTCTACGGCCAGTGCGTCGACATGGAGCCGCTGCAGCGCCTCGCCCGCAAGCACGGTCTGGCCGTCGTCGAGGACTGCGCGCAGGCCCACGGCGCCCGCCGCAACGGCCGGCTCGCCGGCACGACGGGCGACGCCGCCGCCTTCTCCTTCTACCCCACCAAGGTCCTCGGTGCGTACGGCGACGGCGGCGCCGTCCTGACCGGCTCCGCGGACACCGATCGCGCCCTGCGCAGGCTCCGCTACTACGGCATGGAGGAGGTCTACTACGTCGAGCAGACACCCGGGCACAACAGCCGTCTCGACGAGGTGCAGGCCGAGATCCTCCGCCGCAAACTGGCCCGGCTCGACGCCTACATCGCCGGCCGCCGACGGGTCGCCCGCCGCTACGCCGAGGGGCTCGCGGACCTGTGCGGGCCGGACGGGCTGACCCTGCCGACCGTCACCCCCGGCAACGAGCACGTCTACTACGTGTACGTCGTCCGCCACCCGCGCCGCGACGAGATCATCCGGGTGCTGAAGGAACGCCACGACATCGCGCTCAACGTCAGCTATCCGTGGCCGGTCCACACCATGCGCGGCTTCGCCCACCTCGGCGTGCCGACGGGCTCCCTGCCCGTCACCGAGAGGCTGGCCGGGGAGATCTTCTCGCTGCCCATGTACCCGTCACTGCCGGAGTCCCTCCAGGACAAGGTCATCGACGCGCTCCGCGACGTCCTCACGACCACGGCCCGCGCGCTCTAGCCGCCCCATCGAAGGAGGTTCACCATGCCTGGCACCACCACGGACACCACCGCGGACACCACCGCGGACACCGCCACCCTCATCTACCGCCGCGCCGACGTCTACCACGACTTCTACCGCGGCCGCGGCAAGGACTACCGGGCCGAGGCGGCCGCCGTGCGCGATCTCGTCGCACAGCGCGGCGCGGCCGGGGCGCCGGCCTCGTCGACGGCGGGCTCGTCGACGGCGGGCTCGTCGACGGCGGGCTCGTCGACGGCGGGCTCGCTGTTGGACGTCGCCTGCGGCACCGGCGCGCACCTGGCCGAGCTCACCGGCTCCTTCGCCGACGCCGTCGGCGTCGACCTGTCCGCCGAGATGCTCGCCGTCGCCGCCCGGAACAGCCCCGGCACCCCGCTGGTCCGGGGCGACATGCGCGACTTCCGGCTCGGCCGCACCTTCTCCGCCGTCACCTGCATGTTCAGCTCGGTCGGCTACCTCGCCACCGCCGACGACCTGGACGCGGCCGTACGCAACCTGGCCGACCACCTCGCACCCGGCGGCGTGCTCGTCGTCGAACCCTGGTGGTTCCCGCAGGACTTCCTGCCCGGCTGGGTCGGCGCCGACGTGGTCAGGGCCGACGGGCGGACCATCGCCCGCGTCTCCCACACCGTCCGCGAGGGCCGCTGCAGCCGGATGGAGGTGCACTACACGGTCGCCGCCCCCGAGACGGGCGTCGAGCACTTCACCGACACGCACGTGATGACGCTGTTCGAGCAGGCGGAGTACGAGGCGGCGTTCCACCGGGCGGGGCTGGAGCCCGAGTACGTCCGGCACGAGCTGTTCGGCCCCGGCCTGTTCGTCGCCACCCGCCCCGGCGGTGCCGCGTGAAGGTCCGCGAACTGGGCATCGACGGCGCGTACGCCTTCGAGCCCGAGGTTTTCCACGACGAGCGCGGCTCGTTCCGCTCCCCGCACCAGGAAGCCGCGTTCGGCGAGGCGCTCGGCCGGCCGCTGTTCCCGGTCGCCCAGGTCAGCACGAGCGTCTCCCGGCGGGGGGTCGTGCGCGGGGTGCACTTCACGGCCGCTCCGGGGTCCATGGCCAAGTACGTGGTGTGCGCGGGCGGGCGGGCGCTCGACGTCGTCGTCGACCTCCGGATCGGCTCGCCCACGTACGGGCAGAGCCGGCAGGTGGAGCTGGACCCGGAGGCGGGCACCGCGCTGTACCTGCCGCCCGGTGTGGGGCACCTGTTCGCCGCGCTGGAGGACGACACCGTGATGGTCTACCTGCTGTCCGCGGCCTACCGGGCGGACCGGGAACGCGCCGTACACCCGCTCGACCCGGAACTCGGCCTGGACCTGCCGCCGGGGGTGGAGTGGGTACTGTCCCAACGCGACCGGTCGGCGCCGTCGCTGGCCGCCGCCCGTGTGGGCGGGCTGCTGCCGCAGTACGCCGACTGCGGGGCGGCTGGGGCGACTGGGGTGGATGGGAC
>NZ_JACBGN010000155.1 GCF_013401435.1 Streptomyces sp. BR123
GCGGGGGAGGGCCCGCGGCCCGGGCGGTCAGACGTATTCGGTCGGGATCACGGCCTCGCCCCGCGACAGCTGCGTCGCGGAGATCGGGAGCCCGGCGCGGGCCGCGCGGTGGCGGTTGCGGGCGGCCTCCAGCGGTTCGCGGGCGACCACCTCGCCGCCCTTGACCAGCTGGACCAGGAGCTGCCGGCCGGCCAGGGCCGCCGGGACCGGGCCGGTCCCGACCACCTCGGCCTCCGCGACGCCGTCCGCGTCGAGGCGCCGGGCGGCCCACTTGCGGCCGCCGATGGAGGTCTTGCCGCCCGTGGCCTTCTTCGCCACCGGCACCAGCGGTGCCTTGGGATCGGCGGACTCCGCCCGGGCGACGAGCTTGTAGACCATGGAGCAGGTCGGGTGCCCGCTGCCCGTGACGAGCTGCGTGCCGACGCCGTACGCGTCCACCGGGGCGGCGGCCAGCGAGGCGATCGCGTACTCGTCGAGGTCGGAGGTGACCACGATCCGCGTCCCGGTCGCTCCCAGCTCGTCCAACTGCTGGCGCACCCGGTGCGCGACCAGCAGCAGGTCGCCGGAGTCGATCCGGACGGCCCCCAGCTCCGGGCCCGCGATGTCGACGGCGGCCCGGACCGCCTCCGCCACGTCGTACGTGTCCACCAGCAGGGTGGTGCCCCGGCCCAGGGAGGCCACCTGGGCGGTGAACGCGTCCCGCTCGCTGTCGTGCAGCAGGGTGAAGGCGTGCGCGCTGGTGCCGACGGTGGGGATGCCGTACCGGAACCCGGCCGCCAGGTCCGAGGTGGAGGCGAAGCCGCCGACGTACGCGGCCCGGGAGGCGGCCACGGCGGACAGCTCGTGGGTGCGGCGCGCCCCCATCTCGATCAGCGGCCGGTCGCCGGCGGCCGAGGCCATCCGGGAGGCGGCGGCCGCTATCGCCGAGTCGTGGTTGAGGATCGACAGGATGACGGTCTCCAGCAGCACGCACTCGGCGAAGCTGCCCTCGACCCGCAGGACGGGCGAGCCGGGGAAGTACGCCTCGCCCTCCGGGTAGCCCCAGATGTCACCCGAGAAGCGGTACGAGGAGAGCCAGTCCAGAGTGCGCATGTCGACGACGGCCCGCTCGCGCAGGAACTCCAGCACGGCGGTGTCGAAGCGGAAGTTCTCCACCGCGTCCAGGACGCGGCCGGTGCCGCCCACCACTCCGTAGCGCCGCCCCTCGGGCAGCCGGCGGGTGAACACCTCGAAGACCGAGCGGCGGTCGGCTGTGCCGTTCGCCAGGGCGGCCTGCAGCATCGTGAGCTCGTAATGATCCGTGAAGAGCGCTGTCGACGGCACGTCCACCGGCAGGCCCAGGTCCGCAGGGTTCATGCCAAGGATGCTAGCGCACATTTCGTCAGAGTGACGAAATGTGGGTCCCGTTTGTGCGACGGGCCCGTCACAGTGGCAGCATGGGACGAGTGAGTGTTGCTCCCATTGAGATCGAACGCACCGAATCCGCCGAAGAGGCGTCCGCGGTCCCCGAACCTGACGTCCCCTGGGTGACTCTGGTGCACAACGACCCGGTCAACCTCATGAGCTACGTGACGTACGTGTTCCAGGCGTACTTCGGCTACTCGAAGGACAAGGCGCACAAGCTGATGCTCGACGTCCACCACAAGGGGCGGGCCGTCGTGTCCAGCGGCACCCGCGAGGAAATGGAGCGCGACGTGCAGGCCATGCACGGCTACGGCCTGTGGGCGACCCTCTCCCAGGACCGAATGTGATGGGGCGGACCACCGGAATGTTCGAAGCCCGCAAGGGCGGCGGGGCCGCCGTCACCCTGGACGAGATCGAGATCTCCATCCTGCGCTCCCTGGCCGTCCAGCTGCTGGAACTCATCGGCCCCGGCGCGCCCGAGCCGGAGGCCGACGCCGACCCGCTGGCCGCGCTCTTCGCCGAGGGCCCCACCGAGCCCCCCTCCGACCCGGCGCTCGCCCGCCTCTTCCCCGACGCGTACGGTCCCGGCCCCGGCCCCGCGGGGGAGGGCGCGGACCCGGAGGAGCTGGCGGCGCACTCGGCGGAGTTCCGCCGGTTCACCGAGAACGACCTGCGCACCCGCAAGCGCCAGGACGCGCTGGCCGTCGTCCGCAGCCTGGACGGGCTCACCCCGGGCGGCGAGGGGGCGGCGGTGCTGGAGCTCACCGGCGAGCTGCCGCTGCGCTGGCTCGGCGCCCTGAACGACCTGCGGCTGACGATCGCGGCCCGGCTGGAGATCACCGAGGACGACGAGGGCGCCGCCCTCTACCGGCTGCCGGACGACGACCCGCGCAAGCCGATGGTGATGGCGTACCTCTGGCTCGGCGGCCTCCAGGAGACCCTGATCGAGACGCTCTGAAGATCCTCAGCGGACGCTCAAATCGGGATAACGATCAGATCACCGCCATGCGGTGATCTGATCGTTTTCTTGTCTCTTGTCCCGCTTTTGTCGGGCACAGTGTCACTTTTACTCCCTTCGGCCGTCCTCGAAGCGTGATAGATCTTCACGACTGCCGAAGGGGCGCCACCCATGTCCCCGCCGGCCTGCTTGAACCGGCTGACCGCCGGCGTGCAACTCCATCCGTATCCGGGGGGATCGAGGACCCGATCCGCAGCCAGCAAGGCGCGGGTCGGCGTGGAGAAAGGCGCACCAGAACATGACCCCAGCGCAGGTCGAGCAGCACCACACGGCACCCGGTGAGGGAACCGGGGCCGACGGCGGGGAGGGGTACCACCGCACGCTCGGCGCCCGCCAGATCCAGATGATCGCGATCGGCGGAGCCATCGGAACCGGCCTCTTCCTGGGCGCCGGCAAGGCGATCTCGAAGGCCGGACCGAGCCTCATCCTGGCCTACGCCATCGCGGGCCTGGCCATCTTCTTCATCATGCGCGCCCTGGGCGAGCTGCTGATGTACCGCCCGGTCTCGGGCTCCTTCTCGGACTACGCCCGTGAGTTCCTCGGCCCGTTCTGGGGATACGCGACCGGCTGGACCTACTGGCTCTTCTGGGTGGTCACCGGCATCACCGAGGTCACCGCGGCGGCCAAGTACATGTCGTACTGGACCCACGACAGCTTCCCGCAGTGGGCGTACGCGCTGATCTTCACCGTCATCCTCTACGCCGCCAACCTGATCTCCGTGAAGCTCTTCGGCGAGCTGGAGTTCTGGTTCTCCATGGTCAAGGTCACCGCCATCGTCGGCATGATCCTGATCTGCGCCGGCATCCTCACCATCGGCTTCTCCGACGCCGCCGCCGACGCCTCCTTCTCCAACCTGTGGAACGACCGCGGCTTCTTCCCGAACGGCATCGGCGAGACGCTGATGACGCTCCAGATCGTCGTCTTCGCCTTCCTGGCGGTCGAGCTGGTCGGCGTCACCGCCGGCGAGTCCAAGGACCCCGAGAAGACCCTGCCCAAGGCCATCAACACCGTGCCGTGGCGCATCGCCGTCTTCTACGTCGGCGCCCTCATCATGATCATGTCGGTCATCCCGTGGTCCAACTTCAAGGCGGGCCAGAGCCCGTTCGTACTGGCCTTCGAGAAGATGGGCCTCGGCATCGGCGCCGCGATCGTCAACTTCGTCGTCCTGACCGCCGCCCTGTCCTCCTGCAACTCCGGCATGTACTCCACCGGCCGCATGCTGCGCGACCTCGCGCTCAACGGCCAGGGCCCGAAGTTCTTCACCAGGCTGACGAGGAACGGCACCCCGCTGGTCGGCACCACCTTCTCCGCCGCCCTGATGCTCGTCGGCGTCTGGATCAACTACGTCGCCCCCGGCAAGGCCTTCGACTACGTCGTCTCCTTCGCCACCATCTCCGGCATGTGGGCCTGGATCGTCATCCTCGTCTGCCAGATCCGCTACCGGGCCAAGGTGCGGCGCGGCGAACTGCCCGCCTCCCCGTTCCAGACGCCCGGCGCGCCCTGGACCAGCGTCCTCTCCCTCGCCTTCATCGGCGTGGTCATCGTGATGATGGGCGTCGACGCCGACGCGCGCGTCTCGCTGTACTGCGCCCCGCTCTGGGCGCTGATCCTCGGCGTCTCCTACCTCGTGCTCAAGCGCCGCAACCCGGCCGGAGCCGCCTTCAACAAGGTCGGCAAGACCAGCGCCTGACCGGCTTCCGACCGGCGCCGGACCGCGGCCCACAGGCCGTGTGTCCATCATGCGGGCCCCTGCGTACCACACCTCGGTACGCAGGGGCCCGTCTGCTTATCCTGTCGCCCATGCTGACCCTCACCCAGGCCCTGTACGACCGGATCGTCGCGCACGCACGCAAGGACCACCCCGACGAGGCGTGCGGCGTCGTGGCCGGCCCGGCGGGCACCGGCCGCCCCGAGCGGTTCATCCCCATGCTGAACGCGGCCCGCTCGCCCACGTTCTACGAGTTCGACTCCAAGGACCTGCTCAAGCTGTACCGCGAGATGGACGACCGCGACGAGGAACCCGTGATCGTCTACCACTCGCACACCGCCACCGAGGCCTACCCCTCGCGCACCGACCTCACCTACGCCAACGAGCCCGGCGCACACTACGTCCTCGTCTCCACGGCGGACACCGACGGACTCGGGGAGTTCCAGTTCCGCTCGTACCGCATCGTCGACGGTGTCGTCACCGAGGAAGAAGTCGAGGTCGTCGAGGCCTACTGACCGGCATGTGAGCCGGATGCGTCCACGATGCGGGATCACACTCCAAACGCCGGACCGGGAATCGTTAACATGACCGCATGGTTCCTTCCGACGTGAGCATCGAGACGCCCGGCAGACTGCTGCTCGTGGCGCGGCTGCACGTCGACCTGTGCCGTCTCGCCAGCAGCACCTGTCCTGCCGCCTGAGCACCGCAGCCCCTCGCGCGGGGGCCTCGAGCCGCGCGCACTCAACCCCTCCCCGCACCACTTCACACTGGAGCCTGCCATGGCCATCGAGGTCCGCATCCCCACCATCCTCCGCACCTACACCGACGGCGAGAAGGCCGTGAGCGGTGAGGGCAGCACCCTTTCCGAGCTCTTCGCGGACCTGGAGACGCGCCACAAGGGCATCGAGGAGCGACTCATCGACCAGGCGGCCGGCGGCAAGCTGCGCCGCTTCGTGAACGTCTACCTCAACGACGAGGACGTCCGCTTCCTCGACGGCATCGCGACCCCCCTCAAGGACGGCGACAGCGTCACCATCCTCCCCGCGGTGGCCGGCGGCGCCGCCTGATGCGCTACGACTCCCCGCTCGCCGCGGTCGGCAACACGCCGCTCGTCCGGCTGCCCCGGCTGTCGCCCTCCGAGGACGTCCGCATCTGGGCCAAGCTGGAGGACCGGAACCCGACCGGCTCGATCAAGGACCGCCCCGCGCTCCACATGGTCGAGCAGGCCGAGAAGGACGGCCGCCTGCACCCCGGCTGCACGATCCTGGAGCCCACTTCCGGCAACACCGGCATCTCGCTGGCGATGGCGGCGAAGCTCAAGGGCTACCGGATCGTCTGCGTCATGCCGGAGAACACCAGCCAGGAGCGCCGCGACCTTCTCACCATGTGGGGAGCCGAGATCGTCTCCTCGCCCGCGGCGGGCGGGTCGAACACCGCGGTCCGGGTGGCCAAGGAACTGGCCGCCGAGCACCCCGACTGGGTGATGCTCTACCAGTACGGCAACCCGGACAACGCCGGCGCGCACTACGCCGGCACCGGCCCGGAGATCCTGCGCGACCTGCCCACGGTCACCCACTTCGTGGCGGGCCTGGGCACCACCGGCACCCTCATGGGCGTCGGCCGCTACCTGCGCGAGCACAAACCCGACGTGAAGATCGTCGCCGCGGAGCCGCGCTACGACGACCTCGTCTACGGCCTGCGCAACCTCGACGAGGGCTTCGTCCCCGAGCTGTACGACGCCTCCGTCCTCACCACCCGCTACTCGGTGGGCTCCGCGGACGCGGTCACCCGTACCCGCGAGCTGCTCCAGCAGGAGGGCATCTTCGCCGGCGTCTCCACCGGCGCCGCCCTGCACGCGGCGATCGGCGTGGGCCGCAAGGCCGTCGCCGCCGGCGAAACGGCCGACATCGTGTTCGTCGTCGCCGACGGCGGATGGAAGTACCTGTCGACCGGCGTCTACACCGCCCCGACGACGGAAGCGGCCATCGAAGCCGTCCAGAACCAACTCTGGGCCTGACCACACCCCGGGCCCGCGACACCCGCGGGCCCGGCGGCGGCCGTGGCGGAGCCGGCCGCGGTTTCGCCGGCGCCCCGAAGGGGCGCGGGGAACCACACGACCGACCACCGGTCCCGCAGACGATCGCCGGCCCTCACCGCACCACCCGCGGAGCGCATCGGCGCGGCCACTACGCGGACAGCAGGTCCGCCAGGACCGCCGCGTGGCTCGACTCCGGATCGCGGACAGCCGTCAGCAGCGTCACCGGGCCGCGGGCCGCGAGCTCCCGCAGGCGCTCCACCTCCGCCGCCGCCTCCGGGGCCGCCAGCTCCTCCTCGTACCGGTGCCGGAACTCCTCCGGCGAGCCCCCGCCCCCGTGGTACCAGGTGCGCAGTTCCCCGGACGGGGTCACCGCCTTCGGCCACTCGTCCACCGCGGCCGCCGCCTTCGCCAGGCCCCGCGGCCACAGCCGGTCCACCAGGACCCGCACCCCGTCCGCATCCGGCTCCGGCGGATCGTAGACACGCCGCACCCGCACCCCGCCCTGCGCCGCTGCCATCAACCGCGTCCTCCGAGTCCCTTGACCTCGTCCCACACCGCGGGGTCCAGCACCCCCAGCCGGTACCGGAACTCCCACACCCACACCTCCGACGGCCGGTCCGCCTCCAGGTAGCCCACCCGGCCCGGCGTCACCCCGACCGTTCCCGGCGGCAGCGGGATCACCCCGGCCCGCCGGTCGTCGTACTTCCCGCTGATCCACGCCACCCGCGCCCGGTGCCCCCGTACGGAAGCCGCCGCCAGCACCAGGCAGGACCGCCCGTCCGCCAGCCTCCACAGCTCACCCGCCCGGGGCCGGGGCGCCGGACCCGGCCCGTGCGGCGGCGGAGCCCGCCGGTCGATCCCCGGTCGACGCCCCGCGACCAGCACCAACAGCATCACGGCGACCAGCGCGAGGGCCGCGGGCCACCAGGACGTATCCATAGTCCGACGGTAGCGGCGCCCGCCGCCCACGGCACGCAACCACCCCCGGACGGCCCCGGCACGCCCGTGCACACCGTCGCTCCCCCGGGTGACACCACAGGTGATTCCCCCCACAACGGCCCGCCGCGGAGGAGCGACCCGACGTTTCGCGCCTTACGCTCGACCCACGCACGGCCCGCATTCCGTCCACGGACCGTCCCGGAGGTTCTCGCTCCATGAAGCTCACCGTCGTCGGCTGCTCGGGGTCGTTCCCGTCCGCGGAATCGGCCTGTTCGAGCTACCTCGTCGAGGCCGACGGCTTCCGGCTGCTCCTCGACATGGGCAACGGCGCCCTCGGCGACCTGCAGCGCCACTGCGGCCTCTACGACCTCGACGCGATCTTCCTCAGCCACCTGCACGCCGACCACTGCATCGACATGTGCGCCTACTTCGTGGCCCGCTACTACCGGCACGATGGCGGCCGCTGCGGCACCATCCCCGTCTACGGGCCCGAAGGCACCGAGAAGCGCCTCACGACCGCGTACGACGACGTCCCCGACGAGCGCTCGATGAGCGAGGTCTTCGACTTCCGCACGCTGAAGTCCGGCACCTTCGAGATCGGCCCGTTCCAGGTGCGCACCGAGCGCGTCAGCCACCCGGTCGAGGCGTACGGCATCCGCATCGAGCACGGCGGCCGCTCGCTGGCCTACTCCGGCGACACCGGCACCTGCCCGGAGCTCGCGCAGCTCGCCGACGGCGTGGACCTGTTCCTGTGCGAGGCGTCCTTCACGCACGGCAAGGAGGACATCCCGGACCTCCACCTCAACGGCCGCGAGGCGGGGGAGTACGCGCACGGCGGCCGGGTCGGCCGGCTCGTCCTGACCCACATCCCGCCGTGGACGGACCCCCGGCAGAACCTCTCCGACGCCCGCGCGGTCTACGCCGGCCCGGTCGACCTCGCGCACGCGGGCGCCGTCTACGAGGTCTGACGCCCCGGCACCCCTGCGCGAGCGCACGGCCGCCCCGCCGCACGGCGAAGCCCCCGCCCTCCCTTCCGGGAGAGCAGGGGCTTCGCGGCGTACGGCAGCGGCGGCAGGGGCCTACTTGGCCTCGGCCTTCTGCAGTTCGGCCAGTTCCTCGTCGGACTCGCGGCCCGGCGTCGGCAGGTTGAACCTGGTGATCGCGAACCGGAAGATCGCGTAGTACAGGACCGCGAAGCACAGGCCCACGAGCGCCAGGCCCCACGGGTTGGTCGCGATGCCGAGGTTCAGGACGAAGTCGACCAGGCCGGCGGAGAAGCCGAAGCCGTCCTTCATGCCGAGCGCCCAGGTCAGGGCCATCGAGACACCGGTGAGCACCGCGTGGACCGCGTACAGGACCGGCGCGATGAACATGAACGTGAACTCGATCGGCTCGGTGACACCGGTGACGAAGGAGGTCAGCGCGAGGGAGAACATCATGCCGCCGACGACCTTGCGGCGCTCGGGGCGCGCGCAGTGGACGATCGCGAGGCAGGCCGCGGGCAGGGCGAACATCATGATCGGGAAGAAGCCGGTCATGAACTGGCCGGCGCTCGGGTCCCCGGCGAGGAAGCGGGCGATGTCGCCGCTCTTGCCGTCGTACTCGCCCGCCTGGAACCACGGGAAGGAGTTCAGCAGGTGGTGCATGCCGATCGGGATCAGCGCGCGGTTGGCGACACCGAAGATGCCCGCGCCGACGGCGCCGGAGCCCACGAGCCACTCGCCGAGGCTGTGCAGACCGGTGCCGAGGACGGGCCAGATGAGGCCGAAGACGATGCCGATCAGCAGGCCCGCGAAGGCGGAGAGGATCGGGACGAGGCGGCGGCCGCCGAAGAAGCCCGCCCAGTCCGGCAGCTTGGTCCGGTAGAACTTCTGGTAGAGGAGGGCGACGACGATGCCCATGACCACGCCGCCGAGGACGCCCGCGTTGACCGGCGCCTCGACGTTCACGATCTTGCCGTCGACGACCTTGGCGACCTTCGGCAGGTGTGAGTCGGTGAAGGTGGCGAGGACGTTCTTGAAGACCAGGTAACCGGTGACCGCGGCCAGCGCGGTGGAGCCGTCCGACTTCTTGGCGAAGCCGATGGCGATGCCGACGGCGAACAACAGGGCCATGTTGCCGAGGATGGCGTCGCCGCCCGCGGCCATGTAGCCGCCGAGCTTCTGGACGAAACCGGGCAGCGAGTTGTCGGCCAGCATGTCGTCCTGGCCGAAGCGGACCAGGAGCGCGGCGGCGGGCATCACCGCGACGGGCAGCATGAGGCTGCGGCCGATGCGCTGCATGACAGCCATCGCGCCGGCACCCTTCTTCTTCTCGGCCGCGGGGGCGGCAACCGTGGTCACAACTTCCTCCAGAGGGCAAGGCGCCGCCGGAGGAACACGGGGACGGCGACGTCTTCGTTCGGGGGTGACGAGGGCCCGGAAAGGGCCCGCGTGGTCTACACCAATGGCGTGGTGTAGACCAGTTGTAGCACGGTGAGGGTTGGATAAGGAACCTTCGATTTTTTGTGGCGTGCAGCACACTCGCCACCGCTCTCCACAGGATGCGGGCCGCACCCCCGAAGAGCCGAACCGGAACACGCCGAAGCCCCCGGATCCGGCCGGACCGAGGGCCTCGCAAGCAGTCGGCGGAACCGCCCGTCAGGCCGGGCTACGCCTGGACGTTCTCCCGCTCCATCCGGTCGATCTCCTCATCCGACTCCCGCCCCGGGGTGGGAAGGTCGAACGCCGTGATCGCGAACCGGAAGACCGCGTAATACACCGCCGCGAAGCCCAGGCCCACCGGGATGATCAACCACGGCCTCGTCGCCAGCCCCCAGTTGATGACGTAGTCGATCAGCCCCGCCGAGAACGTGAACCCGTCCTTCGCCCCCACCGCCCACGTCACCGCCATCGACACACCCGTCAGCAGCGCATGGACCACGTACAACGCCGGCGCCACGAACAGGAACGAGTACTCCAGCGGCTCCGTGATCCCCGTGACGAACGACGTCAGCGCCACCGACAGCATCAGGCCCCCCACCTCCTTGCGCCGCCGCGGCTTCGCACAGTGCGTGATCGCCAGCGCCGCAGCCGGCAGTGCGAACATCATGATCGGGAAGAAGCCCGTCAGGAACAGCCCCGCCTCCGGGTCCCCGGCCAGGAACATGTTGATGTCACCGTGCACCGTCGTCCCGTCCGGCTTGGTGTAACTGCCGAACTGGAACCACATCGGCACGTTCAGGAACTGGTGCAGACCGATCACCAGCAGCGCACGGTTCGCCACCCCGAAGATTCCCGCACCCCACGAGCCCAGCCCCACCAGCCAGTCCGAGAAGCCCTCCAGCGCACCGCCGACCGGCGGCCAGATCCACAGGCACAGTGCCGCGAACCCGATCGCGACGAACGCCATGACGATCGGCACCAGCCGCCGGCCGTTGAAGAAGCCCAGCCAGTCCACCAGCTTCACCCGGTGCAACCGCTGCCAGAACCACGCCGACAGCAGCCCCATCACGATCCCGCCGAACACCCCCGGATTCTGGTAGGTGAACTCCACGAACGTCTCGTTCGGCCCGACGCATCCCGGCCCGACGTCCCGCGTCCCCGGCGGACACGGACGGGGGAACGCGTGCAGCACCCCCCGGTAGACCAGGAACCCCGCCACCGCCGCCAGCGCCGTCGAACCGTCCGCCTTCTTCGCCATCCCGATCGCCACGCCGACACAGAAGAGGAGCGGCAGACCCAGGTCCGGGTTCAGCAGCGCCCCACCCGCCCCCGCCATCACCCTCGCCACCACCTGCCAGTCCAGGCCCTCCACGCCGAACACGTCCGGCTGCCCCAGCCGGTTGAGGATCCCCGCCGCGGGCAGGACCGCGATCGGCAACTGCAGGCTCCGCCCCATCTTCTGCAGGCCCTGGAACAAGGTGTTCCACCCCTGCTGCCGCGGCGCTGCCGCCGCGCTGTTCGCGCTCATCGGCTACCTCCCTGGCGGGCCTGTTTGAGGCAGGTGCACCCATGCGGCACACTGGTGTAGACCACTTCGGTGCGGTTCCACACGCCCGCACCGCAAGGCAGGTTGCCGCTGACCGTCATCATTCGGCACGAGCCACACCCGCGCTCGCGTAGCTGGGCCAACAGTGGGCTACCGTGACAAACCGGAGCCCACCGGCCGGGACAGGGCCGCCGGGACTCGTTCTGCGCAGAACTCAGGGAGAGACACATGGCCACCAAGGCTGAGAAGATCGTCGCCGGGCTCGGCGGCATCGACAACATCGAAGAAGTCGAGGGCTGCATCACCCGCCTGCGCACCGAGGTCGCCGACCCCGCCCTCGTCGACGAAGCCGCCCTGAAGGCCGCCGGCGCCCACGGCGTCGTCAAGATGGGCACCGCCGTCCAGGTCGTCATCGGCACCGACGCCGACCCGATCGCCGCCGAGATCGAAGACATGATGTGACACCCCTCGCCGCGGCCACCCCGCACCGAGCAAGCGGAGCACACCAAGCAAGCCGAGCAAGCCGAGCACACTGACCGCCGCAGACCCCGTCGCCGGAGCATGCCCGCCCCGCCGACGGGGTCTTCGTGCACCCCCACACCCACTAGGCTCGGACCCATGTCACGCATCGACGGCCGCACGCCCGAACAGCTCCGCCCGGTCACCATCGAACGCGGATGGAGCAAGCACGCCGAGGGCTCCGTCCTCATTTCCTTCGGTGACACCAAGGTCTTCTGCACCGCCTCCTTCACCGAAGGCGTCCCGCGCTGGCGCAAGGGCAGCGGCGAAGGCTGGGTCACTTCCGAATACTCGATGCTCCCCCGCTCCACCAACACCCGCGGCGACCGCGAATCCGTACGCGGCAAGATCGGCGGCCGCACCCACGAGATCTCACGCCTCATCGGCCGCTCGCTCCGCGCCGTCATCGACTACAAGGCCCTCGGCGAGAACACCATCGTCCTCGACTGCGACGTCCTCCAGGCCGACGGCGGCACCCGCACCGCCGCCATCACCGGCGCGTACGTGGCCCTCGCCGACGCCGTCACCTGGGGCCAGCGCAAGAAGCTCATCAAGGCCGGCCGCAAGCCGCTCACCGGCACCGTCGCCGCCGTCAGCGTCGGCATCGTCGACGGCGTCCCCCTCCTCGACCTCTGCTACGAGGAAGACGTGCGCGCCGAAACCGACATGAACGTCGTCTGCACCGGCGACGGTCGCTTCGTCGAGGTCCAGGGCACCGCCGAAGGCGAACCCTTCGACCGCAAGGAACTCAACGCCCTCCTCGACCTCGCCGCCGGCGGCTGCGCCGACCTCGAAGCCATCCAGCGCAGCGCCCTGGCCCGGGAGCTCTGACCCGCACCGCCCGGGGGCACGAGCGGCGAGAACCACGCGCCGCACTCCTGCGTCCTTGTGACCGACGGGCACACGGCGACACAGCCGTACGCCCGCAGGCACCAAACAGCCGCACAGCCGCACAGCCGCACATCCGCATATCCGTGTTCGCGAGGGGACCCGCATGAAGCTCCGCATAGCCGCCGTGGCCGTGGCCGCCGCACTGACGCTCCCGGCCCTGACGGCCTGCGACGCGATCTCGACGGCCATGGACTGCGCCAACACGGCCGTGGCCATCACCGACGGCGTCGGCGAGCTCCAGCAGTCCGTCTCCAACGCCGGCAACAGCCCGCAGGACGCCCAGAACGCCCTGAACAAGATCGAGCAGAACCTCAAGAAGATCGGCGACCAGACGGGCAACGCCGACCTGGGCAAGGCGATCGACTCGATGAACACCGCGGTCAAGAACGTCCGCGACTCCATCCAGAGCGGCAACAAGACCCCGGACGTCACCCCCGTCGCCGACGCCGCGAAGGAAATCTCCAAGGTCTGCACCCCGGGCTGACCCCGGGCCGAAGCCCGGCCGACGCCGGGCCGGGCAGGACGACCGACGGGCAGGAGGGTGCCGTCACAGCGCCGCGATAATGGGCGCCATGACCTCGACGCCCTCCGCCCCCCGCCTCGTCCTCGCCACCCGCAACGCGGGCAAGGTGGCCGAGCTGCACCACATCCTGTCCGACGCCGGCCTGCCCCACGAGCTGGTCGGCGCGGACGCGTACCCGCACGTCCCGGACGTCAAGGAGACCGGCGTCACCTTCGCCGAGAACGCCCTCCTCAAGGCCCACGCCCTGGCGCAGGCCACCGGCCTGCCGGCCGTCGCCGACGACTCCGGCCTTTGCGTGGACGTCCTGAACGGCGCCCCCGGCATCTTCTCCGCCCGCTGGGCCGGCGCCCACGGCGACGACAAGGCAAACCTGGACCTGCTCCTCGCCCAGCTCGCCGACATCGCCGACGAGCACCGCGGGGCCCACTTCGCCTGCGCCGCGGCCCTCGCCCTCCCGGACGGCACCGAGCGGGTCGTGGAGGGCCGCCTCCAGGGCGTCCTCCGCCACAGCCCGTCCGGCACGGGCGGCTTCGGCTACGACCCGATCTTCCAGCCGCTGGACGACACCCGCACCACCGCGGAACTGACCCCGGCCGAGAAGAACGCCATCTCCCACCGCGGCCAGGCCTTCCGCGCCCTGGTCCCGGTCATCCGAGAACTGCTGGGCTGACGCGGGCGGACCGCCGGCACGCCGAAACGCACAGGCCCCGAGCGCTGGTGCGCACGGGGCCTGTGTGTGCTGTGGTGCGGTCGGGGGGACTCGAACCCCCACGGGTATTACCCCACTGGGATCTAAACCCAGCGCGTATCGCCTATTTCGCCACGACCGCCAACGAGCCGGGCAATTCGGACACCCGGCCTGGTGTGCTGTGGCTAGTCTACGGCCGGACCATTGCGACGGGCGACAGGCCGTCGGCGTCCTCCCCGGCACCAGGTGCTGGTGATGGCATGGCAGTTGGGGCAGAGGAGACGAAGGTTCTCGCGCCGGTCATCACTCCAGTCGCCGCTGATGTGGTCGACCTCCAAGGTCATGGGGCGGCCCCGCCACTCCGGGGCCACGCCGCACCGGTTGCAGCACTCCGGGACGCCGACCTCTCTGAGTGCGCGGCGCAGGAGCCGGGTCGGGGTGCGTCGTGTTCCGTCGTGCTGCACGAGGATGTCCGACGCCGGCCTGAGCGGCGTTCGTCCGGGCTTGTCGCGCTGATGAGCCTGGCCGAGGAAGTGTGCGGTCGACAGTCCGTCCTCGTGAATCCAGCGCTTGAGAGAGGCGCGCTGACTGCCGGATGCGGCTATGCCCAGCCGTCGCAGTGTCTCGGCCAGGGAGTGCGAGGTGGCGACCGCGTCACGCAGGGTCGTGCTGTCGGGCTTCGCGTGGCGTTGGTGCTTCCGGCGGCCGAAGTGGGAGATGTCGATGTCGAACTTGCGGAACCGCTCTCTGAGGTAGGTGTCGAGCCTGCGGTACCTCTCGGTGCCCAGAAAGTCGATCACCTCGTCCATGCTCCTACACCGGGCCGCGGCTTCGGTGAGTCGCTCCCGCGTGTAGGCCGTGCCTGTCATTGCCGACGCCCCTTTGCGCGGCCGCGGTAAGTGTCCGTGGTGGAGTGGCAGTTCGGGCAGAGGAAGCGCAGGTTCTCCCGGCGGTTGTTGCGCCAGTCTCCGTCGATGTGGTCGACCTCCAAGGGGAGCGGCTCTCCCAGCCACACCGCCTCGATGCCGCAGTCAGCGCAGCGCTCCTCGATGCCGGTCTCCAGAAGGGCGCGCCGCAGGCGCGTGTTCGGCATACGAGTGGCGTGCGGCGAGCGGTCCTCCTGCAGGATCTCGTCCGCGGACCGGCGGCGCCGGTTGTCCCGCATGGCCTCCGTGCGGCGGGGCGGCGTGAAGTGCGAGGTGTCGATGCCGAAGGCCTTCGCCTTGCGGCTGATGTGCGTGTGGTGGCCGCCGACCGGTTCGAGTCCCAGGCGGTGGAGGACCTCGTACATGTTCGTGGACGCGGCCACTGCCTCCGACAGAACTTCCTTCGTCCACTTCACCCCTTCCCTCTCGAAGTGGGAGATGTCTATCCCGAACTTCGCATGAGGTCGCGCACGTAGCGGCGGGAGCCGCCGCACGGGTCCGTCCCCAGTCGCTCAAGTGCCTCGCTCAGCGTCCGCGACGTTCGTGCCGCCTCCGTGAGTCGTTCCCGCGTGTACCGGGTCACCGACATCGGTCACCCCACCCCTTCGCTTCCGCTCTCGGTCACCGCCCGTGTGTGCGGCCCTCGCATGGAGTAACGGATCGATAGTCGGACGGTCACGGGTGGAAATGTCCGATAAGCGGAGCGGCCCGCACCGGTTGGTGCGGGCCGCTCAGGGGCGAGGTGGGCGTCAGAGGCCCAGGTCCTTGATGATCTTGGCTACGTGGCCGGTGGCCTTGACGTTGTAGAGGGCGCGCTCGACCTTGCCCTCCTCGTCCACGATCACCGTGGAGCGGATGACCCCGGTCACCGTCTTGCCGTACAGCTTCTTCTCGCCGTAGGCGCCGTACGCCGCCAGGACCTGCTTCTCCGGGTCGCCGACGAGCCTGACCTTCAGGTGCTCCTTCTCGCGGAACTTCGCCAGCTTCTCCGGCTTGTCCGGCGACACGCCGATGACGTCGTAGCCGGCCCCGGCCAGCATCTCCAGGTTGTCGGTGAAGTCGCAGGCCTGCTTGGTGCAGCCCGGCGTCAGCGCGGCGGGGTAGAAGTACACGATCACCTTGCGGCCCTTGTGGTCGGCGAGCGAGACCTCGTTGCCGTCCGCATCGGGCAGGGTGAAGGCAGGGGCGGTGTCGCCCGGCTGGAGTCGCTCACTCATCTCGACAGTCTCCTCGGGAGGTGGATCGCTACGCCACGAGACTAAGCTGACAGACTGTCCATGGCGGATGACGCCCCCATGCGACCAGACCATGGGCACGACCACGACGACGGAGGCAGCGCGGTGCCGGAAGCCAGGACCCCCGCACAGATCGAGGCGGACATCGTCCGCCGCCGCGAGCAGCTCGCCGAGACGCTCGACGAGATCGGCGTGCGCCTGCACCCGAAGACGATCGTCGGGGACGCGAAGGCCAGGGTCGTGTCGACGGTCGACCACACGGCAGGGCGCGCGGTCGTTGCCGTGAACCGTTTCGTCACGGACGTGCGGGACGGCCTGCGGGACGAGGACGGCGCTCCGCGATTGGACCGGATCGTGCCGGTCGCGCTGCTGGCCGCGGGCGTGGTCGGGCTGGTCGTGGTGTCGGCTCGCCGCAGGCGCCGATGACCCTGCGGCGGACAGGTCGCGAGCGGGCGGGTAGTTTCGTGGGGTGAGCGACAACACCAACACCACCACCCACGACAAGCTGCCCATCCGCATGCTGCACGACCGCGTGCTCGTGAAGTCCGACTCGCCGGAGGGCGAGCGGCGCTCGGGCGGCGGGATCCTGATCCCGGCGACCGCTGCCATGGGCAAGCGGCTGGCATGGGCCGAGGTGGTCGCGGTCGGGCAGAACGTGCGCAGTGTGGAGCCGGGCGACCGGGTGCTGTACGACCCCGAGGACCGGGCCGAGGTCGAGGTGCGGGGCGCGACGTACGTGCTGATGCGCGAGCGGGATCTGCATGCGGTGGCGTCGGAGCGGCTGGAGGGGGCGAAGGACTCCACCGGTCTCTACCTCTGATCGTCTTCCTCGGATCGTTCCCCTCTGATCGTCCGATCGTCGGGCCGGTGACCTAGGTCACCGGCCCTTTGCCGTGCTCACGCTTTGCTACGGTGGGGAGCGAACCGCCCCGACGAGACGCGCCGTACCGGGTTGACGACAAGACGACGCACCCCCGTTTCCGCTCGTGTCCCGGAGGTGCCTGTCATGGCCTGGGTTCTTCTTCTCGTCGCCGGTCTGCTCGAGGCCGGCTGGTCGGTCGGCATGAAGTTCACGGACGGGTTCACGCGGCTGTGGCCGAGCGTGTTCACCGGTGCGGGGATCGTCGCCAGCATGGTGCTGCTGTCGTACGCGGTGAGGACCCTGCCGATCGGGACGGCGTACGGGGTGTGGGTGGGGGTCGGTGCGGCCGGGGCGGCGGTGCTCGGGATGGCCGTGCTGGGGGAGCCGGTCACCGCGGCCCGGGTGTTCTTCATCGTGCTGTTGCTGGTGGCCGTGGTCGGCTTGAAGGCGACTTCCGGGCATTGATCCCGCCCCGCCCCGACCTTGCC
>NZ_JACBGN010000156.1 GCF_013401435.1 Streptomyces sp. BR123
CCCCCCGGATGCCGGAGAGGCCCACAGCCCCTCCGGCATCCGCATGCCGCCCGGGCGCGTATGGGGCATCGCGGTGACGGGTCGCGCCGATCACCGGCATTCAGAACCGGGATACCGCTCGCTGGGGGCCGAACTTCGGGCGGCTGTGCGAGATCCAGGCGAAGTACGACCCGCACCACGTCTTCCGGTACGAGCAGAGCATCCCATCTGCATCCCGCCGACGTCGTCCACGTCGAGGACAAACGCGGCACCTCTGATCCCGCGTAGGCCAGGACCGGATCCCGGGGGCGCCTTCCCTGCCGGACGCCGCAGGGGCGGGAGGGGAGGGCGCGCACTAGGCTCGCGGCATGGACAGCGTGGGATTACGGGACGTGGAACTGGCGGTCTCCGTCATGCACGAGGTCCTCGGCGCGCATGCCGAGGAGGCGGACTGGTCGGTGCGGGCGGGCCCGCTGGAGTGGGACTGCCGGGCGACCGCAGCCCATGTGGCGCACGATCTCCTGGCGTACGCAGGGCAGGTGGCGGCCCGGCCTGCCGGCGCGTATCTCCCCTTCGACCTGGCCGTCCGCCCCGAAGCGGAGCCGCGCGAGGTGCTGGGCGTGGTCGCCGCCTGCGGCAGCCTGCTCATCAGCGCGCTGGCGGCGGCCGACCCGGGGATGCGGGCCTGGCACTGGGGGCCGTGCGACGCGGTGGGTTTCGCAGCGATGGGTGTCGCCGAAGTCCTGCTGCACACGCACGACATCACCCGGGGACTGGGGATTCCCTGGCTGCCTCCGGCCCCGCTGTGCCACGCGGTCCTGCAACGTCTCTTCCCCGATGCGCCGTCCGGCGACCCGGTACGGGTCCTGCTCTGGTGCACGGGGCGGGGCGAGTTCGGAGGCCGGCCCCGGCTCACGTCGTGGCGCTGGCAGGCAGCCCTGCCCGACTGACGACCCCCCACGTCGACAGCACGGCACGGCGCCGCGCGTCAGTACCGGGAAGGGCCGCCGGGGGCGGGGCGGGATGACCGCGTCGAACGGCTGCCGTGACGGAACGGACTTCCCGCGCACAGCAAGAAGCCCCGGCCTCCCTGAGGAGGCCGGGGCCTTGATCGAGCGCTGGGCAGGCCTTGCACCTGCATCCCCCCACAGGAAGTGGGGTGCCTTTCCTTGGACCACCAACGCCGGTCCCACCACCGGATTTCCCGGCCGCGAGCTCGAGATCAATCATACGGTATGCAGTCGGGCGCGCCGACCATCCCAGCGTCTATACCTCCCGCAGCGGCTTCTGGAACCAGGCCACGTCCCAGAACCGCCCGAATTTCCGCCCGACTTGCTCGTAGACGCCCACGGGCCGGAACCCGAAGCGTACGTGGAGCCGCTGGGACGCCTCGTTGGGCACGGTGATTCCGGCGAGCGCGACGTGCACGTCCTCCTGCTCCAGCGCCTCGAAGAGCGCGGCGTACAGCAGGCTGCCGATGCCGCGTCCCACGTGCTCGGGCGTCACGTAGACGCTGGTTTCCACGGAGGTCGCGTACGCCTGCTTCGGGCGGAAGGCGCTGCTGGTCGCGTAGCCGAGGAGCTTTCCGTCCTGCTCGGCCACGAGGAGCCGGTGCGGGCCGGAGCGGGGATGGGCCAGCAGCCACGGCCGCCGCTGGTCCGGGGTGAACGGCTCGGTGTCGAAGGTGATCGGCGTCCCGGTGACGTAGTGGTTGTAGATCCGGGTCAGCGCTTCGAGGTCGGCCCCGGCACCGGGCCGGATCCGGGGCCGTGGCCGTGGCCGTGTACCTGGCCGTGGCCGTGCTCGTGCACCCGGGTTCGTCTCGTTTCCGTTCACCTCTGCGCTCATCTGTACGACGGTACGAGGCGCCCATTACGGCGCTGTTTCGCTACAGCCGTCTGCCTCCGGCACGCACGCCGGCGCCGACGAGGCACGCGACCGCCATCAGGGCCAGTGTCGCCGCGAACGCCCGTCCGGACTGCCCGTGGTGCAGGATCACGGCCCAGGGCTCCGGAAAGGGGCCTCGCCGGCCGGCGACCCCCACGACGAACGGGATGCCGGTGACGAGCGGCCCGGCGATGCGCGGTCCGACGCACACGCCGAGGAGCACGGCCACCGCGAGGTAGAAGGTGATGTTGCGGCCCACGGCGAGGGCGATGTCGTCAGTGGCGAGCACGTGGGCGATGCCGGTGGCGGCCAGGGCGGTCGCGGCGAGGAGCGCGGCCAGTGCGGTGTCCCAGCGGTGGACGGGCCGGAGGGCGGTGGCTTCGGTCTCCGGGGCGGTCCGTCCGGTGCCGTTCAGCCAGAGCACCGCGGGCAACACCGTCACCAGCGCGCTGAGCAGGAAATCGCCGCCCCTGCCGAGGAGGGTCGGAAGGGGCAGCACGGTGCGTCCGAGTGCGATGCCGAGGAGGGCGGTGAGGAGCGTCGCCGGGACGGTCAGGGCCGCATGGCGGGACGTGAGCCACCAGATCACCGGGCGCCTCCCGGGACGGTGCGGTCCGGGCGGTCGGTGCAGCCGGCCAGTGCCTTCCGGTACTGCTCGTACCAGGCCAGTTGCACGGCGGGCGGCTGGGCGAGGACCTGCCGGACGAGGTCGATGTCCTGGGCGGTGTAGCGGTGGGGGACCGGGACGGGCGGGGTGCCGGTCGCCGTGGCGGTGAGCCAGGCGTGGAGCGTTTGCCTGTCCTGTGTCGCAGGGTATTGGCCGGTGGTCCGGGCGCATGCGGGCACGGGGGGCATCAGCGTGCTCGCGAGCCGGAGCGGTATGTCCGCGTCCGAGACGATGCCCTTGCCGCCGAACTCGGACGCCCCGGGCCGGGGCGCGGCGCTGAGCGTGTCGGCGACGGGCACCCCGGCCGCCGTCAGGCGTGCGGTGTGGCTGCGGACGAGGTCCACGGCCCGGCCGCGGTCGGGGGTCTCGGGCCACAGGCACACGGTGGGGCGGCCACGGGTGTCGCAGACGAGGTCCGAGGGGTCGCGGGCGAGTACGGGGTTGTGGTCGAGGCCGTGCACGAGCCAGACGGCCACTGCGGCGGCGGCTGCCGCGAGGGCGACGGCGAGCAGCCGTGCCGCCTTGAGGAACGGGTGGATCACCAGGGCCGCGGCAAGGCAGAGCCCGGTGGCGAGGAGGAGCGGGGCCCAGACGGCCGCGGGGTCGATCACCTGGCCGGGGTGGCAGCAGGACTCGTAGGCCCGCGCGACGAGGTGGCGCGGCCAGGGCGTTTCGAAGGACACGGGGAACCCCACGAGGCAGAACCCGACGACCATCGCGACCGGCGCGGCGGCCAGGCCCGGCAGGACCCGCCCGAGCAGGTGGCCGAGAAGACTCGCCGCGGCCAGTACGGCGGCGTACGCGGCGAGCATGCCCGTGTGGGAGGGCGCGGGCAGGGCTCCGGCCGCCCTGGAGGTGACGATCAGTGCGGCAGCCAGGCCCGCCAGGCCCATGCCCCAGACCGGCAGGAGCACGGTGAGCGCCAGGGTGAGCGGCGAGCGGACGGGCGCCTGGTCCGGGACGCGGCCGCGGCGCAGCCGTGCGGCCTCCCACGCGCCGGCCGCCGCGCAGGCCGCTGCTGCCGGAGCCAGGGCGAGCTCGACGGGCCCGACGACCGAGGGCCCGTGGCCGGGCAGGACGGAGGAGGCCATTGCGTCGCCGAGGAGCACGACCACGTGGAGGAGGAGGAACGGCAGCAGCGCCGTGGCCGACGAGGTGCGCAGCAGGGTGCGCAGGCGCATGGCTCAGACCTCCCGTTCGACGAGACGGGCGTACGCGGCCTCGGCCCGTTCGCGGGGCCCGTCGTGGGTGGCGGCGGGCGAAGCGGGGGCGAGGGCGTGGAACTCCTGCGGGGTCCCCTGGAAGCGGACGGTGCCCCGGTCGAGCACGACGACCTGCCGGTAGAGGTCGGCGAGGTCCTCCGTCTGGTGGGTGGAGACCACGATCCGCACGGTGGCGGACAGTTCGGCGACGAGTTCGCGGAACATCTGCCGCTGGGTGGGGTCGAGTCCGGCGGTCGGCTCGTCCATCAGGATCAGCTCGCTGCGGTGGCCGAGCGCCCCGGCGATGCCGATGCGGCGCAGTTGGCCTCCGCTGACCCGGTGGCTCTTGCGGTCGGCGAGCGGGCTCAGACCGACCCGGTCGACGGCGGCGGCGGACGCCTCCCACGCCTCGGCGCGCTTCAGGCCCTTGAGCCAGCCGGCGTACGCGACCTGCTCGCGGACGGTCAGCCCGGGTACGGGGGTGATCTGCTGCGGGATCCACGCCACCTTGCGCCGGTACGCGGCGAGGGCGCGGCCCTCGGCCCGGGTCCGGCCGAGTGCGACCGTGCCGGAGCCGGGGCGGAGTTGTGAGGCCGCGAGCCCCAGCAGCGTCGACTTCCCGGCGCCGTTCGGGCCGAGGAGGACGGTGGCGGGGGCGTCGAGGACCAGCCCGAAGTCGGTGAAGACCGGTTCCTGCCGGCCGTACCGGAAGGAGATTCCCTCAAGCACGAGGGCCATGGCGCCACCCCTGCTCCGGCGCGTGCCGCGGCCCCGGCCCGGACATCGGCGTCGGCGTCGGCGTCGCATCGTCGTGGGCGCGGCCCGGTGTGCATGCGGCCGCGAGCCGGCCGGCCGGCTGTCGCTGATGATGGCCCATCAGAATCCTCTCGCTTTCCCCCGAGGCGGCGCACGGAGGCAGAGAGGTACGCGGGCTCTCCCCCAGAGGCCGCAAGAACGTTTCGAACGCTAATGCCGGAAGATCCCGCTCCGCCCGTCATGACAACCGTTTTGGCCGAAATCCGGCACACACGTTCCTTCAGGCGCCGGCCGCTGCAGTTCTTCGCGGCAAGCCGTCATGTCGCCCTGTGGACGACATACAGGAATCCGGTCGCACAGGGGGGTGGCGGCGGGGGATTCACCGGGTCTTCGCGCAAGGGTGCCCGTGAACACCGTTGGATACCTCCGATTCCGGACAGTTGTCGCGGATTCGCCGGTGCGGTTCGGCCGGGACGGTCGTAGCATGTCATCATCTGGGTGACAATCCCGCCGTCGGCGAAAAGGTGACGACCATGGAAGCGCAGGACACCCCGGGGGCGGGGCCGGCCTCGTTCCTGGCCGCTGCCGCCGCACTCGGCATGATGAACGCCGCCGCCCGCACCGCCCGCACCGCACCGCCCGACGACTCCGGGCAGGGCGACCCGCAACAGGCCCTCGCCACGCTGCTGCTCCTGCGCCACGTGCGCGAGGAACTCGCCGGCTGGGAGACCGGGTTGATCGAGACCGCCCGCACCGCCGGCGCCACGTGGGCGGATCTGGCCGGGCCTCTCGGGGTGGCCAGCCGTCAGGCCGCCGAGCGCCGCTACCTCCGCCTGCGCCCCGACACCGCCGCCGGAACCGCCTCGGGCAGCACCGGCGAGCAGCGGGTCCAAGCGGCCCGCGACCAGCGTGCCGCCGACCGCGCCGTCACCACGTGGGCCCGGGACAACGCGGCCGAACTGCGTCTCCTGGCCGGGCAGATCAGCGCCTTGGAGGACATCGCGGAGGGCGCCGCCCCGGCCGTGGCCCGCCTGCTGGACGCCCTCGGCGACAACGACCCGGCCCGGCTCCTGGCCCCGCTCGTCGCGGCCCGCCCCCACCTCGCGGCCGGCCACCCGGCGATCGCCGCCCGCCTCGACCGGCTCGCCGCCCTCACCGGCCAACTACGCGCCGACAGCGACCGGCAGCGCCGTACCCGGCCCCTGCCGTGATACCGCCGGCGGCCGTCGGCCACGGCCACGGCCACGGCCACGGCCACGGCAGGGCGAACGCCCGCCAGCCCCTCTGCCTGCCCGCCCCGAGCGCGCCATGTCGGCGGCGAGGCGCGCTCGGGGCGGACGGGCGCCGCTCACCTTCCGTCCATCACCGTCACCGTCACCGTTTCCGTTCTCTAAGGAGAGACCCACGTGGGTAGCAGTATCGAGACGCTGGAGTTCCAGGCCGAGACCCGTCAGTTGCTGCAGCTGGTGATCCATTCGATCTACTCGAACAAGGACATCTTCCTGCGCGAGCTGATCTCCAACGCCTCCGATGCACTGGACAAGCTCCGCCTGGAGTCGCTGACCGACTCCGCCCTCGAAGCCGACACCGCCGACCTCCACATCACCCTCGAAGTCGACAAGGACGCCCGCACGCTGGCCGTCCGCGACAACGGCATCGGCATGAGCCGGGACGAGATCGTGGAGCTGATCGGCACCATCGCCAAGTCAGGCACCGGCCGCCTGCTGGAGAAGATCAAGGAGGCCAAGGACGCCGCCGCGGCGCAGAGCCTGATCGGGCAGTTCGGCGTCGGCTTCTACTCGGCGTTCATGGTCGCCGACAAGGTGACCCTGCGCACCCGGCGGGCCGGCACCGACGAGGGCACGCTGTGGGAGTCCGACGGTGAGGGTACGTACACCATCCAGGCCGTGGACGGCCTGCCGGTCGGCACCTCGGTCACGCTCCACCTCAAGCCCGCCGACAGCGAGGACGGCCTGGCCGACTACCTGGCCGGGTGGAAGATCCGTCAGATCGTGAAGCAGTACTCGGACTTCATCCGCTGGCCGATCAGGATGGCCGCCGAGCGCCCCGACGCCGACGGCGAGGGCGAGGGCGAGGGCGAAGCCGAGGGCACCGCCGTCCCGACCATGGACACGCTCAACTCGATGAAGGCGCTGTGGGCGCGGCAGCGCAGCGAGGTGTCCGAGACCGAGTACAGCGAGTTCTACAAGCAGATCAGCCACGACTGGCTCGACCCGGCCGAGACCATCCACATGCGCGCCGAGGGCACCTTCGAGTACGAGGCGCTGCTGTTCATCCCCTCGCAGGCGCCGTTCGACCTGTTCTCCCGCGAGACGAAGCGCGGCGTGCAGCTGTACGTCAAGCGGGTGTTCATCATGGACGACTGCGAAGCGCTGATGCCGAACTACCTGCGCTTCGTCAAGGGTGTCGTGGACGCCCACGACCTGTCGCTGAACATCTCCCGCGAGATCCTGCAGCACGACCGCCAGATCCAGGGCGTGCGCCGGCGCCTGGTGAAGAAGGTCCTGGGCGCGCTCAAGGGAATCCAGGCGGACGACGCCGAGCGCTACGCGAAGCTGTGGGGCCAGTTCGGCCGGGTCCTCAAGGAGGGTCTCCTCGAGGACACCGACAACACCGAGGCCCTGCTGGCGCTGGTGTCGGCCGACTCCACGCACGACGCGGAGAAGAAGACCACCCTGCGCGAGTACGTCGAGCGCATGAAGGACGGCCAGGACACGATCTACTACCTGACCGGCGAGACCCGCGCCATGGTGGAGAACTCCCCGCACATGGAGGCCTTCGCCGCCAAGGGGTACGAGGTCCTGATCCTCACCGACCCGGTCGACGAGGTCTGGGTCGAGCAGGTCCCGGGCTTCGACGGCCACCGCTTCCAGTCCGTCGCCAAGGGCCAGGTCGACCTCGACCCGGTCGATGACGGCGACGGCGACGGGGAAGCCGACTCCGACAAGGCCAAGCGGGACCAGGACTTCGCCGCCCTGCTGCCCTGGATGGCGACGTCCCTGTCCGAGCACGTGAAGCAGGTCCGGCTGTCGTCGCGGCTGACGACGTCGGCGGCGTGCATCGTGGGCGACGCCCACGACATGACCCCGACCCTGGAGAAGATGTACCGGGCCATGGGCCAGCAGATGCCGCCCGTCAAGCGGATCCTGGAGCTCAACCCCGCCCACCCGCTGGTCACCGCCCTGCGCTCGGCCCACGAGGCCAACGCGGACGACCCCGCGCTCGCGGAGATCACCGAGCTGGTGTACGGCAGCGCGCTGCTCGCCGAAGGCGGCGACCTGCCCGACCCGGCCCGCTTCACCCGCCTGCTCACGACCCGCCTGACCCACACGCTGTAACCGGCCGACCGGCAGCAGCCGGACGCCGCCGGGCGCGCCCTCCGCTGCGGCAGGGGCGCGCCCGGCACGCATGCCGGCAGGCGAGTCGCCGCTCAGGGTGGCCGTCGGAGCGGCCCGCGCGCGGACGCCGCGTCGTCCTCGCCCGCGACCGGGCCGGAGCGGACCGGCCCGGCCCGGCCTCGCCGGCAGGGGGCTGGTTCCAGCCTCTGGCGGTCGGCCGTCCGCATCCTTCATCAGCAAGGCGAGGCTCGGACCATCCTCATTTCGGCCACTCAGTACGATGAACACTCGTCGTGCCTGTGATCGCGCTGATGGGCCGAGCGACGAGGCGTGCGCACGGATACGGCACCCGGCACCCGGCACCGCCGGATCCCTGAAGCGCCCGTGAGGAACACACCTGCCATGACGACACAGCAGCCGCCCCGGACCGCCGACCGCCAGGACCGTATGGCCCCCCAGGGGCGGGGCCCGCGGTGAACGACCCCCAGGGCCTCGGCTTCTACCTGCCGGGCGCCGTGCTCCTGCTCGCGACGCTGCTGAAGCTGCCCGCGCTCCGGCGCAACCCGCGTGACGAGCTCCTGCGCTCCGTGTGTGCCCTGCTCGCGCTCGGGACGGCCGTGTTCGCGTTCACCGCGATCCCGAGCCTCGTCGCCGTGAACCGGATCACTGGCGTCCCCAACGCCGCGGCGCCCCTCGTCTACTCCCTCATCACGGCGTTCTCCGGGGCCAACATCGTCCTCATCCTCCACTGGAGCCGCGGCGGCGCGGACGCCGACGACGCCGACGGGGAGCGGACGCGTCGGCGGGCCCGTCTGTGCACCGCGGTCACACTCGCCGTGATCGTGGCCGTCAACACGCTGTTCGCCCTCGGCGAGGCCCCCGTGGAGCGCCTGCGCGACCTCGACACGTACTACGCCAACACCCCGTTCATCAGGGAGACGATCCTCCTCTACCTCACGGCGCACACCACCGCCGCCGTCACCATGGCGGTGCTGTGCTGGAGGTGGGCCCGCGAGGTGCGCGGCGCGCTGCGCGCGGGGCTGGCGCTGATCGTCGTCGGCTACGTCCTCAACTTCTTCTACGACGTCGCCAAGTTCGCCGCGGTCGGGGCGCGGTGGACGGGCCGCGACTGGGACGTGCTCGCCGTCGAGGTCGCTCCGGCCCTCGCCTCCGTGTCGGCGCTGCTGATCGCGGCCGGGTTCGTGCTGCCCCTCGTCGCCGAGCCCGTCGCGAGCCGGTGGCGGATGTGGCGCCGGTACCGGCGGCTCCGCCCTCTGCACGAGGAGCTGCGGGTGGCGACCGAGCGCAGCATCGACCTGTCCGCCGGCGGGGCCTGGGTGCCGATCGAGATACGGCTGACGCAGCGCGAGTCGGACATCCACGACGGCATCCTCACCGTCAACCCCTACCTGCGGGCCGAGCTGCGGGAGCGGGCACTGCGCAAAGAGCTGGCGGACGGGCGCCCGGCGGAGGAGGCCGCGGCCGTCGCGGACGCCGCCGCACTGGTCAGCGCCGTCGCGCACTGGGAGCGCGCCCGGGCCGCAGCCTCCCCGGGCGGGGTCCCGCACCCGCACCCCCACACCGCGGACGCGGTCCTGACCTCGCCGAGCAGCTCGCAGGGGCTCGTACGGATGTCGCTCGCGCTGTCCAGGTCGGCCACCGTCCGGTCCTTCCGCCGATCCGCCCTGGAAGACAGCAGCACCGCCCGATGACTCCGCCCCCCGCCGCGGGGGCCTGGCCGGACGACCACGGGTGCGTGCGGGCAGGGCCCGGAAGCGCACGCAGACTCTAGACTCCGTACATGCCCGAATCCGATCCCTACGCCCCCGTACGCTCCTTGCTCGACCGACGGGAACCGGGCCCCGTGAGGCGGGTGCAGGTCATCGGGTTCGACGGAACGGACACCCTCGTAAGGCTCCTGGACACCGAAGGGGACAACGCCGAGGTCGGGCGGATTCCGCGACACGAAGCATCGATGCGTCGCCACATCTCGCACCCGTCGGAGATCTTCGAAGTGGGCCGCGAGATGGAGGCCGAGGAAATCGGCCGCCGACGCGGAGAACAGCTGTCACTGTCTGCACGGGCCTGTGAGAACCAGGAGCTGCGCAGCTTCCTCACCGGCATCCGCCCCGGCCAGGTCGTCTCGGGGACGGTTTCCGGAGTGCACGACTTCGGGGTCTTCGTCCGCCTGGATGGCGAGCCGGCCGGAGTCCTCACGGGGTTCGTCCGCGTGCCGGACCTGTCCTGGTCGTGGATCGACCACCCCTCGCAGGCCGTGGAACCCGGGCAGCGGATCACCGCCGAGGTGATCACGTCCGAGACGCGTAAGGGGCAGGTCACCATCTCGTTGAAGGCCCTCCAGGACAACCCGTTCGCAGACTTTGCCTCCCGCATCGGCCAGGTCCTCGACGGGACGATCACCAAGATCGTCCCGTTCGGCGTGTTCGTTCAGGTCGCCCCTGGCGTGGAGGGCCTGCTGCACGTGTCGGAGCTGACCGACGAGCCCGTCGAAAGTCCCGCCTTCCTGGTGCGGGAAGGCGCACTGATCCGCGTACGGGTGGCGGAAGTCGACACCCGGCTCGGCCGCGTCGGCCTCCGCGCAGTCGCGGACGCCGCGGACGCCGCGGACGTCTGACTCTCCGCGTTCCGACGCGGAGCGCACCCACGGGAAGCTCCGCCGGGTTCAGTGCGAACACCGGGCCGGACCGGGGAGCTGCGGCCGGTCAGGGACGAGTTCTACGGTGACCGCACCGGCCAGATCGAGGACCCCTTCGGCCACCGCTGGAGCCTTGCCACGCACGTGGAGGACGTCCCGCCGGAGGAGATGGAGAAGCGGGCCGGGGCGGCCGTGCAGTCCGTGGACCCGGGGAAGAGCGGCAGTTGACGCGCCCCGCCCGTCGGCAGCGGCAGCGGCAGTCGCGGCGGCAGTGGCAGTCGCGGCGCCGCCCGGAGCCCGGGCGGCCGGTGTCACGGCGCCGTCGCCCGGGCCCGGTTCCACTGCATGCGGGACCACGGAAGGGCGAGTCGGCTCTGGTCGGTGACCTCCTGCGGGGTGAGATCGCAGATGCGGGCTGCCTGGCGGTGGCGGGCGTGGACGGTGTCGGCGTAGCGGTGGCCGGTGTCGGCGGCGACGAAGAGGACGGTGCGTTCCGGGGAGCGGTCGCGTTCGTGGCGGGCGGCGAGGTAGGCGGCGCCGCTCGACAGCCCCGCGAAGACCGCGTGCCGCCGCAGCAGGTCGACGCTGCCGGCGAGGGCCGCGTCGAACGCGATCCAGTGCAGGGCGTCGTACAGCTCGTGCGAGACGTTGCCGAAGGGGATGGAGCTGCCGATCCCGGCGATGATGATCTCGGGGTCGGCGACGTGTCCGGCGCCGAAGGTGATGCTGCCGTACGGCTGGACGCCGACGAGTTCGACGTCCGCCGCCCGCCCGGCGGGGCCCCGCCCCTCGGGGGCCGCGCGCAGGTAGCGGGCGAGGGCGCCGGTGGAGGCGCCTGAGCCCACCCCGCCGACGACGGTGAGCCCGTCCGTGCCGAGCGTCTCGCGGATCAGGTCGGCGACCGCCGCGTATCCGAGGTAGTGGATGTCGTCGTGGTACTGGCGCATCCAGTGGTACTCGGGGTGTTCGGCGAGGATCTCGTGGATCCGCTCCACCCGCCGCTTCTGGTCGAGTTTGAGGTCGCTGCACGGCTCCATCTGCTCCAGGGTCGCGCCGAGGACGGCCAACTGGGTGCGCAGGGTGTGGTCCACCGTCGTCGAGCCGACGATGTGGCAGCGCATGCCGTACCGGTGGCAGGCCAGGGCGAGCGCGTACGCGTAGATGCCGCTGGAGCTGTCCAGCAGGGTGTCCCCGCGCCGCACCGCACCGGTCTCCAGCAGGTGGCGTACGGCCGCGAGGGCGGAGACCGCCTTCATCGTCTCGAAGCGCAGGCAGACGAGCCGGTCGTCGAGGCGTATCAGGTCCGGCCGGCCGATCGACTCCGCGATGTGCTGGTCCATTCAGGAGTTCCTTGTCGTGGAGGTCGTGGAGGTCGTGGAGGTCGTGAAGGTCGTGAAGGTCCGGGTGGTGGGGATGCCGTGCTCGTCGAGGGCGTGCAGGCAGCTGCGGACGCGGTAGCGCACGCCCGGTGCGGCCGGGTCGAACAGCACGCCCGCCACCGTCCCGCTGTGCGCGATCTGCACGCCCGCTGCCCCGGTCCGGCGGGCCACGGCGGTCAGCGCGTCGAACTCCGGGTGGCCGAGCACCCGCTGGCCGCGCCGGGCGCTGGCGGTGGCGACCGCGCCGAGCAGCGTTGCATCGCCGGTGGCCACGGCGCGGCGCAGCCGGGTGCGCAGGCGCTCGTAGGCCCGTACGTCGTCCTCGCCCGCCTCCGACACGGGCAGCGACAGCGTGTCCACGGGGGCGCCGCCGCCGAGGGCGCAGCCGACCACGACCAGCGGCGGCAGGACCGGGCCGAGGACCTCCAGGACGCGGCCCTCCCGCTGGGCGAAGAGGACGGGGCGGCCGTCGTCCAGCATGAGCGGATCGCTGGCTCGTTCGGCCCGTACGGCGAGCCGGGCGACCGTGCCGGGCGCCATCCGCAGCCGGTACGCGTCCGCGACCGCACGGACGGCGGCGATGACGTCACTGGTGGAGCTGCCCATGCCCAGGCCCACCGGTATGTCGCCGCTGAGCCGCAACTCGCCGCCGCAGGGTGGCAGTCCGGTCCGTTCGGCGCACGCGGCGATCGCGAGGGCCGCGGCCCGTGCGGCCTTCGTACGGTCGGCGGGTACGACGGTGACCGTCCCGGGCGGCGTACCGGGGCGGCGGGTGAACTCGGCTCTGGTGCCGGGGCCGGCCATGGGGAGGGTGACCAGTCCGGCGCACCGGCGGCCGTCGTGGTCGAGGAAGACGCCCTGGAGGATCTCGCCGTGGTGGCAGGGGGCGCACCCGGTGCCGAAGCCGGTGCCGGCCGCGGCCGGGCGGAGGACGGGGATCACGCGCCGCCCTTCGTCCGGTAGCGGTACAGGACGGTCTGGTCGGCACTGAACTGGGAGAACGGGAACGGCTCCGCGGACACGGCGGTCACGCCCGAGCCGAGGAAGGCGCGGGCGACGGCGCTGCCGGACTGCGCGTAGACGATCAGCGGGATGCCACGGGAGCGGCAGCGTTCGAGGATGGTGTCGAAGGAGCCGTTGCTCAGGGTCATGCCGGTGGCGACGACGGCGTCGGCTCGGTCCAGCACCTCGTGCATGTCGTCGGTGACGGGGTCGCCCCACTGGGTGGCCTTGAGGTTGAAGTCGCAGGGCAGGGGGTCGCCGCCGCGTTCGCGGATCGCCGCGACCAGCGGGTTGACGACGCCGATGAGGCCGACCTTCGCGCCCTGTCCGATGTCGAGCAGGCCGGCGATCGCCGCGTCACGGGCCCGCGCACGGACCTCGGGGGTGCCGGCGGGAAGGGTGACGGGCTCGGCCTCGCCGGTCTCGGCGGCCATCCGGTGCGGGCGGGCTTCGCAGAGGTAGGCGTCGAGGGCAGCGATGCGCAGTGGCCGGGGCGCCTCGCGCAGCAGGACGTCGAGCGGGGTGCCGGAGGAGTCGCGGCAGATCGCGGGGTCGAGCTCGCCGGCCTCGAAGGCGCAGCCGCCGAAGGAGCCGCCGAGGCGGACCAGGACGTACTGGTTGAGGTAGGTGGTGTCGCCGCCGGCGAGGCGGGTGCCGTGGTGGATCCAGAAGACGCTGGTCGCGACGAGTTCGGAGGGCAGCGGGCCGTGTGCGCCGGCCAGGACGGCCGCGACGAGTCCGTCCACTCCGTCCAGTCCGTCCAGTCCGTCGGCGGAGAGCGCGCGGGCAGGGGTGGGGGATGTCTGGGTCATCAGGGTTTCCGCTTCCTGTGCTTGTGCTTGTGCTTGTTCACGTGGTGGGTCGGGGTGCCGGCGGGGCCGGGGTGCCGAGCGGCCCGCGGTATGCGACCTGGGGATGTCCCAGGGAGTCGGTGGTGAGTTCGGCGTCGACCTCGAAGACCTCGGCAAGCCGCTCGGCCGTCAGGACGGTGGCGGGTGGGCCGGAGGCGATGAGGCGGCCATGGTGCAGGAGCAGCAGCCGGTCGCAGTACCGGGCGGCGAGCGACAGGTCGTGCAGGGCTACCAGGACGGTCCTGTCGGTCCCGCCGGTGCCGCTGCCCGTACCCGTACCCGTAGCGGTGCCGGTGCCGGTGCCGGTGCCGGTGCCGGTCAGCAGCTCCATCAGCTCCAGCTGGTGTTTGACGTCGAGGTGGTTGGTCGGCTCGTCGAGCAGGAGGGCGTAGGGCTGCTGGGCCAGCGCGCGGGCGATGTGGGCGCGCTGCCGCTCGCCGCCCGACAAGGCCCGCCAGGGGCGTGCGGCGAGCGCGGTGAGGCCGAGGCGTTCCAGCGCGGCGGCGACGACCGCCCGGTCGGTGGCGTCCGGCCCGCGCCACCGGTCCCGGAACGGGGTCCGCCCCAGGCCCACGACATCGCCGACCCGCAGGTCGCTGTCCGCGGCGGCGTCCTGCTCGACGAAGGCGACGTGGCGGGCGATCCGGCGCGCGCTCCAGCCGCGTACGGACTCGCCGTCGTAGCGGACCGTGCCCGCGTCGGGCTCCCGCAGTCCGGCCAGGCAGCGCAGCAGGGAGGATTTGCCGGAGCCGTTGGGGCCGAGCAGCCCGACCGTCTCGCCGGGGGCGATGTCCACGCTGACCCCGCGTACGACGGGGGTGGGGCCGCCGGCCACCGACCAGCTCAGCCCCTCGGCGGTGATCCTCACAGCTCACCCCGCTTGCGCAGGACGAGGAGGAACAGCGGCACTCCGAGCAGCGCGGTGATCACCCCGACCGGGACCTCGCGGGGCGCGAACACGATCCGCGCGAGGGCGTCGGTCCACACGAGGAAGACCGCGCCGGCCAGGGCGGCGTACGGCAGCAGCAGCCGGTGCAGCGGCCCGACGAGGAACCGCACCCCGTGGGGGACGATCAGCCCGACGAAGCCGATGGCGCCGACGGTGGCCACGGCCACCGCGGTCAGCGCGGCCGTGACGACGAGCAGCAGCATCCGCGTACGCCGCACGCCGACCCCGAGGGAGGCGGCGGTGTCGGCGCCGAAGGCGAGCCCGTCGAGGGCGCCGGCGCACAGCCAGGCGGCCACCAGGCCCAGCGGGGTGACGGCCGCACAGACCGCGACGGTGTTCCAGCGGGCCGGAGCCATGGAGCCGAGCAGCCAGTGGGTGACGGCGCGGGTGGTGTCCGCGTCGGCCGAGGCCATCAGGACGAGCGAGGTCAGCGCGGTGAACAGCTGTCCGACGACCACGCCGGTGAGGACGATGCGGACGGAGTCCAGCCCGCTGCGCCGCAGCAGCACCAGCAGCAGCCCGAAGGAGAGCAGCGCACCGGCCAGGGCTCCGCCGGTGACCCCGAGGGTGCTCGCGCCGACCCCGAGGACGACCACGGTGACGGCTCCGGTCGAGGCGCCGGAGGAGACGCCGAGCAGGTACGGGTCGGCCAGCGTGTTGCGGGTGACGGCCTGGAGTACGGTGCCGCAGACGGCGAGGGAGGCGCCGACGAGGGCGGCCATCAGGACGCGGGGCAGCCTCAGGTCCCAGACGAGGGAGTCCAGCAGCGGGGGCAGCGGCTCCACGGCCAGGCCGAGCCGGCCGCCGAGGACGCGGGCGAGGCCGTCCCAGCCGACGTCGGCGGTCCCGATGCGTACGGCTGCTGCGACGGAGGCGGCGAGCGCGAGCACGGCGAGGAGGAGACGGCCGGCCCGGCCGGCAGTACCGGCAGCACCGGCAGCACCGGCAGCCGCAGACCGGCCGGGCGGGACGGGGAGGGAGCCGCCGGCCGTCACCACCGCCCGCCCGCGGGCTGCAGGCATCAACAGGTCCACCACGGCGACCGGAGCGACCGGTGCGACCGAGGTGACCGGAGCGACCGAGGTGACCCTGTCAGCGGACATACCCGAGGTCCTTCATCCCGTCGGCCAGCAGCCCCAGGGCGTGCACGGAGCGCACCGAGGGGTCCAGTTCGATGCCCGGCACCTGCAGGATCCTGCCGTCGCGGACCGCGGCGAGCCGGGAGACGACGGGGTGTGCGGTCATGGCGGCGCGCTTCTCGGCGGCGCTGTCACCGGGCCGGCCGCGCTCGGACAGGTCACCGATGACGATGAAGTCGGGGTCGCGCTTGGCGACTTCCTCCCAGGTGACCTCGGGCCAGTCCTCGCCGATGTCGTCGAAGGCGTTCTGTGCGCCGACGATGCGGCTCATCTCGCTGGGCAGGCCGGTCCGGCCCGCGACGTACGGCATGCCGTTGAAGACGGAGTAGAGGTAGACGACGGTCGGCCGGTCGGCGCCGGCGGGGACCCTGGCGGCGCCTTCCCCGGCCTTGGCGACCGCGGCGCGCTGGGCTGCGACGAGCCCGGCGGCCCGCTCCTCGGCGCCGAAGACCTTGCCGAGGTTCTCGTAGTCGGAGAAGAGCAGTTCGAACGGGGTCTTGCCGGCCGGGTTCTGCTGCGGGCAGTCCACCGCGCTGACGAACGTGGGGACCTTGAGGGCGTCCAGTTCCTCGCGGGTGCCGGCCCGGTCCTTGGTGAAGAGGTCCGTGGAGGCGGCGACGACGAAGTCGGGGGTGGCGGCGCGCAGTTGCTCGGCGGTGGCGATCTTGGGCGCGATGACGGGGACCTTCGCGTACGCGGCCTCGTAGTGCGCGGGGATCTTCGTCTTGAGGTTGGCGGTGCCGGCCATGCGGTCCTGGAGGCCGAGTTCGAGCAGGGTCTCGGTCGAGGTCTGGTCCAGGGCGACGGTCCGCCTCGGCGGCCGGGTGAAGGACACCTGGCGGCCGCAGTTGGCGAAGGAAGCCGCGTGCGCGGAGGCGGTCGGCTGTTCCGCGGCGGGCTTGGCGTCCGCGGCGGAACAGCCGGCGGTGGCGAGTCCGACGGCCAGGGCTGCGATCCCGAACCGCGCGGGGCGGGCGGTGCGGAAGGGGCGAGCGGGACGGGCGAGGCGCGCGAGGTGCCGCATGGATTCTCCGGGGTCTGGGAGGAGGCAGAAGAAGGGGCGGGACAGGGACAGGGACAGGGACAGGGACAGGGGGC
>NZ_JACBGN010000157.1 GCF_013401435.1 Streptomyces sp. BR123
ATCGAGAGCTGGTACAACTTGCGGAGGCTGCACAGCAGCCTCGGCTACCGCACACCCGCCGACTACGAGGCCGCCCTCGCGGCCTGACCACCACACCGATGGTGTCCGTCAAAGCGGAACAGGCTCACGCGCGCTCCGATCGCCCACTGCCTCCCCACCAGGTGGACAAACGCTGCTGCTGAACGTGAACAAAGCCAATCAGCCGCTTCTCGTCTTCGCACAGCTGCCGGTAATGGCGGCCGTCTGCCCAGAGCGGTTCCCAGTAGGCGGCGCTCGCGGTGGATGCGGTGGCGGTCACGGCTCTCCTTCTCGGGCGGGCGGCACGGCTGCGGTGTCGGGCGGGGCGGGCATGTCCCGCAGGGTGCGGATGACGGAGGTGAGCAGCAGGACGACGGGGAGGGTCTGAATGAGCGCGCCGACGGCGAGGACGGCCCGGACGTCGAGGAGGACCGCGAGGGCGCCGGCGGTTGCGGCGGCCAGGGGGCGGCTTCCGGCGGTCACCGTGGTGCTGGCCGCCTGCATCCGGCCCTGGAAACGCGGGTCGCACAGGATCTGGCGTAGGGATCGCTGGCTGACCCCTGACGCGGTCGCCCAGAACAAGTGCGGCGAGCATCCCCGCCAGGACGATCTGCCAGCCGCGGCCGGGCCCGGCCAGGAGCAGCGGCACCTGAGCGAGGGGGCTGATCGCGAACCCGGTGATGATCGTCGGTCCGACGCCGAACCGGGTCGCGATCTTCGGCGCGAGCAGCGCACCAGCCAGGCTCCCCATGCCGCCCACTCCCATGATCACCCCGAATGCGGTCGGGGAGGCGCCGAGCGTGGTGAGAAGGTAATACGCCCAGAAGGTGTTCATCACCGCCAGGCCGAAGGACAGCAAGGCGAGGGCCGCGATCACCGTGCGGATCACGGGCTGTCCGATCACGTACCGCACACCCGCGGCGATGTCCTGCCCGAGACCGCGACGGCCCTCGGCCGCCTCGGCGGGGTGAAGGCGCGGCTCGGGCGCAGGGATACGCCATACCAGTGTGGCCGAGATCAGGAAGGAGACGACGTCGGCGAGGACCGACCGCGCCGGTCCCATGGCGCCGACGAGCGCGGCGCCCGCGTTGCTGCCCGCGCTGTCGGCCACCGAGGACGCCGCGCCCAGCCTGGAGTTGGCGTCGTGCAGCAGGTGCGGTGCGACGATGCTCGGCAGCAGGCTGATCCCTGCAGCGTCGTGCACCACCTTGGCCGCGCCGAGCACGAGCGTCACCCCGTACAGCTGCCCGACCGTGAGCATCCCAGCCAGGGCGGCGGCCGGGACAGTGGCGAGCGCCGCAGCCGCCGCAAGGTCCGAGAGAATGAGCTGAGTGCGCTTCGTGTACCGGTCCGACAGGGCGCCGGCCCACAGCGCGAGCGTGCTGGGGAGCTGACCGAGGAACGCCAGACTCGCCACCTCCCAGGTGCTGGCGTGAAGTTCCAGGATGGCCAGCGCTGGCAGGGCAATGGTGCTCACCGCCGACCCGGACAGACTCGCGGCCTCGCTTCCGAGCAGGTACCGGTAGGCCGGGATCGTCCACGCGGTGGTCCGCGAGGCCCGGGCGGCAACCGTCACGGGGCGTCACTTCCGTCCTCCGCCAGTTCCGGGGCAACGACATTCGCGTACGGGCGTCCGGCGACGAAGTGGCGCAGGACCTCGTGGGTGAAGGGGTGGCAGTCGGGGGAGGGCTGGTGGGATCGACCCAGACCAGCTCGCTGTGGGTGCCTGGCTCACGGTTGTACGGCTCGTCCTCCCAGCTCCGGGCGAGGAACACGGCGCCCACCACCCGTTCGCCGTCCGCGGCGTGGAGATGGGCAAGCTGGCAGAACTCGAGCCGGTCCGGGGTGATGCGGATCCCGGTCTCCTCGGCAAGCTCGCGCGCTGCGCCTTCGTCGAGGAACTCGCCGGCTTCGAGCCGACCGCCGATGACGGTCAGCAGGCCGGGAGAATGCCACGAGTGCGGCTGGTGCCGGACGGTGAGCACCCGCCCGCCGCCGGGACGCTGGATGAGCACCATGACGTGGGCGATGCTCCGGTGGATGTCGCTCACGGCCGGTTCTCCCTCATGAGCCGATCCAGGGTCCTCCGGCCCCGGGCGGTGACCATTGGGTCGTTGTTGTCCGGGCCCCAGGCCAGGCAGTTGACGGCGTCCAGCGCGGTCAGGCAGCGCAGGGCGTGCCGCTCGGCATCGGTGAGTTCTCGCCCGTACGACTGGAGGAACGCCTTCTCGCGGTCGGGGTGGTCGAGCCACTGGGTGACCGTGAGGATGACGAGGTCCTGGACGCGGGCGGCCGGCCGGGTCCTTTCGAAGTCAACGAGGGCCAGTCCGGCCTCGGACCACAGCCAGTTCCGCGGCTGGTTGTCGCCGTGGATGTATCCGACCGGCACCGGGCCGACGCGGCGGAGCTGGGCGGCATGGTCACGGATCGCCTGCTGCTCGTCCTGGGTGAGCCGATCCCCGGCGCGGGCCAGGTACTTCTCTGCCCCGTTGGCGGCGGCTTCCAGGGACGCCTCGGCCTCCGCCCGGTCGGCGCGGTCGAGTTCACCGGCTTCGTGGAGGCGGGCCGTCAGCGCGCCGGCCTGCCTGTGCACGGCCCGCCACTCGTCGGTGCTCAGGCCGAGCCCCTTCGCCGGGGCGCCGGGCACCGCGGTGAGCAGCAGGAGAAGGTCCTCCGCACGGCTGTCGATGAGGTGGGGCGCCCGGCTGTGGCCGAGCGCGGGGACGATGTGGCGGTAGGCCCGGCTCTCGCGGGTGAAGAACTTCTTGCTGGGCGAGACCTTCACATACGCGCAGGATCCGCCTTCGACCTCCAGCTCCCACACCCGGGAGCGGTCCCAGTCGTGCGAGGCGTCGTGTACGGCCACGACGGGCCCGATCCGCTGCTCCGCCCAGCGCTGCACCGTCGCGGGCAGCGGTTTCGTCTGCCTCACGCCGCGCACCTCGCGCTCGGTCGCGAAGCGGGCAAGGAACGGGGGTCGCGGCCATCGGCAGCGGTGGGGGATGGGGGCACGGCTCCTCCTTGGTGGTGCCCGTCCCGCCGCGCGGCGGGACGGGTGGGGGCGAAGGTGATCAGCGGTCCTGGGAGAGTTCCAGCAGTTCGGCGAAGGTTCCGTCGGCGTGGACGAGGTCGTCGTACCTGCCCTGTTCGGTGATCCGGCCGTGCTCCATCGCGATGATGTGGTCGGCGATCTTGGTGTTCTCCAGGCGGTGGGTGACCATGATCGTGATGCGGTCCGCGGCGATGGCCTTGATCTGCTCGAAGATCTGGTGCTCGCCGCGGGGGTCCATCTGGGAGGTGGGCTCGTCGAGGATCAGCAGCCCCGGGCGCCTGTACAGGGCCCTTGAACAGGCGATTCGCTGCCACTGCCCGCCGGAGAGTTCCGAGCCGCCGAAGACGTCGCGGGCCAGGAGGGTGTCGAGACCAGCGGGCAGGTCCTCAAGGGCCTCGCGCAGGCCGACAGCGTCGACGGCCTCCCACACGGGGGCGTCGTCGTGGTGCGGGGCTGGCCGAGGGTGACGTTCTCGCGGACCCGCAGCGGCCACTGGGCGAAGATCTGCGGCACCAGGCCGGTAGTCGCCCACACCGTGGCGGGGTCCATCTCGGCAAGGTCGGTGCCGTTCCACGTGACCGTGCCCTTGTCGGGCAGGTAGATCCCGGTCAGCAGCCGGGTGAGCGTGGACTTCCCCGACCCGTTCGCACCGACGATCGCGAGGATCTGCCCGCGCTGCAGAGCAAGCGAGACACCGTCCACGGCGGGCTTGTCCTTACCCGGGTACTGGTAGACGACCTCCTCGAGCCGGATCTCCTCGGTCGGCGCGGCATGCGCGCGGGGGCCGCGCTTGGGGGCGCGGGCAGCGGCATCGTCGAGGAAGGCCTGCATGTCACTGAGGTACAGGCTGGTATGGAAGACCGCGGCGCCGTTGATAACCATCTGGGACAGCGCGGCGAGCGTGGTCTGCACGGCGATGACCGCCGTCGCCGCCACAGCGAGCTCGACCCGGCCGGAGACCGCCAGCCACGCCAACGCGCCCCAGGTCGCGACGAGGAAGACACCGCCGGCCAGCGCGGACAGCAGGGCGATCCGCAGGGTCCGCGGCGCGGCGGCCAGGGTGCGCCGGTCGCACCGGTCAGATAGAGCCCGGTACCAGTAGATGAGGTAGTCCGTCATCGAGTTGGCGCGGACCTCGTCGCCGTACTTCGACTCGGTCGCCCACCAGCGCATCATGCCGCGCACGTTGCGGTCGGCGATGTTGGCGTAGTGGATCTCATAGTCCACCCGGGCGGTCAGCACGGCGCCGACGCCGGCCGGCAGCACCGCGAGCAGGAGCGGCGGTAAGATCCACGGGTTCAGCACCGACAGCACGCCGCCGGCGGTGACCATGCGGATCACCGCGGACAGGAACCGCTGAGCGTCGGTGACCATGACGTGCGTACGGATCACCCCCATCTCGGCCGCCTCATGCCGGTCCGAGAAGCCGTCCTCCGCGTAGGCCGAGGCCTCCACCCGGCACACCGCCTCGACCAGCGCGGTGTCCGTCTCCGTGGTCAGCCGCGGAGTGATCCGCCGCTCGGCGTACGCGGCGACCGCTCCCGCAGCGCGTGCCAGCGCGGCGGCGAGCGCCACCACCAGCAGCGCCGGCAGGGCGCCGCGCAGCCGCTCGCCGGCGGTCCCGTCCCCAAGGACCGGTGCCATGGCGCGGGCCGTGGCGGCCAGCAGTACGGCGGCAGAGACGCCGGTGACCACCTGGCAGCCGAGCAGGAGCTGCACAGCCCGCCGGTCGGTCCCCCACGACAGCCGCGCGATCCGGCCCAGGACGGCCGGGATCTGGGCGCACATCCGCCGGAAGGAGACCTCGGCGAGCGGATTGACGGAGTACTGCCCGCTGTACGTGATCTCCGCTGGCAGGGGCGGCGGAGGCACGGTCTTCTGCTGTTCGTTCGTTGCGGCCGAGGTCAAGGCGGGTCCCCCTAAACGGTCGTCCGGCGTCGTCGTGAGGCTCAACGACCGCGCCGAGATATCGAACTGGTGTATTTGAGTCGCTTCGGATTTCCCGAGATAGAGCGGCTGGGGCCGCATGGAGAATGCACGGACCCAATCCCCGCAACAGGTTTATGAAGCAGTGCGGTTGGCCGAATCGCCGACAGTGGTGTCCCCACGGGCCCCGTGGTCGACGATCACGGGGCCCGCTCCTTCCAGCCGCCGGTGACCCCGACCGCGGCCGGCCACCGTCGACGGTGACGTCCGGCTGCGCGGCGGCCGGGACGGCGGTGTTCTTGACCGTGTCGAACTGGCCGGTCTGCTGGGCGGGGATGCAGGCCCCGGTGCGGGACGCCGAGGCCGCCAGCCGGCGCCGGGCCTGCGGCTTGTGTGGCCATGAGGGTCATGAACTCAGCGAAGAGTGTTACGCAGGGCCTCCTCCAAGACAGGTAGCTGGTCCAGCAGCATCAGATCAGCCTCGTGCCGCGCCCTGCCGTAGGACTCAAGTGCGGCATCGACGATGTGCGGCCGCTTCACTGGTGCCGAGAACGGAAACGTCGAGCAGAGCACGGCTGCACAGCCCACACGGAGCGAGTACACGAGGTCGTTCGCGGACGCCTTGGGGTTGGCGTCCCGGTAGGCCAAGGTGAGATCGGTGTATCCGGTGAGCCAGCGCTCCACACCGTTGGCCAGCACGCTGCTGGGGTCACAGCCCAGACGCGCAATTTCCCAGGCGGGGTACCAGAGTGTGGGCGGTCGGAAGTCCACGAACGCGGCGGCATCGTCGTCCTTCAGCAAGACGTTGGGGCCGGACAGGTCGCCGTGCAGGATCTGGACCGTCAGCGGTGGAAGCGAAGCAAGGATGCGCTCGACGCCACCCAAGAGAGCTTGCCGTTCACGCGTCGCCTGCAACGACCATGCCTCGAACTCCCCAAGCCTGGGCTTGCTCTGGAACGCGAGAATCAGATCCTCATAGCGGTCTCGTGCGGTAGCCACGTCACACACCGCGGCGCCAGGTTCCAGGGTGGGTGCGGCGGCGCGGTGAGCGGCGAGCCGACGGTGGAGGCGGCCCATCGCTGTGCCGACGGCTGCCCACCGTGCACCCCTCAGGCCGCCTTCGGCGGTCGCGGTGTGCGGCACGTACGACCACAGGGACATCGCCAGGGGGCCGCGGGTCGCGATGAGATCGTGCTCGCGCGTGCGGGTTGCCCGCGCGGTCGCGACACCTCCGTCGGCGCAGTACTCGGACAGTTCGACCGACGCCCGCTCCAGATCCAAGTGCTCGCGAGTGCGGTAGACCTTGGCGAAGTGCCGCCAGCCCGACTGGTCCACGACGGCGTAGTTGTCCGTCGCGGTGCCCTCCGGGATACGCGTGATGTCTGCCGGGTGCAGCCCGTACGCGAGCACCAGCGTGTCGGCGATCGCCATAATCTGGTCCCTCTCCGCGGTACGGCCGGGTGTGGCCGGCGCGGCGACGGGATGGGCGGCGGGCTGCTGAGATGGGGTGGACATGGTCTCCTCTGCGAAGCGCACAGCGGTGGCGATCAGATGATGGGCGGGCGGCCGACGGCCGGGACGATCAGGACGCGGGCGTGGACCGTTGCCGCCCGGTGCTCACCGAGCTGCGGCGGGCCGCGCCGGGTGCACAGGGGCCGCAAGATCGCGGTCCAACGCTCCGTCAATGCGGTCATCTGCCTGCGCCTCCCTCGTTCGGGGTGTCGCAGTACCCGGGGCCGATCCGGCACCGACCCAGCTGCCGGCGGGGGACCGGCCCACCGAGCCGGCACCGCGGCTCCCCGCCGCGTGACTCGGCCGATCGAGGCGACGAACGCGGTATCCGGCGCCGGCCTTCCATGGTGAGAGGACCGGTTCGGCCTCGCAGAGGCGGGGCGCAGGGCCGGCCGGCGGGCGCCACGGCACCAGGTAGGGGGCCAGAGGATGATCTTGGACGCCTTCGTTCTCGTCTCCGCAGGCATCCCTCGGGCCGCACCACCAGGAGGAACCAGTGTCGTCGCCGCAAGTGATCAACCCCGCGGAGAAGCTCGCCGAGGCGAAGAAGCTGCTGGGTTTCCCTCGAATTGTTGCGATTTGCGGCTCCACTCGTTTCATGGCCGAGATGGTTGAGGCCGATGTGCGGGAGACCAAGGCCGGACGGATTGTCGTCAAGCCTGGTTGCGACCTGAAGTCGCCGGACGAGCTCTGGTCCGATCCTGTCGAGGCTGAGGCGCTGAAGACTCGGCTCGACGAACTGCACCGGTCGAAGATCCTGCTCGCCGACGAGGTGCTAGTGGTCGGCAACTACATCGGGGACAGCACGCGGGCCGAAATCGCCTACGCCCGGTCGCTGGGCAGGCCCGTGCGCTTCACGCACCCCGAAGTCGATCCCGACGCCTGAGGGCCCGCCCCCGCGCCCTCCGCCGGCACCCTCTTGGACTTGATCATCCAGCGGATGGCGTGGTCGTGAACGCGAGCTCATGCAGCGGCCGAACGCATCGCGGCCGTGATGGCCGCAGCGAGAGACTGCCGGTGGTCCATCACGTAGAAGTGGTCGCCCTCGTACCTCTCGAGTCCGCGGAAGTGCGTGGTGAACGCTTGCCAGGCGAGCAGCCGGTCCTCGCCGAGCAGCTTGTCCCGGCGGCCCCCGAATGCGGAGAGCGGAACGGCAGCGGCTCGGGGTCGCGGGGAGGGGCCCAGGTGTCCAGGAGTTTGAAGTCGCTGCGGAACACCGGGGCAAACTGGTGCCAGACGTCGTCGTTGTCGAGGAGCTGCGGCTGGCTGCCGCCGACGCTCCGCAGCCAGCCGCGCAGTTCCTCGTCGGACATCCGGTGAGGGCGGCCGGCGGCGTTGGCCTCGGCCTGCGGGGCGCCGAAGGCGGACACACCCAGCCAGGTGGGGAGCGGGTCCCCCTCGTCGTGAAGTCGGCGGGTGAGCTGGTAGGCGACGAGTGCGCCCAGGCTGTGGCCGAAGAACCCGAAGGGCCGGTCGAGCCGGGGAGCGATAGCGGTGTGGACGTAGTCGACCAGCCGGTCGCAGTCGTCGATCAGCGGCAGCGCCTGCAGGTGGCCTCGGCCGGGGACCTCCAGGAGGCACAGTTCCCAGTCCTTCGGGAAGTGCTCCACCCAGCCCCGGTAGAGCAGGTGCGAGCCGCCGGCGTGGTGGAACAGGAACAGGCGTACGGCTGGGTCGATCACCGGCCTCGGGCGGATGACCGGGGAAGACGTCTCGCCGATCTCGCCGATGAGCTTCGAGACGACGAAGGCGTGCAGCTCGGCGAGGGTCCTGGCACCGCTGACGACCACGGTGTTCTCCGGGACGCCGAACGCGGTCTCCACGCGGGTGGAGATCTCGAGCATCAGCAGCGAGTCGATGTCGAGCTCGTCGGTGAAGTGCGCCTCGTCGGTGACCTCCTCGGGTTCGACCTCCAGGACGCCGGCTATCAGGGCGCGGAGATCCTCGATGTTCACGGTCGCATTGGTCATGGGTGTTCCCCCGGCTCCTGCGTGGATGGACGAGTGGTCGGTCAAGGGGTCAGCAGCAGGACAGCTGCCGCGTCGTGACGAGGGCCTCCGGCCGCGGCGAGCACGTCCCCGCTGGCGCCGCCCTCGAAGTGGGCAGCCGCGGCGGTGCACTGCAGGACGCCCAGCGCCCCGGACAGCGGGCCCATCTGGGCTTCCAGGTCGATCCGGCGCGTGGCTGCGAGCAGCTGGTTCGCCCCGGCGCCCGCTGCGTCCCCGAGCCACAATCCGACGGATCTCTCCTCCGTCACACCGGCGGAGGTCAGCGCCGCGGCGAGGTCCCGGGCCCGCGCGTACCCGGCGATCGTGGCGCGCGGCCGTGCGCCACGGGAAGCGGCTGCGTCCACCGGTTCGAGGACGACGGCGACCGCCGCGTCGGTGGACTGCTCGCCGAGCAGCTTCGCCGTCACGTCGTTGGCGGGTTCGACGCCGACGACGACGGCTGCTTCGGCGCGCCCCGCCACGATGAGATTCCGGGCCCAGGCCAGGGCGTCCAGCCCGCTCGTGACGCCGTTGCAGACGGTGAGGTTGGGGCCGCGCAGCCCGTAGCGGATGGCCACCCAGCCGGCGATGACGTTGCTTGAGGTCTGGGGCAGGCCCAGCGGGCTGAGGCCCCTGACACCTTCTCTGACGATCGTGTCGGTGCCTGCGCAGACGCTGTCCGCGTTGCCCAGGTTGGTACTGACCACGACGGCGGTCGCATCAGCCGCGCCCGTGAACGCGGCGTCGGCGCCGGCGTCGGTCAGGCCCGCGTCGTGGAGGGCGAACTCGGCGGCCCGCAGGGCGAGCCGGGACGCGCGGTCCTTGTGGCGCAGCTCGCGCCCGCGGAGTCTGGTGGCCGGGTCGAATCCGCCCTCGCCGGGCAGCGGTCCGAGAAGGTCGCCGTACGTCGCCACACCGGGGAGCGCCAGTCCGATGCCCGTGACGACGACCCCCCGGACGTTCAGGTTCCTCATGGGTGCGGTGCTCGTCGTGTTCATCGGGCTGCCTCCACGATCGCGACGGCGTTGATCCCTCCGAACCCGAACGCGTCGATCTGAGCGATGGCCAGGTCGCCGACTGCGGGGGAGCCCTGCACCAGGCCCAGTCCTGCGGCCTCGGGGATCGGATCGGTGAGTCCGAGGACCGGGGGTACCGTTCCTTCCTTCATGGCGAGCACCGCCATCACGAGGCTGAGGAGTCCCGAGCCGCCCAGGGTGTGGCCGGTCATCGCCTTGATGGCGGTCATCCGCGGACCGGGTCCGGCGCCGTCGAAGATGCGGCGCAGGACGCTCGACTCCGTCGCGTCGTTGAGGGGAGTGCCGCTGCCGTGCAGCATCACCAGGTCGATGTCCTGCGCCCGCACCCCTGCTCTGCGGTAGGCGTCGAGCATCGCGCGGGTGATGCCGTCGGGGTCGGGCGCGGTGGCGTGGTGAGCGTCGCAGTTCATGGACACACCGCGCACCCGGGCGTGCACGGCCGCGCTGCCAGTGCCAGCGCGCTGGACGACGACGGCCGCCGCACCCTCACCCATCAGCATGCCCTTGTGCGTGGCGTCGAAGGGGCGCAGCGCGTCGGGGATGTCGTTCTGTACCCGGTCGAGCGTGCCGAAGCCGCTCTCGGTGGCAGCGTCGGTGCCCGCGACGACAACCGTGTCGGCCATGCCAGCCTCGATCATGTCGGTGGCCAGGCCGAGCGCGTACAGCGTGGCGGAGCAGGCGTTGGCGAAGGTGTACGTGGTGGACGCCCCGAAGGCCGCCTTCAAGGCGGTGCCGAAGTGCAGGTCTTCGAGGGCGACGTCCGCGTCGTCACGCCACCACAGTTCGAGGCTGCGCTGCTCACGCATGGTCGTTCCGACCAGCACGGGTACCTGGGACAGGTCCTCGCCCAGGCCCGCGTCGGCGACCGCCTGACGAACGACGGTGGTGAGCCAGCGGGTGGCGCGCCGCGGTATGTCGCCGCCGCCCTCGGGCCGGTCGTCGATCTCGTAGGCGTAGGCCGCCCGGTACTTGTCCGGGTCGAACGCCCTCAGGGGCGTGCGGCTCTCCTGGCCCGCGCACAGAGCGGCGAAGATCTCCTGGGGGCTGGCGCCGATGTTGGCGACGGCGGCCATGCCCGTAATGTCCCAGGTCACGATTGTGCCGCCTGCCTCAGCTCGAAGGCGGCCAGCTTGCCGGTCGACGTGGTCGGGAGCTCGTCGAGGAACTCCAGACGGGCAGGCCGCTTTTAGGCGGCGAGGCCGCCACGGATCGCGGTGGTCACCGCGCGCCGCACCACGGCCTCGTCGGATCCCGGCCGGGCCACCAGGTACGCCACGGCCTGCTCCAGGCCGTCACCATCGCGGCCGCCAACCACCACGCAGTCCTGGACCCCTTCCACGCCGCGGATGACGCTCTCGATCTCACGCGGATAGACCTTGTAGCCGCCCAGGTTGAGCAGGTCATCGGCGCGGCACAGATGGGTGAACGTGCCGTCCGGCGCACGGCGCACCACGTCGCCGGTATAGGCGCCGCCGTCGGCGAAGGTCACCGCGGCGGCCTCCGGCCGGCCGATGTAGCCGAGGGCTACGGTCGGGCCGGCGATGTGCAGCCGGCCCTCCTGGCCGTCGGCGACGGGGAGGCCGTCCGCAGCGCGGACGGTCGCGGTGACCCCGGGCACCGGCACCCCGAAGGTCCCCGACTGCTCATTCCCCGGCGGCGTGCCGACGACCGTGTAGAGCACCTCGGTGGCGCCGAGACCGTTGAACAGCCCGGCCTGGAAGGCGGCGCGGATCCGCTCGCTGAGCGGAGCGGGCAGATTCTCGCCCGCCGACACGCACAGCCGCACGGAGTCGACACGCTCGGAGGCGAGTGCCGTCCCGGAGGCATTCAGCAGCGCGGCGTACAGCCGTGGGACGGAGAACAGCACGGTGGGTCGGTAGTGCTGCAGCGCGGCGGCGAAGGAGGCATGCCCAAGGGAGTGCGGCACTCGGCGGGTGCGATCGCGGCAATGGCCGACGGCATCGGCACGGTCCTGGCGCTGACCCCCGAGGACACCGTGCTGTCCACCGCGAGGATGTCCTTCGGCTACGGCTTCGGCAATTCCGTCCTGTGCCCTTTGGCGGCCGGCTCCCGCGTCGCGCTCATCCGCGGGCCGGTCGACGTCCACTCGGCAAGGAGGTCGACCGCGTCCATCAGCTGCCGCAGCCCGACGGGGTCGTCCTTGAGAAACCGGGCGGCCGCGTCGATGGCGGTCTCGTCCCAGACGATCGCGTACGTCACCCACGCTCCAGACCGAGGCGGGCGCGGACGTCGTCATGCGCGATGGCTCGCGCGGCGCCGGCGGACTGGCGCTCCCGGTACAGGGCCAGGGCCAGGGCATCCTCGAGGTCGGCGAGCTCCTGGGGGTTGATGAGTACGGCCGCCGGCTGGCCGTGGTCGGTGATCGTGATGCGTTCCCGCGCGTGGGACGCGCGGCGGACCAGCGAGCCGAACTTCGCCCGCGCCTCGGTGATCGGCAGAGTCTCACTCATGTACAGAACTGTACACTTCGCGCGCTGTCATGCCCCGCGGAACGTGGACGCTTCCAGCCCTGCCGAGATCACATTCTCAATGTCCCACCGGAAGACGGCCATGGCTGGGTGCGAAGGCCCGGAAACGATCGGCGGGCCGGACGGAAGGAAGGGCCCTTGCACGTCGGCCGCACGACTCTCCTGATCGCACCCCTCCTGTTCCGCGCGCCTGTCAAGTCACGAGTTTCCGTGACATGACCCCGTCCTGTGGTTCAGGCGCAATGAAGTCATTGATGTGCAGCCTGGCTGCGCGTCGCCCACTTACCCGCCCCATCCCGTTCCTGCTCAAGGAGCCTCCCGTGACTCTCACACCGAACGAGCGCCTTTGGCCCGTCCGCGTGACCGCGAGCGCCCTGGCGCCCGGTCGCTCCCCTCCGACTCGGCGCGCGATCCGATGTCCATCTACGATCTCCTTCACAGCGGCAGCTGCGCCGCTCTCATCCTCGCCTGCACCATGGCAGGCTCCTACGTCCTGCTGGTGATGATCGTGCTGATCTGCCCCAGCAGCATGCGGGGAAAGGCAGCCAGGGATCTCCTGAGCCTGCACCCCTTCTCCAAGAACGACTCAGACCCTCAGCGGAGTCAGGCAGACGACTCCAACGCACCGTGATGTCAGCAGGAAAGTGCGGTCATGGTGTACCGCTAGTGACAGCCGTCGCCCCGCTTGCCGACCAGCCCCCGCCCGAGAACAAGACCCGCTGGAGGAAGCCCGGGCGCGCTCGGCGTGGCCGGAGCGCTACCGTACGGGCACCCCGACTTCCTGAGAGGCGTCGATGGCTGCTACTTCTGTCCGGCCGGAGTGGGTGTCCTTGCCTTCCGGTGTTCGCGCGTACGTCGAGTCCCGTCTGGGGGCGGTGGTGGTTCAGGCGGAGGGGAAGACGGGTGGGTTCACTCCCGGGGTGGCCTCCCGCCTGCTCCTTGAGGATGGACGGCGTGTGTTTCCTCAAGGGCATGGACGCCGGGCATCCGTTCGCGCCGCAGTACGCCGACGAAGTCACCGTCACCCGGATCCTTCCCGAAGGGGTGGGTCCCGGGGTGTTGTGGTGGTCGGCACCCGAGGAGAGCGGGGGCTGGTGGCGGCTGTGCCTGGAGGACATCCCTGGCACGATGCCGGTCCTCGCTCCCGGCGCCGAGGACACCGTGCGGGCGGTGGAAGCCGTGGGGCGAGCCGGGCGCGCTCTGACCCCGTCACCGCTGTCCGGCGCCCGGCCGATCACGGAACTGGCCGGGCGGTGGCTCACCGGCTGGGCGGCCCTGAGCATGGACGCTCCGGCCGACCTGGATTCGTGGGCGGCACGGCACCTTGAGCAGTTGTCGTGTACGGCCAGGTACGGCAGGCCGCCCACGACGGAGCCGGGGCCGCCCGTCGGCCGGCGGTGCCGGAGGGCGGAAAACCGTTGCGGGGCGGCGGCGGCCTCCCCGTAGGCTCCGCGCATGAGTGCGAGGAATTCGACGGTCCGTGCGGTCAACCGGCTGACCAGCCGCTGGGCCGAAGCCGCGGTCGCGCCCGACGGGCGTACCGGAACCGTGCTGACCGCCGCCGGGGTCTGGCCGCTGCTGGCCCTGCTGGCGGACGGGGCGGGCGGCCCGGCCCGGGCGGAACTGGCCGGGGCGCTCGGCATACCCGCGGACGGGGCCTCGGCTGCGGCCCGGGAGCTGCTGGCGGCGCTGGGGCGCGTACGGGGTCTGGAGGCCGCCGCCGGGTTGTGGGCGCGGGCGGACCTGCCGCTCGATCCGGAGTGGGCGGCCCGGCTGCCCGAGGGGGCCCGGGGTGGGCTCACCGGCGACCGGGCCGCCGACCGCAAGCTGCTCGACGAGTGGGCGACCGCGCGGACGGGCGGCCTCATCGAGCGGATGCCGGTGCAGCTGACCGAGCACACCAGGCTGGTCCTGGCGTCCGCCCTGGCGCTGCGGCTCCGCTGGATACGGCCGTTCCGGGAGTGGCCGGGAACCATCCCGGAGGGTCCGTGGGCCGACCGGGAGGTCCTGCGGCTGCTCCGTACGACCTCGCTGCTGCACCGCGTCCGGGTGGCGGGGACGCCCGCCGGGCCCGTCACCGTGCTGGAGGTGGTCGGCGACGCAGGGGTGGACGTCCACCTCGTTCTCGGCGCCCCGGACGCCGCGGCCGGGCGGGTGCTGGCCGGCGGCATCGCCGCCGCGACCCGCGCCGTGCCGTGGGTGGACGGCTTCTCCCTGCCCGAGGGCACGCCCGGACCGGGACTCCGGGTCGGCGTCGGGGCGGCGTACCGGCCCGAGCCGCGGCTGAGCGTCGACACCGTCGCCTTCTCCGTCGACGCCGAGCACGACCTCCTGGAGCACGCCGGGCTGTTCGGCCTGGAGACGGCCCGCACGCGCGCGGCCGCCGGACACTTCCCCGGGGTCAGCCGCGACCCGCTCCTCATCGAGTCGGGCAGCCAGTCGGCCATGGCGCGGTTCCACGCGAAGGGGTTCGAGGCGGCCGCCGTCACCGCTTTCGGCGCGGCGGCGGGCGGCTGGCTGCCACCGCTTCCGTATCGTGTACGGACCATCGACGTCCGGTTCCATCGGCCGTTCGGCTTTCTCGCCGTGCAGCGGTCCTCCCGGCTCGTGCTTGCCGCGGGGTGGGTGGCCGAGCCGCTCGCCTACGCCGAGGCGGAGTACGAGGAGGACTGGGACGACGAGGAGTGGGAGGACGAGAAGTGGGCGTAGGCGGGGGGTGAGCGGGCGGTGTTGCCCTGCCACGAAGTCGCGCCGGCTCGGGTGGCTCATAGGGTGGAACCAGCACCAATCCGCGGTGATCCCCTGCTGCAAAGCGGGGGCCAGGCGCGTGGTCGTCGCTCCCCTGAGGCCGAGGCCGAGCCCGTTCTTCGTGTGGCGGCCGACCGCACCGCCGCCGGGAGGCGCGGATGCTGAAGGCTCCGCTGCAGCCCCTGAAGAGGGGCGATCACGGCCCCAAGGTCGCGGTGCTGTACGCGTACTTGCGTAGTTGGGGTAGACGCCGCACTCCGCGCGCCGACCACTACGACGAGCTGCGGGGCGACGCGGTGCGCCGGTAAACCAGGAGTTCTTCGGGCTCGAAGCCGACGGCGAGGCGGGCGAGCACGCCCTGGCGCAGCTGCGCCGGCCGCGCTGCGGGGTGCCGGACCTGTTGCCCGGCACGACGGCGGTGCCCCGGGCCGTGCCCACGATCCGAGCCTGGCCGCGCACGGACCTGACCTACGGGTTCATGCGCCGCACCTCCGATCTGTCACCGGCGCAGGTGACGTCCGCGGTCTCGCAGGCCTTCGCCACATGGGCCGCGGTGACTTCGCTGACGTTCACGCACGTCCCCCCGCCGCTCGCGGTGAGCGGTGCCGTGCAGGCGCTCGCCTTGGCGGTCCGCTTCGGACCGGCCTTCGACCGTACACAGGTGCGGGCCGTGCAGGCGCTCACGCGGCGGTACCGCGTGGACATCTCGTCGGCTCCCTCGTCCGCGAGGACGGCGATCCGCCCGCCTTCCTCGGTACGCCGCCCTTCGGCGACAACCCGTTGGTGCTCGGGCATGCCTGGCCGCGCCGTCCGCGGCGGCACCGGAATCCTTCGCTGGCGACGTCCATTTCAACGAGCCCCCACGTGGACGAACAGGCCCGGCCTGCTCACCGCTTCAGGCCGCCGCGGTGCACGAGATCGGCCATGCCCTGGGCCTGGGCCACACGACTACCGACACCGACTCCGTGATGACCGCCTCCGGCGGCGACGGAAGGCGCGAACTCTCCGCTGTGGACATCGAAGCCGTCCAGAAGCTCTACGGGCCGACCCGCTGGCCGCGCGACGCGACGGGCGGCTGCTGAGCGCCACCCAGGGGGCGCCGGGCGCTCTATTTGGTCCGTTCATGACAGTGGGGGGTGGCATGATCAGCAAGTGGTCGACCGTTTGACGGCAGGGGTGGGGTTGTGAAGGCAGGGTGGGCTGTGCGTGGTCTCGCGGCGCTGGTGCTCGCGGGGGCGGGGGTGGCGGGGTGTTCCGCGGAGTCGGACGCCGCCGGGCCCCTTGGGAAGACGGCTGACGCCGTGGCGAAGGCAGGGGCGGCCGAGGTCAGCGTACGGGTGACGTCGCCACACACCGGCGGCCGGCCGGTGGAGATCAAGGGCGCCTACTCGTGGGCCAACGGGTACACCATGGAGGCTCGGAAGCCGGCCGGTTCGGCGCTGGAGGAAGCCGGCAAGGGAGGCACCGCCGCCGTGCGCCTGGTCCAGGACTCGTACTTCTACGAGACCGAGGACGACCCTGAGGGCAAGCGCTGGTTGAAGGTCAAGGCCGCGGAGGTGAGGGAGGCGTCCGACGCGGAGGCCCTCGGCGGGCCGGAGAACGCCGTCTCCGCGATCACGGCCCTCACGTCGGCGAAGGACGTCGCCCGGGTCGGCGAACAAGATGTGAACGGCAGGTCGGCCACCCGCTACAAGGCGACCATCCCGCTGGGGAAGCTACATCAGGACGCCGAGAGGCCCTGGCACGGCGTGGTCCCGAACGGTGTCGACATGGTGGCCGAGGTCTGGGTGGACGGCAAAGGCGTGCCCGTGCGGCTGTCCCAGACAGCGGGCGCCACCACCGTGGTGACGGACTTCCTGTCCTTCGGCGTCCCCGTCGTCGTCTCCGCCCCTCCGGCCAGAGAGACCGCCGAGAGCGGGGCCTAAGGCCTGTCTGATAATTGATCTTGTGGCAGGTCGAGGCGAGTTGACGGATGCGGCGTGGGAGCGGATAGAGCCCTTGCTGCCGCGCATGGACGGGCGTGGGCGTCCGTGGCGTGATCACCGGC
>NZ_JACBGN010000158.1 GCF_013401435.1 Streptomyces sp. BR123
GGGCGCGGGTACGGGAGCGGGGGCCGGGGCGGCTGCGAGGGCGGGCGCGGGCATGCGTCATCACCGATCATAAGGTCGTGATCGACATAGGTAAGCCTTACCTTACCCGATCTGGGGCCGTCTGTATCCACACTTCTCGGACGGATTCAACTATTCTCCCGACAGGCCGAGACCCACAGGAGGACCGAGTGCACACAGCGGCCCGTGTCGGGGTGTCGGCTCTGATCCCGACCCAGAAGGTACTGCGCCATTCCGTACGCGGACAGGTGCTGAAGGCGCTGCGCGCCGCGCTGGTCGACGGCGAACTCGTCCCGGGGGAGATCTACTCCGGGCCGGCGCTGGGGGAGCGCTTCGGCGTGTCCGCGACGCCCGTGCGCGAGGCGATGCAGCAGCTGGCCCTCGAAGGGGCCGTGGAATGCCTGCCGAACCGGGGCTTCCGGGTACTGGAGCGCACCCCGCGGGCGCTGGCCGAGCTGGCCGAGGTACGGGCGCTGATCGAGGTCCCCGTGATGCTGCGGCTGGCCCGTACGGTCCCGGCCGGGACCTGGTCGGCCCTGCGGCCGGCGGCGGCCGCCACGGCGGCGGCCGCCGCCGCCGGGGACCTGGCCGGCTATGCGGAGGCCGACCGGGCGTTCCACCGGGAGGTGCTGGCGCTGGAAGGGAACGACCAGCTGGTCCAGGTCGCGGAGGAGCTCCACCGGCGCTCGCAGTGGCCCGTTCCTGCCGCCCCGCGGGTGCGCCGCGCGGACCTGGTCGCCGATGCCGCGGAGCATTCGGCGCTGCTGGAGGCGCTGATCGCGGGCGATCTCCCGGTGGTCGAGTCGCTGGTCCGCGAACACTTCGCCGGCTCCGCCGCGGCCTGACCGCGCCGGCGGGCCCGGGTCGGTCGGCACCGCGGCCCGGCCCCAGGTTCACCCGTTCGTGCGCAGGTGCGCCGCCGTTTCGGGGGGCCGGCCCGCGCCTCAAACGCCGGGGCTGGTTGGTGCGGGTGGGGCTGGGCTGGTGCGGCGGGGCCGGACTTCGGCTGGTCGGCGTCGCCGGCCTACCGGCCCCGCCGGCGGTTGAGGCGCGGGTCTGTGCAGAGCCCCGGGGGTGGGTTGTCGGGGTCCGGTGATGCGGCCCCGCCGCCGTTTGAGGCGATTGCCCGGGCGGAGCCGCCGGGTGCCGGGCCGGATGTCCGGTTCTGTCACCCCCGCCACCTGACCCCGCGGGGCCGGCCCCGCGGGGTCAGGTGGCGGGGGTGGGATGGAGTTGGTCCGCCAGCCAGGTGGGGATCCCGCCCAGGAGGCGGAACAGGCGGCGGGCCTCGGCGCGGAGCCTGCTGGCCTCCGGTTCGGGTTCTGCCTCCGCCAGCGCCGCCAGGGCCGGGGCGGTTCCGACCAGGAAGCCGAGCTCCTCGCGGATGCGGAGCGACTCCGCGAAGCCCTTGCGGGCCTCCGCCACCTCGCCGTCCCGCAAGGCCAGCGCGGCCAGGTGCCGCCACGTGAACGACAGCAGCAGGGTGTCCCCGTTCGCCGCGGCCCCCGCATGCGCCCGCCGGTACGCCGGCCGCGCCGCCTGCGGGGCGTCCGCCAGGTGCTCCGCGACCAGCCCCCGCCGCAGGTCCAGCAGCGGGCGGGTCCGGGAGTCCGGGGACAGCAGGGCCGCGGCGCGGCCCAGCGCCGCCCGGGCCTCGTCCGCGCGGTCGCGGACACCGAGCACGGTGGCCGCGTACGCCAGGTGACCCCGCTCGCAGGCGGCCGCGCCCCGCTCGTCGTCGTCCGCGGCCACCGCCTCGGCGACGCGCAGCGCGTCCTCGGCCTCGGCCCAGCCCTGCCCGGTGAACAGGCACCGCTCGATCAGCAGCGCGGTGCGCTGCACGGCGGCGCCGGCGTCGTCGACATGCGGGGCCAGCAGGGCCGCCGCATCGGTCCAGCAGCCGCGCGAGCGCAGCCGCCATATCGCCCGCTGGAGGGGGTCGTCCCCCCCGGTGGTTTCGGCCCCGGACATGGCGGTGTCCGCCACATTGCCCTCCCCAAAGCAACCAAGCAGCACGTCTTCGAGCCCTGGGGCGAAATGAGAGCACGGATCGGCAGGTTCGGCCAAGGGGTCGGGTGAACTCTTTCACAAAGTCCGGACACTGCGTCAGCAGTTTCCGGAACACACCCTTCCCGCCCCTGCGGCGGAACTGCTCAGCTCATCCGCAGTGCCAGGAAGAAGTCGAGCTTGTCCTCCAGCCGCGACAGGTCGCGCGACGTCAACTGCTCGATTCGCCCGACCCGGTAGCGCAGTGTGTTGACGTGCAGGTGCAGCCGTGTCGCGCACCGCGTCCACGACCCGTCGCAGTCCAGGAACGCCTCCAGCGTCGGGATGAGCTCGGCGCGGTGCCGGCGGTCGTAGTCCCGCAGCGGGTCCAGCAGCCGCGCGGTGAACGCGCGCCGCACGTCGTCCGGCACGAAGGGGAGGAGAAGGACGTGCGAGGCCAGCTCGTGGTGCCCGGCGGCGCAGACCTGCCCGGGGCGTGCCGCGGCCACCCGGCGGGCGTGCCGCGCCTCCTCCAGCGCCCCGCGCAGCCCCTCGGCCGAGTGCACGGACGCGCTGACGCCCAGGGTGAGCCGGCCGTCGCCGTCCAGGCCCGCCTGCAGCGGGTCGCGTACGGCGGCCAGCAGCTCGTCGGCGTGCAGAGCGGTGCCGGGGCCCTTGTCCTCGCCCGGCTCGCCTGGGTGCGCGGGGAGCGGCACCAGCGCGATCGCCTCGCCGCCGGTGTGCGCGACCGCGATCCGGTCCGAGGGCTCGGGGCCCGAGGCGGACGGGTCGACGAGGATCTCCTCCAGCAGCGACTGGGCCACCGGGCCACCCGGGATGTCCCCGCCCTCCCAGTCCACCCGGGCCACGACGACCTGCCAGTGCGGGGCCGCCCCCAGCCCCGGCAGCAGGACCGGCGCCGCCACCCGCAGGCGCGCCGCGATCTCGGCGGGCGGGGCGCCCGTCTGGACCAGCTCCAGCACCTCCTGCGCCAGCCGGCGGCGCACCGTGCGGGCCGCGTCGCGCCGGTCCCGTTCGACGGCGATCAGCTGGGTCACGCCCTGCAGCAGGTCCAGCCGCTCGGCCGGCCAGTCGCCCGCGTCCGCCTCGACCGCCAGCAGCCAGTCGGACAGCACGCTCTCGCGCACGTCGCGCCCGGCAGTCCCGGCAGTCCCGGCAGTCCCGCCGGGGGCGGCCGGGCCGCGCCCCGCTCCCCTGATCGGAAACAACGAGTAGGTAATACCCTGGATGGAGATCCGGTGCGGGCCCCTGCGCCCGGTGCGGACCGCCGCGAGGTGCTCGCCGGCCAGAGCCGCACAGACGCCCGGCGCCAGGGGTTCTCCCGCTCCGGCGATCTGCCGGCCTGTGGGAGACAGCACCCAGGCGCGCAGATCGAGGTCGGTGGTGAGCAGATCGAGCACCACGTCCGGTCCACCGCCCGCGGGCCCCGAGGTCATCAGGCGGCGGTGGCGGTCGACGACGGCCGCGAGGTCGCCGGCGCGCTCCCCGGACACCTGCCGTACGACGTACTCGGTGATCGTGGCGAATGCAACGTCCTCGTTCACGGCGAACAGCGGCAGGCGGTGGTGTGCGCAGGCCGACACGAGATCGTCCGGGATGTCGCCCAGCTCGGCCTCGCCGGCGGCCAGCCCGGCGACGCCCGCGCTCGCGAGGATTCGTACGAACGGCTCGGAGTCGGCCGAATCTCTTCGCCAGGCCAGGCCGGTGAGGACGAGTTCGCCCCCGGTGAGGTACCGGCTGGGATCCCTCAGGTCGGTCGTCATGACGCCGCGGACCGTCCGGTCGAGTTCTTCCTCGCCGCCCAGCAGCCGCAGCCCCAGCGCCTCGGTTTCCAGCAGTGCGCGCAGCCGCATGGTGTCGCCGCCGATCTGTCTCGAATGTTGCCGTTGGAAATCGGGCAGGTCGTTGCATCCTGCCTTTCATACGAATCTACAAGACGAGGGAGGGCGCCAGCCAACTCCTTCATGGTTTCGGTGACTGCACCCGGGGGACGCCCGGCTTGTGTACTGGCTCCACACCGCGTTAACACCACATGAACGACCAGTCGAGGGCCCGTCCGCCTCCTGGCTTGAAGTGAACGACCCGATTACAAGAAGAGAGCCACACATGGACTTCCTTCGCCCCGCCAGCTGGGAGGAGGCGCTCGCCGCGAAGGCCGAGTACCCGACAGCTGTGCCGATTGCGGGTGGCACCGACATCATGGTCGAGATCAATTTCGACCACCGCCGTCCGGATCACCTCCTCGACCTGGGCCGCATCGGTCTGCTGCGCCAGTGGGAGGTGGGCGAGGAGGTCACCAGGCTCGGCGCCTCCGTCCCGTACGCCCAGATCATGGAGAACCTGCGGGGAACGCTGCCGGGTCTCGCGCTCGCCTCGCACACGGTCGCGTCCCCGCAGATCCGCAACCGCGGCGGGGTCGGCGGCAACCTCGGCTGTGCCTCGCCCGCCGGTGACTCCCACCCGGCCCTGCTCGCCGCGGGCGCCGAGGTCGAGGTCGAGTCCGTACGCGGCACCCGCATGATCCCGATCGACGCGTTCTACACCGGTGTCAAGCGCAACGCTCTCGCCGCGGACGAGCTCATCAAGACGATTCACATCAAGAACGCCACCGGTCCGCAGCAGTACTCCAAGGTCGGCACGCGCAACGCGATGGTCATCGCGGTGTGCGCGTTCGGCCTGGCCCTGCACCCCGAGACCCGTACGGTCCGCACCGGCATCGGCTCGGCCGCTCCGACCCCGATCCGGGCCGGGGCCGCCGAGGAGTTCCTGAACGCCGCACTCGAGGAGGGCGGGTTCTGGGAGTCCGGCAAGGTCATCACCCCGTCGATCGCCAAGCAGTTCGGTGAGCTCGCCTCCGGCGCGTGCAACCCGATCGACGACGTTCGCGGCACGGCGAAGTACCGCCGTCACGCGGTCGGCATCATGGCTCGCCGCCAGCTGGTCTGGACGTGGGAGCAGTACCGCGGCAGCAACGGCCGCCCGCTCGAAGGGGCTGCGTAACCATGCGCGTCAATTTCACCGTCAACGGCCGTCCGCAGCAGGCCGACGACGTCTGGGAGGGCGAGTCCCTCCTCTACGTCCTGCGTGAGCGGCTGGGCCTGCCCGGCTCCAAGAACGCCTGCGAGCAGGGCGAGTGCGGTTCCTGCACGGTGCGCCTCGACGGCGTGCCGGTCTGCTCCTGCCTCGTGGCCGCCGGCCAGGTCGAGGGCCGCGACGTCGTGACCGTCGAGGGCCTCGCCGACTTCGCCCGGCAGCGCGAGGAGCACGGCCATGCCTGCCGCACCGGCGCCTGCGGCGGCGCAGGCGGCGGCGCCCGGGGCGTCTCCACCGACGAGGCCGGGCAGTGGACCGCCAAGGGCACCGACTCGCAGACCGGCGAGGGCGTGGAGCTCTCCCCGATCCAGCAGGCGTTCATCGACGCCGGCGCCGTCCAGTGCGGCTTCTGCACCCCGGGCCTGCTGGTCCAGGCCGACGCGCTGCTGGAGTGCAACGCCGACCCGTCCGACCAGGACATCCGTGAGGCCCTCTCCGGCAACCTCTGCCGCTGCACGGGCTACGAGAAGATCCTCGACGCGGTCCGCCTGGCGGCCGCCCGCCAGGGAGAGGCGGTCTGACCATGGCCAACACCCGCACCGCCCCGTCCGGCACGCCGACCAACGTCTCCCAGAAGCACAACCAGGGCGGCATCGGCGAGTCCACGCTCCGCCCCGACGGCACCCTCAAGGTCACCGGCGAGTTCGCGTACTCCTCGGACATGTGGCACGAGGACATGCTCTGGGGCCAGACCCTGCGCAGCCCCGTCGCCCACGCCGAGATCGCGGGCATCGACATCTCCGAGGCCCTGGCCGTGCCCGGGGTCTACTCGGTCCTCACCTACGCCGACCTGCCGGCGGAGATGAAGAACTACGGCCTGGAGATCCAGGACACGCCGGTCCTCGCCAACGGCCGCGTGCGCCACCACGGCGAGCCCGTCGCGCTCGTGGCCGCCGACCACCCGGAGACCGCCCGCCGCGCCGCCGCCAAGATCAAGATCGACTACCGGGAACTGCCGGTCGTCACGGACGAGGCCTCCGCCCTCGCCCCCGGCGCGCCGCTCATCCACGAGGGCCGCGACGACCACCACGCCGGCCACGTCCCGCACCCGAACATCGTGCACCGCCAGCCGATCGTCCGCGGCAACGTGGAGGAGGCCCGCAGGCGGGCCGACGTGATCGTCGAGGGCGAGTACACCTTCGGCATGCAGGACCAGGCCTTCCTCGGCCCCGAGTCCGGCCTCGCCGTGCCCTGCGAGGACGGCGGCGTCGACCTGTACGTCGCCACCCAGTGGCTGCACTCCGACCTCCGCCAGATCGCCCCCGTCCTCGGCCTGCCCGAGGAGAAGGTCCGCATGACGCTCTCCGGCGTCGGCGGTGCCTTCGGCGGCCGCGAGGACATCTCGATGCAGATCCACGCCTGCCTGCTGGCCCTCGCGACCAACAAGCCGGTCAAGATGGTCTACAACCGGTTCGAGTCCTTCTTCGGCCACGTGCACCGCCACCCGGCCAAGCTGTACTACGAGCACGGCGCCACCAAGGACGGCAAGCTCACCCACATGAAGTGCCGGATCGTCCTGGACGGCGGCGCCTACGCCTCCGCCTCCCCGGCGGTCGTCGGCAACGCCTCCTCCCTCTCCGTCGGCCCGTACGTGGTCGACGACGTGGACATCGAGGCCATCGCCCTCTACACGAACAACCCGCCCTGCGGCGCCATGCGCGGCTTCGGCGCCGTCCAGGCCTGCTTCGCGTACGAGGCCCAGATGGACAGGCTCGCGGCGAAGCTGGGCATGGACCCGGTCGAGTTCCGCCGGCTCAACGCCATGGAGCAGGGCACGATCATGCCCACCGGCCAGGTCGTGGACTCGCCCGCCCCGGTGGCCGAGCTGCTGCGCCGCGTCAAGGCCCGCCCCCTGCCTCCGGAGCGCCAGTGGGAGACGGCCGGCGAGGGCGCGGACGTCCGCGCGCTGCCCGGCGGCCTGTCGAACACCACGCACGGCGAGGGCGTCGTCCGCGGCGTCGGCTACGCGGTCGGCATCAAGAACGTCGGCTTCTCCGAGGGCTTCGACGACTACTCCACCGCCCGCGTGGTGCTGTCGGCGGTGGGCGGCGAGGCCGTCGCGATGGTCCACACGGCCATGGCGGAGGTCGGCCAGGGCGGTGTCACCGTGCACGCCCAGATCGCCCGCACGGAGCTCGGCGTCACCAACGTGACCATCCACCCGGCCGACACCCAGGTGGGCTCCGCCGGTTCGACGTCCGCCTCCCGGCAGACGTACATGACCGGCGGCGCCGTGAAGAACACCTGCGAGGCCGTACGCGAGAAGGTCCTGGAGATCGGCCGCCGCCGATGCGGCTCCTACCACCCCGCGTGGGCCACCGCCGAACTCCTCCTGGAGGGCGGCAAGGTCGTCACCGACGGCGGCGAGGTCCTCGCGGACATCGCCGAGCTGCTGGAGGGCGAGGACCCCATCGACATCGAGCTGGAGTTCCGCCACCGGCCGACCGTCGCCTTCGACCTGGTCACCGGCCAGGGCGACGGCCACGTCCAGTACACCTTCGCCGCGCACCGCGCGGTAGTCGAGGTGGACACCGAACTCGGCCTGGTCAAGGTCGTCGAGCTGGCCTGCGCCCAGGACGTCGGAAAGGCCCTCAACCCGCTCTCCGTCGTCGGCCAGATCCAGGGCGGCACCGTTCAGGGCCTCGGTGTCGCGGTGATGGAGGAGATCATCGTGGACCCGAAGACCGCGAAGGTGCGCAACCCCTCCTTCACGGACTACCTGATCCCGACGATCCTCGACACCCCGAGCATCCCGGTCGACTACCTGGAGCTCGCCGACCCGAACGCGCCGTACGGCCTGCGCGGCCTCGGCGAGGCCCCGACCCTGTCCTCCACCCCCGCCGTCCTCGCGGCGATCCGGGCGGCGACGGGCCTGGAGCTCAACAAGACGCCGATCCGTCCGGAAGCCCTCACCGGCACCCTCTAGGACGGCGTCCTCCGGGGGTCGCGAGGCCCCCGGACCCCAGACTCTCCGGGCGGTGCGACAGCGGAACGTCACGCCTTCGCCTGCAGCGCCCGGAGCACCAAGTCCGGCACACGGGGACCGCACCGCTCGCGGTCCGCCCGGCCGGCACGTACCCCCGAAGAGAAGAAGAGGCGGCGCCGGCACCCCGGCGCGCCGTCACCAGTACCGCAGAACCCCCGCAGTACCCGCAGTACACGCAGTGTGCAATCGCGTCGCCTCGGGCCGTCACCCCGGGTCGTGCAGCCAACGGCATTTCCCAAATCCCGCGTCCGAAGATTTCGGGCGGGTGCCCCTGTGAACCTTGGGAGTTAGGCACCATGACCCAGTCCTCCGTGGAGCCCAGGACCAGTGCGGAAGAGGCCGGCGACGGCTCTCGCAATCCCGCCGGGCGTTCTTGGCTCGACCGGTACTTTCACATCACCCACAGAGGGTCGAACGTCGGCAGAGAAGTTCGTGGCGGTGTCACGACCTTCATGGCCATGGCGTACATCCTCCTGCTCAATCCGCTGATCCTCTCCGGCAAGGACGCCGCCGGGGACACCCTGAGCCAGAAGGCCCTGATCACGGCCACGGCGTTCGCCGCCGCCCTGACCACGCTGCTGATGGGCTTCATAGGCAAGGTCCCGCTCGCCCTGGCCGCCGGCCTGTCCGTCTCCGGTGTGCTGGCCTCGCAGGTCGTGCCGCAGATGACCTGGCCGCAGGCCATGGGCATGTGCGTCATGTACGGCGTTGTGATCTGCCTCCTGGTCGTCACCGGCCTCCGTGAGATGATCATGAACGCGATCCCGCTCGCGCTCAAGCACGCGATCACCATGGGCATCGGCCTGTTCGTCGCCCTCATCGGCCTGGTGAAGGCCGGCTTCGTGCACGAGAACCCCGCCCCGGGCGGCGGCCCCGTCACCCTCGGCCCGACCGGCGAGCTCGCCGGCTGGCCCGTGCTCCTCTTCGCCGTCACCCTGCTGCTGATCTTCATGCTCCAGGCCCGCAAGGTCCCCGGCGCCATCCTGATCGGCATCGTCACCGGCACCGTGCTCGCCGCCGTCCTGAACACCGTCGCCGACGTCGACGGCAAGGTCTGGGCCGGCGGCCCGCCGGTCCTGGAGGGCTCGGCCGTCTCGATGCCCGACTTCTCGCTCTTCGGCCAGGTCGAGTTCGGCGGCTGGGGCGAGGTCGGCGCGATGACCGTCGGCATGATCGTCTTCACGTTGGTGCTGGCCGGCTTCTTCGACGCGATGGCCACCATCATCGGTGTCGGCACCGAGGCCAAGCTGGCCGACGACAAGGGCCGGATGCCCGGCCTGTCCAAGGCCCTGTTCGTCGACGGCGCCGGCGGCGCCATCGGCGGCTTCACCGGCGGCTCCGGCCAGACCGTGTTCGTCGAGTCCGCGACCGGCGTCGGCGAGGGCGCCCGCACGGGCCTCGCCTCCGTGGTCACCGGCCTCCTCTTCGCCGCCTGCGTCTTCTTCACCCCGATCACGCAGATCGTTCCCGGTGAGGTCGCCGCCGCCGCCCTGGTGGTCATCGGCGCGATGATGATGCAGAACGCCCGCCACGTGGACTGGGCCGACACCGCGACCTCGATCCCGGTCTTCCTGACCGTCGTCCTGATGCCCTTCACGTACTCGATCACGGCCGGCGTCGCAGCCGGTGTGATCTCGCACGTCGCGATCAAGGTCGCGCAGGGCAAGGCCCGTGAGATCGGCGGATTCATGTGGGGACTGACGGCTGTGTTCATCGTCTTCTACGCACTGAACCCCATCGAGGGCTGGCTCGGGGTCCACTGACCCTGACCGAAAGGCACCGACCCTCCACGCATCCGATACTGGAACCCGAACCTCCGAGGAGGCCGCAATGCTGGACATCGCCGAAGAACTGAACCGGTGGGTCGAGCAGGGACGTGACTTCGCCGTCGCCACCGTCGTGGCGGTCGGAGGCAGCGCACCCCGGCAGCCCGGGGCGGCCCTCGCCGTCGACAGCGAGGGCACGGCCATCGGCTCGGTTTCCGGCGGATGCGTGGAGGGCGCGGTGTACGAGCTGTGCCGTCAGGCGCTGGAGGACGGCGAGACCGTCCAGGAGCGCTTCGGCTACAGCGACGACGACGCCTTCGCCGTCGGCCTCACCTGCGGCGGCGTCATCGACATCCTCGTCACCCCGGTCCCCGTCGGCTCGCCGGGCCGCGAGGTGTTCGCCGCCGCCCTGGCCGCGGCCTCCGGGGGCGAGGCGGCGGCCGTCGCCCGGATCGCCGAGGGCCCGGACGAGCTCAAGGGCCGCGCCGTACTGGTCAGAGGCGACGGCGGCTTCGAGGGCGGCCTCGGCGGGCACCCCGAACTGGACCGCACCGTCGCCGACGAGGCCCGTGCCATGCTCGACGCCGGCCGGACCGGTGTGCTGGAGATCGGCGCCGACGGCCGGCTCTGCGGGGAGCCGCTGAAGGTCCTCGTCGAGTCCAGCGTCCCGCCGCCGCGGATGATCGTCTTCGGGGCCATCGATTTCGCCTCCGCCCTGGTGCGGATCGGCAAGTTCCTCGGCTACCGCGTGACGCTGTGCGACGCGCGGCCCGTGTTCGCGACGAAGCAGCGTTTCCCCGAGGCGGACGAGATCGTCGTGGGCTGGCCGCACCGCTACCTGGAGACCACCGAGGTCGACGGCCGGACGGTCCTGTGCGTCCTCACGCACGACGCCAAGTTCGACGTCCCGCTGCTGCAGCTGGCCCTGCGGCTGCCCGTCGCCTACGTCGGCGCCATGGGCTCGCGCCGCACCCACGAGGACCGCAACCGGCGCCTGCGCGACGTCGGCGTGACCGAGCTCGAACTCGCCCGGCTGCGCTCCCCGATCGGCCTGGACCTCGGCGCCCGCTCCCCGGAGGAGACCGCGCTGTCCATCGCCGCCGAGATCGTCGCCAACCGGCGCGGGGGCTCCGGAGCGGCCCTGACCGGCGGGCACATCCCGATCCACCCCGACACCTCGAACACGGTCGTCGACAGGATCGGCTCGGTGGCCTGAAGGGGCGGCCCCCGGATCCGCGGGGCCGGCCACGGGGCCGCTGACCCGCAGGCACGAGAAACGGGCGCAGCCGCAGGGCTTGCGCCCTGTCGCCGTACACCATATTTTACCCGCCGGTAACAGCGCCCGCCTGCAATGGAGTTGAGCGTATGTCCCGGACGAACCGCCACGCCCGCACGCCCGTGCACCGTACGCTCCTCGCCGCGGGCGCGCTGGCCGCGGCCGCCCTCGCGGCGGCCGCCGCGACCCCGGCCGCCTCGGCGTCCGCGACGACCGCTGCGACCGCGCCCTCCGCCGCCCGCTCGGGGCTGCGCGAGGTGCTGTTCGTGGGCAACAACTGGGAGGGCACCGCCGACGTCCTCGCCTCCACCGGCAACCTGGAGCGCATCGGCCGGATCAACGTGATCCCCGACAAGGAGGAGCGCCTCCGGGAGATCTACCTCGACCCGATCAAACTGGGCTTCTTCCTCGGGATCCGGCACACCGCGGGTGAGGGCCACGACCAGTTCGCCGACGACATGTACACCACCCCGGACGGCACCGCAGTGGTCGTCTCCCGCCCCAGCTTCGCCGACGTCGTCTCCCTCGACCTGCGCACCGGCCGGATCAACTGGCGCTTCCCGGTCGCCGGACACCGCTCCGACCACATGGCCGTCTCGCCCGACGGCAGCCGCGTCGCCGTCTCCGCGTCCACCGCGAACACCGTCCACGTCCTCGACATCGCGACCGGCCGCCAGGTCGGCTCCTTCGCCACCGGCGACAAGCCGCACGAGAACGTCTTCACCCGCGACGGCCGGTTCCTGTGGAACAGCTCCATCGGCGACGTGACCTCCGCCCTGGACGCCCCCTGGCTGGACTGGACGAAGGGCGACCGCAAGATCACAGTGGCCGACGCGCAGACCTTCCGCACGGTCCGCACCATCGACATGCGCGAGCGGTTGAACGCCTTCGGGCGCAAGGACCTCTCCGACGCGGTGCGGCCGATGTCCCTGAGCCCCGACGAGTCCGCGCTCTACTTCCAGGTGTCGTTCTTCAACGGCTTCGTCGAGTACGACGTCGCCGCCGACCGGGTCACCCGCGTCAAGACCCTCCCGCAGAACCCCGCCACCAGCGGCGACCGCACCACCTGGGTCAACGACTCCCGCCACCACGGCATGTCGATGAGCCCCGACGGCACCAAGCTGTGCATCGCCGGCACCATGGACGACTACGCCACCGTCGTGGACCGGGCCACCCTCACCGAGGGCCCGCTGGTCCCCGCCGACAAGCCGTACTGGGCCACTGTCGACGGCGACGGCACCGGCTGCGTGATCTCCGAGAGCGGCTCCGACCGGGTCACCGCCATCGACTTCGCCACCGGCGCCAAGCGGGTGTCCGTCCCCGTCGGCGACCACCCGCAGCGCGTCCGGATCGGCCACGTCCCGGCAGGCTGGACGGGCCCCGCCAGGTGACCCCGCACGCTCAGGCGGGCCGCCGCCCGACGGCGTCCGCCGGACGAGCAGGTCGGAGACGATCCGGGACGCCTGCGGCCGGTGGGCGAGCACCACGCGCCGCCCGGCCCACCGCGGGAGTGGGGCCGGGCGCCGGGTCGCCGGAGCGGCGAGGCGGAGCCTGCGGGCGGGCTACTCCGCCTCGCCCTCCAGATTGCCCTCCGTGTCCAGGTAGACCTGGCGCAGGGCCTCCAGGACCTGCGGGTCCGGCTTCTCCCACATGCCGCGGGACTCCGCCTCCAGCAGCCGCTCCGCGATGCCGTGCAGGGCCCACGGGTTGGCCTCCTCCAGGAAGGCGCGGTTCTCCGGGTCCAGGACGTAGGTCTCCGTCAGCTTGTCGTACATCCAGTCCGCGACCACGCCCGTCGTGGCGTCGTACCCGAACAGGTAGTCCACCGTCGCCGCCAGCTCGAACGCGCCCTTGTAGCCGTGGCGGCGCATCGCCTCGATCCACTTCGGGTTGACCACACGGGCGCGGAAGACGCGGCTGGTCTCCTCCACCAGGGTGCGGGTCTTGACCGTCTCCGGGCGGGTGGAGTCGCCGATGTACGCCTCCGGCGCCGTGCCGCGCAGCGCGCGGACCGTCGCCACCATGCCGCCGTGGTACTGGAAGTAGTCGTCCGAGTCGGCGATGTCGTGCTCACGGGTGTCCGTGTTCTTCGCCGCGACCGTGATGCGCTTGTACGCCGACTCCATCTCGGCCCGGGCCGGTCGGCCTTCCAGGCCGCGGCCGTACGCGTAGCCGCCCCACACCGTGTAGACCTCCGCGAGGTCGGCGTCCGTACGCCAGTCGCGGGAGTCGATCAGCTGCAGGATGCCCGCGCCGTACGTGCCCGGCCGCGAGCCGAAGATGCGGGTCGTCGCGCGCCGCTCGTCGCCGTGCTCGGCCAGGTCCGCCTGGGCGTGCGCCCGGACGAAGTTCTGCTCCGCCGGCTCGTCCAGGGACGCCACCAGCCGTACCGCGTCGTCCAGCAGGCCGATCACGTGCGGGAACGCGTCCCGGAAGAAGCCCGAGATGCGCAGCGTCACGTCGATGCGGGGGCGGCCCAGCTCCGCGGGCGGGATCGGCTCCAGGCCGGTCACCCGGCGCGAGGCCTCGTCCCAGACCGGCCGGACACCCAGCAGGGCCAGGGCTTCCGCGACGTCGTCGCCCGCCGTGCGCATCGCGCTCGTGCCCCACAGGGAGAGCCCGACGGAGGCCGGCCACTCGCCGTTGTCCGCGCGGTAGCGGGTCAGGAGGGAGTCGGCGAGCGCCTGGCCGGTCTCCCACGCCAGGCGGGAGGGGACGGCCTTGGGGTCCACGGAGTAGAAGTTCCGGCCGGTCGGCAGCACGTTGACCAGGCCGCGCAGCGGGGAGCCGGACGGGCCCGCCGGGACGAACCGGCCGTCGAGGGCCGCCACCACGTGCGCGATCTCGTCGGTCGTGCCGGCCAGCCGCGGCACCACCTCGCGGGCCGCGAAGTCCAGTACCGCCGCCACGTCCGCCGAACGGCCCGCGGCGACCGGGGCCACCGCGGCCGGGTCCCAGCCGGCGTCCTCCATCGCCTGGACCAGCGCCCGGGCCGTGTCCTCCGCCTCGTCGGCGGACGTACGGGTGGCCGCGGACTCGTCCAGGCCGAGGGCCTCGCGCAGGCCGGGCAGGGCCGTCGTACCGCCCCAGATCTGGCGGGCGCGCAGGATCGCCAGGACCAGGTTGACGCGGGACTCGCCGGTCGGCGCGCCGCCGAGGACGTGCAGGCCGTCGCGGATCTGGGCGTCCTTCACCTCGCACAGCCAGCCGTCGACGTGCAGCAGGAAGTCGTCGAAGCCGTCGTCGTCCGGGCGCTCCTCCAGCCCCAGGTCGTGGTCCAGCTTCGCCGCCTGGATCAGCGTCCAGATCTGCGCGCGGATCGCGGGCAGCTTCGCCGGGTCCATGGAGCTGATCTGCGCGTACTCGTCGAGGTGCTGCTCCAGGCGGGCGATGTCGCCGTACGACTCCGCGCGCGCCATCGGCGGCACCAGGTGGTCGACCAGGGTGGCGTGCACGCGGCGCTTGGCCTGGGTGCCCTCGCCCGGGTCGTTGACCAGGAACGGGTAGACGAGCGGCAGGTCGCCGAGCGCGGCATCGGGCGCGCACGCCGCGGACAGGCCGGCGTTCTTGCCCGGCAGCCACTCCAGGTTGCCGTGCTTGCCCAGGTGGATCATCGCGTCGGCGCCGAAACCGCCGTCCTCGGCGCGGGCCTGGATCCACCGGTACGCGGCCAGATAGTGGTGCGAGGGCGGCAGGTCGGGGTCGTGGTAGATCGCGATCGGGTTCTCACCGAACCCGCGCGGCGGCTGGATCAGGATCAGCAGGTTCCCGCGGCGCAGGGCCGCGAGGACGATGTCGCCGTCCGGGTTCTGCGAACGGTCCACGAACATCTCGCCGGGCGCCGGGCCCCAGTGCTCCTCGACCTGTTCGCGCAGCTCGGCCGGCAGCTCGGCGAACCACCGCCGGTAGTCGGCGGCCGGGATGCGGACCGGGTTGCGGGCGAGCTGCTCCTCGGTCAGCCAGTCCTGGTCGTGGCCGCCGGCTTCGATCAGGGCGCGGATCAGCTCGTCGCCGTCACCGGACACCAGGCCCGGGATCTCCTCGGCGGGGCCGAAGTCGTAGCCGCCGTCGATGAGGGCGCGCAGCAGCACCATCGCGCTGGCCGGGGTGTCGAGGCCGACCGCGTTGCCGATCCGCGAATGCTTGGTGGGGTAGGCGGACAGGACCAGCGCGATCTTCTTGTCGCCGCGGGCGATGTGCCGCAGCCGGGCGTGGCGTACGGCGATCCCCGCGACGCGGGCGGCCCGCTCGGGGTCCGCCACGTACGCGGGCAGGCCGTCCTCGTCGAACTCCTTGAACGAGAACGGGACGGTGATCAGGCGTCCGTCGAACTCGGGCACGGCGACCTGCGTCGCGGCGTCGAGCGGCGACAGGCCCTCGTCGTTCTCCTCCCAGGCGCTGCGCGAACCGGTGAGGCACAGGGCCTGCAGCACCGGCACGCCCAGGCGGGCGAGCGCGCCCGCGTCCCAGGACTCGTCGTCGCCGCCGGCGGAGGCGGTCGCGGGGCGGGTGCCGCCGGCCGCGAGCACGGTGGTGATCACCGCGTCGGCCGCCTCCAGGGTGGCCAGCAGCTCCGGCTCCGGGGTGCGCAGGGAGGACACGTACAGCGGCATCGGGGAGCCGCCCGCCGCCTCGATCGCGTCGCACAGGGCGTGGACGAAGGCCGTGTTGCCGCTCATCTGGTGGGCGCGGTAGTAGAGCACCGCGATCCGCGGGGCGGGGACGGGCGGCGTCGTGGCCGCCGCCGCGCTCGCCGGCACCGGGCGCTGGAGGGCGCCCCAGGTGGGGGCGGCGGCGGGCGGCTCGAAGCCGTGCCCGGTGAGCAGGACGGTGTCGGACAGGAAGCGGGCCAGCTGCTCCAGGTTGGCGGGGCCGCCGTGCGCCAGGTAGGCGTGTGCCTCGGCCGCGATGCCGATCGGGACCGTCGACGCCTCCATCAGCTGGGCGTCCGGGGCCTGTTCGCCGGTCAGGACGACGACGGGGCGGGTCTGCTCGGCGGCCAGCAGCAGGTCCAGGCCGTCCTGCCAGGCGCGCAGGCCGCCCAGGAGGCGTACGACGACCAGCTCGGTGCCGTCGAGGAGGCCGGGGAGGTCGTCGAGGTGAAGGCGGGAGGGGTTCGCGAACCGGTACGGCACCGGGCCGTCCGCGGCCGCTCGGGCGCTGAGCAGATCGGTGTCGGACGTCGACAGCAGCAGGATCATGCGGCGGCAGGCCTTCCTCGGGGTTTCCGCGCCCCGGGCAGTTGAGGACGGCGGGAGTTCCTGACTCACCCGGGTCGGCGGCTGCTCTGCCGGGTTCACAGTGGCGGGACCGCGCCGGAATCGCACCGGGCTTCCTCCCATGTCGCCGTCCTCGGCGATGAGCGGGCCGAATGGCACGCCGAAGGTCATCTTAGGTGCCGCTGCCCCCGGCCGGGAGTGGGGGTCACGGCGCAGGACGCGGCCGGACCGGGGAACCCTGCGAGCCGGGACGCGGCTGGTGACCGGGGGTGCGGGCGGCTCCCCCGACGCGCCCCGCGGCGGCGTATGCGGCAGGCGTACGCGGGGGG
>NZ_JACBGN010000159.1 GCF_013401435.1 Streptomyces sp. BR123
CGGCGGGGGCGTTCGCCGCCGCGGCCGGCCCGGCCCGGACGGCGGAGTCGGCGGAGTCGGCGGCGGAGGCGGTGCGGGGGCGGCCGCCGGCGGCCCGTGGGGCCGCGCAGGCGGAAGGAGCCGGGGCGGTGCCGGGGGCGGCGGGCCGGCCGGGCTCCCGGCGGAAGGCCGCCGCGGAGTTCCGCGGCATGTGGATCGCCTCCGTGGCGAACGTGGACTGGCCCTCCACGGCCGGGCTGGACGCGGGGGAACAGCGCGACGAGCTGGCCTCCCTCTTCGACGCCGCCGTCGCACACCGCCTGAACGCGGTGTTCCTCCAGGTCAGGCCCACCGCCGACGCGATGTGGCCCGCCGCCCGGGAGCCCTGGTCGCAGTGGCTGACGGGCCGGCAGGGCGTCGACCCCGGCTGGGACCCGCTCGGCACAGCCGTCGCAGACGCCCATGCCCGGGGGCTCGAACTGCACGCCTGGTTCAACCCGTACCGGGTCGCGAACAACCACGCCGACCCCACGCGCCTCGCGTCCTCGCACCCGGCGCGCCGCAACCCCGGCTGGACGGTCCCGTACGGCGGCAAGCTGTACTACAACCCCGGACTTCCCGAGGTGCGCGCCTTCGTGCAGGAGGCCATGCTCGACGCCGTCTCCCGCTACGCGGTGGACGGGGTGCACTGGGACGACTACTTCTACCCGTACCCCGTCGCCGGCCAGTACTTCGACGACGACGACGCGTACGCGCGCCACGGCGCCGGCTTCGCCACGCGCGCCGACTGGCGCCGCTCCAACATCGACACCCTCGTCCGGGAGATGTCCGAGCGGGTGCGGTCGGTGCGCCCCTCGGCCCGGTTCGGCATCAGCCCGTTCGCGGTCTGGCGCAACCGGGACCGGGATCCGCTCGGCTCGGACACCCGGTCCCTCGCCACGTACGACGACCTGTACGCGGACACCCGCACATGGGTGCGGGAGGGCTGGATCGACTACGTCGTGCCGCAGGTGTACTGGCACATCGGCAACCCGGCGGCCGACTACGCGAAGCTCGTCCCGTGGTGGGCGCAGACCGTGGCCGGGACGGGTGTCGACCTGTACATCGGGGAGGCCCTGTACCGCTGCGATGCGGGCAGTGCGACGGCTGCCTGGCGCGACCCGGCCGAGCTGTCCCGACACCTCACCTTCGCGCGCCGGTACGCCGAGGTCCGCGGCCATGCCTACTTCTCCGCGAAGCAGGTGGCCGCGGACCCCAATGGAGCGATGGCCAGGGTCGTCGCCGACCACTACCCGACGGCGGTGCCGCCCCGCTGAGGCGCCGGGCCGCCGGGACGCCGCATCAGTGCCGGGGCTCCTCCGGGTGCTTCACCACGCAGTCGGGACCCGGGGACATCAGGGCTTCGTGGCCGTCGGGGAAACGGACCCGGTAGGGCGGGCTGCCGTTTTCGCCCAGTACCTGAGTGATCTCGCCGACCTTGTCGTGCTGCCCCACGACTCTGCCGTGCTGCACCAGCTGGTCGCCTTCGGTCGCGTGCATAAGCTGACCTCCTCGGAGGCGGTCTGGATCCGGTGACGTCAGTTTACGGCGAATGGTCCGGATTAAGCCCGCTGGGTGAGGGCAATGCAGACCAGCACCGCGCACGCGGCCGCCGGGGCGGCGGGCGACAGCCGCTCACCCAGCAGGGCCACCGACCACACCAGGGTCAGCAGCGGCTGGGCCAGCTGGAGCTGGCTGGCCCGCGGGGCGCCTATCTCCGCCATGCCCCGGTACCAGACGTACAGGCCCAGGAAGGTGGAGCCGGCCGCCGCCCACGCCAGCCCGGCCAGCCCGTGCACGGTCAGCCGCACCGGCTCGTACGCCAGCCCCAGCGCGGAACCGGCCACCGTGAGCGGCAGGGCCAGCACCAGCGCCCAGCCGATGACCTGCCACCCCGGCATGGCGCGGGCCAGCCGCCCGCCCTCGGTGTAGCCGGCGGCGCAGGCCAGCAGGGCCCCGAACAGGAACCCGTCGCCGGCCGAGAGCGAGCCGCCGCTCTCGGCGAGGGTGAAGCCGAGTACCACGGCGGCCCCGGCGACGGCCGCGGCCCAGAACCGGCGCGAGGGCCGCACCCCGGTGCGCAGGGCCGACAGGGCGGCCGTGGTGAGCGGCAGCAGCCCGACCACGACGGCGGCGTGCGAGGTGGTGGAGGTGGTCAGTGCCAGGGTGGTGAGCAGCGGAAAGCCGACGACCACGCCCGCGACGACCACCGCCAGTCCCGCCCAGTGCTCGCGGGCCGGCAGCGGGACCCGTCCGGCCAGCAGGAAGGCCCCCGCGATCAGCGCGGCGAGCACGCTGCGCACCGAGACGAAGCTCCAGGGGCCGAAGCCCTCCAGGCCCCAGGCAGTGGCGGGGAAGGTCAGGGAGAAGGCGACGACGCCGAGGGCGGCGAGCGCGGTGCCGGATGCGGTGCCGGACGAGGTCCGGGCCCGGGCGCCGACCGGAACAGCGGCCCGGGCGCCGACCGGAGTGTCCGCCGGGGTGTCGGCCGGAGTGTCCGCCGGGGTGCCGACCGCTATCGAGCTGGAGGAGGTAGCGCTATTCTGTGCACTCATGTACGAGCGTAGCAGTGTGGCAGAACTGGCGGATGTCCTGCGTTCCGAGCTGAACCGCTACTCGGTGGGTGGAAAGCTGCCGTCGAGCCGGGCCCTGGTGGAGCGCTTCCGGGTCAGCCCCGTCACCGTCTCCCGCGCCCTCGCCCAGCTCGCCGCCGAAGGCCTCGTGGTCACCCGGCCCGGCGCCGGCGCCTACCGGGCCGGCCCCCGAGCCGCCGAACCCGCGCCCGGCGACACCTCCTGGCAGGCGGTGGCCCTCAGCGCGGAGGGCGCCGGAGAGGTGATCCCCCGCTCCGTGGACGCCTCCGGTGTGCTCAACTCCCTGGCGGCGCCGCCGACCGGGGTCATCGAGCTCAACGGCGGCTACCTGCACCCTTCGCTCCAGCCCGAGCGGGCCATGGCCGCCGCCCTGGCCCGGGCCGGGCGGCGCCCCGGCGCCTGGGGGAGGCCGCCCATGGAGGGGCTGACCGAGCTGCGCGACTGGTTCGCCCGGGAGATCGGCGGTTCCGTGTCCGCCGCCGACGTGCTGGTCACCGCGGGCGGGCAGAGCGCGCTGACCACCGCCGTACGCGCGCTGGCCCCGCCGGGGGCGCCGATCCTGGTCGAGTCGCCGACCTATCCCGGGCTGCTGTCGATTGCCCGGGCTTCCGGGTGCCGGCCCGTGCCCGTCCCCGTCGACGCGGACGGTGTCCGGCCGGAGCTGCTGGCCGCCGCGTTCGAAGCCACCGGGGCCCGGGTGTTCGTATGCCAGCCGCTCTTCCAGAACCCCACCGGTGCGGTGCTGGCCCCCGACCGGCGGGCCGAGGTGCTGCGGATCGCCAGGGAGGCAGGGGCGTTCGTCGTGGAGGACGACTACGCCCGCGCCCTCGCTCACGAGGACGCCGCGCCGCTGCCCCCGACCCTGGCCGCCGAGGACCGCGACGGGGTCGTGGTGCACGTCCGGTCACTGACCAAGATCACCTCCCCGAGTCTGCGGGTGGGCGCGCTCGCCGCCCGCGGCCCCGTCTGCGACCGGCTGCGCGCCATCCAGGTCGTGGACAGCTTCTTCGTCCCCCGCCCGCTCCAGGAGGCCGCCCTCGAACTCGTCGGCGCCCCCGCCTGGCCGCGCCACCTGCGCACGGTCGCCGCCGAGCTGCGGCACCGGCGCGACTTGCTGGCCGGCGCACTGCGCCGCGGGCTGCCCGGGCTGCGGCTGGACCGGCTGCCGTCCGGCGGCTTCCAGCTGTGGGTCCGGCCCGGCGGGGAGGGCGACGACCTGGCCTTCGCGGCCGCCGCCCTGCGGGCCGGCGTCGCGGTCACGCCCGGGCGCCCGTACTTCTGCGCGGAACCGCCTGGTCCTTACGTACGGCTGAGCTTCGCCGGGGTGTCCGGCGCGGCGGAGCTGGGCGAGGCCGTGCAGCGGCTGCGCAGCGGGCTCGGGGAGGAGCAGGCCGGAACCGCAGGTCCGGACGCCTGACCCTCCGGACGCTTGACCCGGTGCGGTACGCAGCCCACCATCGCCGCATGAACGTTCGGGTTTCGCTCGTCGCCGCAGCCCGTGGCTCCTCGCTGCTCGCCGAGCGCTTCGACGACGACCGCCCGCCGGACGACGAGGGCTGGCGTGCCCTGTCCGCCGCCGCGCACGGCTTGGTGCCCCTGGGCGCCGCCGAACTGCGCTACTGCTCGCCCGGTCCGCGCAGCCGGGCCACCGGCCGGGCCCTCGGGTACGCGCCGCTCGCCCAGCCCGCGCTGCGCGAGTGCGACATGGGCCGCTGGCGGGGCCTGACCCTGGCCGAGGTGGCCGCCCGCGAACCCGGCGGGGTCGAGCTCTGGCTCAGCGACCCGCTCGCCACCCCGCACGGCGGCGAGTCCCTCCTCGCCTTCATCTCCCGCATCGGCGGCTGGCTCGACACCCGGCCCGCCGACGACGGGGGCGCGATCGTCGCGGTCGCCGAACCCTCGGTGGTCCGGGCAGCCCTGGTGTACGCGCTGCGGGCCGCCCCGCAGACGTACTGGAACGTCGACGTCCCACCGCTGTCCACCGTCACCCTGACCGGCTGGTCGGGGCATTGGCACCTGGCGCTCCAAGCCCCCTCGTAATCCGGTGGAGGCGCCGTCGGAACGCCCCTAGCCTGCGCACATGAACGGAATCGAGATCACCACGATCGCCGGGCGCCCCGAACTCGCCGAGCGGCTGTACGACATGGAGGACTCCTGGCCCGAGTTCACGGGCAACGACTCCCTCGCCTGGCTGCTGTACCCGCGGTTGGTGGCGGAGCTGCCCGAGTACGTGCTGATCGCCCTGGACGGCGACACGGTGGTCGCCCGCGGGTTCAGCGTGCCGTTCGCGCTGCACGCGCCCGGCCGGGACGGGGTCCTGCCGGCCCGCGGCTGGGACCAGGTCTTCCTGTGGGCCTTCTCCGACCTGCGGCGCGGCATCGAGCCCGACACGGTGAGCGCGGTCGAGATCAGCGTCGACAGCGCTCGGCAGGGCGAGGGCCTGTCCGGGCGGATGCTGGCCGCGATGCGGGACAACGCCCGGGCCCGCGGCTTCACCGAGGTGGTGGCCCCGGTCCGGCCCAGCGGCAAGCCGGCCGAGCCCGACACGCCGATCCGGGAGTACGCGTACCGCACCCGCGAGGACGGCCTGCCCCACGACCCGTGGCTGCGCGTCCACGTCCGCGCCGGCGGGGTGATCGACTCGATCGCGCCGCTGTCGATGACGGTCACCGGATCCCTGGACGAGTGGCGCGCCTGGACGGGCCTGCCCTTCGACACGGCCGGCCCGGTCCGGGTGCCCGGGGCCCTCACACCGGTCCACTGCGACCCGGACCAGGGCTACGCGGCGTACGTCGAACCGAACGTATGGGTCCGCCACGCCCTGACCTGAGGGCCGGCGGCCGAGGCCGGGCGCGCTTGCGGGGACGGGGCCGCCGCCCCACAGTACGAGGTATGGACGCGCGCGAGGCCGCGCTCCGACGGGCGCACGGCCATGCCGTGCGCTGGCTGGCGAGCCTGTCCGAGCGGCGGGTGCCCGCAAGCGCCTCGGTCGACGAGGTCGTGCGGGCCCTCGGTGCCGAGCTGCCCGACGGCCCCGGCGTGCCCGCGGACGTCGTCGACCTGATGGCCGAGGCCTGTGAGCCGGGTCTGACCGCCTTCCCCAGCGGCCGCTTCCACGGCTTCGTGGTCGGCGGCACGGAACCGGCCGCGCTGGCCGCGGACTGGCTGGTCAGCGCGTGGGACCAGAACTGCGTGATGCGCGCCGTCTCGCCCGCCTACGCGGCGGCCGAGGACATCGCGAGCACCTGGCTGCTCGACCTGCTGGGCCTGCCGGACCACAGCGCCGTCGGCTTCACCACCGGCGCGACCACCGCGAACTTCACCTGCCTCGCGGCCGGCCGGGACGCGGTGCTGCGGGCCGCCGGCTGGAGCGCCGCCCGCGACGGGATCGCCGGCGGGCCGCCCGTCCGCGTCGTCACCGGCGCCGACCGCCACATCGCCGTCGACATGGCGCTGCGCTACCTGGGACTCGGCGTCCCCGAAACCGTGCGGGCGGACGGCCAGGGGCGCATCGACCCCGAGGCCCTGCGGCGCGCCCTGGCCGGGGGCGGGCCGGGCCCGACGATCGTGGTCCTGCAGGCCGGGGACATCCACTCCGGTGCCTTCGACCCCTTCCCCGCGGCGATCCGCGCCGCCCGCGAGGCGGACGCCTGGGTGCACGTGGACGGCGCCTTCGGACTGTGGGCGGCGGCCTCCCCGGCGCACGCGCACCTCACGGACGGCTGCGCGGCCGCCGACTCCTGGGCGACGGACGCCCACAAGACCCTGAACGTCCCCTACGACTGCGGCCTCGCCATCGTGCGGGACCCGTCCGCGCTGCGGGCGGCGATGGGCCAGCGCGGCGACTACCTCATCCACGACGAGCAGGGCGACCCGGTCGACAAGGTCCCCGAACTCTCCCGGCGCGGCAGGGCCTTCCCCGTGTGGGCCGTCCTCAGGTCCCTCGGCCGGTCGGGGGTGGCGGACCTGGTCGACCGGCTGTGCCGGCACGCCTGCGCCTTCGCCGACGGCATCGCCGGGATCGACGGCGCGACCGTCCTCAACGAGGTGGCCTTCACCCAGGTCTGCGCCGACTTCGGCAGCGACGACCGCACCGACCGGGTCCTCGCCCGGCTGCTCGACGAGGGCGACACCTGGATCAGCGGCTCCACCTGGCACGGCCGCCGCGTCATGCGGATCTCCGTGAGCAACTGGTCGACCACCGAAGAGGACGTGGCCCGCTCGCTCGACGCGATTCGCCGTGCCGTCGGCGACGCCTGACGTGCTCCGCGGACCGCCGCCCCGCTCAGCCGCAGGCCAGCGTGACTGAACGCCACGGTTGGCGAGGTTCGCCGACCGGGGCACTCAGGAGTCGGGCCGACTGTCCGGCTCTGACGTCCGGTGAGGAGACCGCGAAGGCATCGCCGCCGCCTTCAGACGACGCGGTCTGTGGCCGTGCGCCGGGTGAAGTCCATGTGCCAGTTGGTGATCCAGGTCCGCCCGTCGTCGAGGGAGAATGCCTGCTCCCAGTGGGCGCGGTCGGTGGTGATGCCGGACCAGACGAAGCGCGCCTTGACCTTGCGGCCGTCGTGCTCGTCGTCGCCGTGGAAGACGCCGGTGCCATCAGCGCCGAAGCTGCCGGTGACGGGTGGGAAGAGGGTGCCGGTGCGCTTGCTGGCCCAGTACAGCGACCACTGCGCGGTCGCCGGGTCGAACAGCCGCAGGGTCAGTCCGGAGAAGCCCTTGGTCGGGAATTCGATCTCGTCGAAGCTGGCGGCGCCGTCGAAGTGGCAGGAGGCGCGGGTGATGCCGGGGAACTCCTCCCAACGGTCGTTGCCCTCCGTCGGGTCGAGGAAGTCCTTGCGCCAGCGGTTGGCGACGTCGTAGGTGCCGGTGAAGGACGCGAAGTCGTTGTTCGTCATGCCGCAGACGCTAGGAATGGTCCCCTGACATCCTGTGTCAGGGGACCGGCCGTAGATTTCCGACCCTGCGCGCTGGTCGACTTCTCGCACCTCTGCTCCTGCTGCAAAACCGCGGCCGGATGACCGCCGATGAGCCGACGGCGGTGCTCGAGGTGTCGGTGCGTACGGTGTACCGGGATGTGCAGGCGCTGATCGCGGCGGGCGTGCCGGTCGTGGGGTGAGGGAGCACGCGGGCGGGTACGCCTTGCTCGACGGCTACCGCACGCGGCTGACCGGGCTGACCGCGGCCGAGGCGCAGATCCTGTTCCCGGCCGGTCTCCCCGGGCCGGCGGCCGAGCGATGCGGGTCCTCGCCTGCCCTGCCGACCCACCCGCGGATGGGGGTCCAGTAGCGTCGGTTCCATGATCGCCCTCGATGCCCTCCGCCGCCTCTGCCCGCCGCCCGCCGAACCGCCGCCCGCGGTGGACTGGGCACAGGCCGAGCGCGCCCTGGGTGTGGCTCTGCCCGCCGACTACAAGCAGCTCGTCGAGACATATGGCGACGGCATCTTCGACGATACGATCTGGTTGCTCGTCCCCGGCTCCGCCTACGTCGACTGTGACCTGCACGCGCAGACGAAGGAACGGGACGAGATCCTGGCCGGCCTGTGGCAGTTCGAGGCGAAGCCCGTCGGCCTGCTGGAGGCGGGGGCGCGGGTCCTGCCGTGGGCGTTCGAGGAGGGCACAGGCGCGTTCCTGTACTGGCTGGCGCGGCCCGGCCAGCACCCCGACGAGTGGACCGTGCTCTACAACGAAGGGCGCGGCCCACTGTGGGAGCACCACGGCATGGGGTGCCTCGCCTTCCTGCTGGCGGTGCTCACGGGAACGGCGGAAACGGAGTACTTCGGCTACCTCTACGAAGTGCTGAAGCCAACGGAGCACCGCTTCGCGACGGCCGACGAGACCCTCGGAGCGTCCCGGCACTGACGCCGTCCGGCCGCTCTCGACGACGCGGTTCACCGACCGCAGCTGAGCGCTGTACCTGGCCGGTCTGGCCAGGTACAGCGCTCAGTCACACCTCTGTGACTCGTCTCAGTTGGCCCGTCTGGCCAACCGAGACGCTCAGGCGGGGCCGAGGCTTCCTCAGGGGATCGCGCGGGTGATCCGTGGCCGGTCCGGAGGGCGAGGCGCTCGCGCTGCCTTCCGTGCGACTTTCCGGAAGACTCGGCAGGTGAACGGGGTGGCTGCCCTGCGGGCCAACACTGACGCAGGCGGGCCGCCTCAACCGCCAAGGGGCGAACTGAAGCGCTCGGTCTCGGCAGGTCAGCGCGGTACGAGCGGGGTGTCATTGCATAAAACTGCAGCGGTACGTATAGTCATGCCATCCAAGAGGAGGGTCCGATGGTGGTACGTGCAGCGGTGGCCGGAGCGAGCGGATACGCGGGCGGTGAGCTCCTGCGCCTGCTCCTGGCCCACCCCGAGGTGGAGATCGGCGCGCTCACCGGCCATTCCAACGCCGGCCAGCGGTTCGGCTCCCTGCAGCCGCACCTGGTCCCGCTCGCCGGACGCGTCCTGGAGCCGACCGCGCCCGAGGTCCTCGCCGGCCACGACGTCGTCTTCCTGGCCCTGCCCCACGGGCAGTCCGCCGCCGTCGCCGCCGAGCTCGGCCCGGACGTGCTCGTCGTCGACATGGGCGCCGACCACCGGCTGAAGGACTCCGCGGACTGGGACAGGTTCTACGGAGCACCCCACGCCGGCACCTGGCCCTACGGGCTGCCCGAACTGCCCGGAGGCCGCGCCGCGCTGGAGGGGTCCAAGCGCATCGCGGTCCCCGGGTGCTTCCCGACCGCGGTCTCCCTCGCCCTCTACCCGGCCTACGCGGACCGGCTCGCCGAACCGGAAGCGGTGATCGTCGCCGCGACCGGCACCTCCGGCGCCGGCAAGGCCCTCAAGCCGCACCTGCTCGGCTCCGAGGTCATGGGGTCGGTGAGCCCGTACGGCGTGGGCGGCGGTCACCGGCACACACCGGAGATGGTGCAGAACCTGTCGCCGATCGCCGGGCAGCGCGTCTCCGTCTCCTTCACCCCCACCCTCGCGCCCATGTCCCGGGGCATCCTCGCCACCTGCTCCGCCAAGGCCCTCCCCGGCACCACCGCCGACGCGCTGCGCGCCGCGTACGAGAAGGCGTACGCGGACGAGCCCTTCGTCCACCTCCTGCCCGAGGGCCAGTGGCCGGCGACGGCATCCGTCCACGGTTCCAACGCCGTTCAGATCCAGGTCGCCCACGACGAGGCCGCACAGCGGATCATCGCGATCAGCGCCATCGACAACCTCACCAAGGGAACCGCCGGCGGCGCGGTCCAGAGCATGAACATCGCCCTCGGGCTCCACGAGAGCCTGGGGCTGTCCACGATCGGAGTCGCACCGTGAGCGCCGTACCCAGCGCCCCATGCGCAGCCGCCGGGCTGCGGACGACGACGGAAGAAGCGAACGAGGAGACGCAGTGACGGTCACGGCAGCACAGGGATTCACCGCGGCGGGCATCGCCGCGGGGATCAAGGAGAACGGCAACCCGGACCTCGCCCTCGTGGTCAACAACGGGCCCCGCCTGGCCGCGGCCGGCGTCTTCACCTCCAACCGCGTCAAGGCCGCCCCCGTCCAGTGGTCCGAGCAGGTCCTGCGCGGCGGCGCCGTCAGCGCGGTCGTCCTCAACTCCGGCGGCGCCAACGCCTGCACCGGCCCCAAGGGCTTCCAGGACACGCACGCCACCGCCGAGAAGGTCGCCCAGGCCCTCGGCGGCGAGCACAACGCCGGCGAGGTGGCCGTCGCCTCCACCGGACTGATCGGCGTCCTGCTCCCCATGGACAAGCTGCTGCCCGGTGTGGACACCGCCGTCGCCGCCCTCTCCGCCGACGGCGGCGAGGCGGCCGCCATCGCCATCAAGACCACCGACACCGTCCACAAGACCGCCGCGGTCACGCGGGAAGGCTGGACCGTGGGCGGCATGGCCAAGGGCGCCGGCATGCTCGCCCCCGGCCTGGCCACCATGCTCGTCGTCCTCACCACCGACGCCGACCTGGACAGCACCACCCTCGACCGGGCGCTGCGCTCCGCCACCCGCAGCACCTTCGACCGGGTCGACTCCGACGGCTGCATGTCCACCAACGACACCGTGCTGCTGCTCGCCTCCGGCGCCTCCGGGCAGGTGCCGGCGTACGAGGACTTCGCGGAGGCCGTGCGGACCGTCTGCGACGACCTCGCCCGCCAGCTGATCGGCGACGCCGAGGGCGCCGACAAGGACATCCGCATCGAGGTCGTCGGCGCGGCCAGCGAGGACGACGCCGTCGAGGTCGGCCGGTCCATCGCCCGCAACAACCTCCTCAAGTGCGCCATCCACGGCGAGGACCCGAACTGGGGCCGGGTCCTCTCCGCCATCGGCACCACCGGGGCCGCCTTCGACCCCGACCGGCTGAACGTCGCCATCAACGGCGTGTGGGTCTGCAAGAACGGCTCCGTCGGCGAGGACCGCGACCTGGTCAGCATGAAGGACCGCGAGGTGCGGATCACCGCCGACCTGTGCAGCGGCGGCGAGTCCGCCGTGATCTGGACCAACGACCTGACCGCCGAGTACGTCCACGAGAACAGCGCCTACAGCTCATGACCGGCACCGCGCGGAAGCACACCGCCCTCCCCAAGGCGCAGATCCTCATCGAGGCCCTGCCCTGGCTGACCCGCCACCACGGCAAGACCGTCGTCGTCAAGTTCGGCGGCAACGCCATGGTGAACGACGAGCTCAAGGCCGCGTTCGCGCAGGACGTGGTCTTCCTGCGGCACGCCGGGCTCCGCCCGGTCGTCGTGCACGGCGGCGGCCCCCAGATCAACGCCCAGCTCGACAAGGAGGGCCTGGTCAGCGAGTTCAAGGCGGGCCTGCGGGTGACCACCCCGGAGGCCATGGACGTCGTCCGGATGGTGCTCGCCGGCCGGGTCCAGCGCGAGCTGGTGGGCCTGCTCAACCAGCACGGTCCCTTCGCCGTCGGCATGACCGGCGAGGACGCCCAGACCATCTCCGCGGTCCGGCACATGCCCGAGATCGACGGGGAGCAGGTGGACATCGGCCGGGTCGGCGAGATCACCGCCATCGACACGGGCGCCATCGAGGCCCTGCTCGCCGACGGACGGATCCCGGTGATCTCGTCCATCGCGCGCAGCGCCGACGACGGGCACGTCTACAACGTCAACGCCGACACCGCCGCCGCCGCGCTCGCCGCCGCGCTCGGAGCCGAGACGCTGATGGTCCTCACCGACGTCGAGGGCCTGTACGCCGACTGGCCCCACAGCGACGAGGTGATCAGCCGGCTCACCGTCAGCCAACTGGAGAAGCTGCTGCCGGAGCTCTCCAGCGGCATGGTGCCCAAGATGGAGGGCTGCCTGCACGCCGTACGCAACGGGGTGCGCACCGCCCGCGTGATCGACGGGCGCGTCCAGCACTCGATCCTGCTGGAGATCTTCACCGACGAGGGGATCGGCACGATGGTCGTGCCGGACCCGCAGGCTCCGCAGGACCCGCACGGTCTGCAGGGCCCGCAGGAGGCCACCGCAAAGGGAGGGGAGCAGTCGTGACCGCCAATCAGGAGTACGCGGCCCGCTGGCAGGGCACGCTGACGGCCAACTACGGCACGCCCGCCGTGGCCCTCGTCCGCGGCGAGGGGGCCCAGGTATGGGACGCCGACGGCAGGCAGTACACCGACTTCGTCGGCGGCATCGCCGTCAATGCCCTCGGCCACGCCCACCCCGCGATCGTCGCCGCCGTGACCGCCCAGGTCTCCACCCTCGGCCACGTGTCCAACCTCTACGCCTCCGAGCCCGTCCTCGCCCTCGGCGAGCGGTTGCTCCAGCTCTTCGGCCGCCCCGGCCGGATCTTCTTCTGCAACTCCGGAGCCGAGGCCGTCGAAGCCGCCTTCAAGATCGGTCGGCTGACCGGGCGGACGCACATGGTCGCCACCTCGGGCGGCTTCCACGGCCGGACCATGGGCGCCCTCGCGCTCACCGGCCAGCCCGCCAAGCAGGGCCCGTTCCGGCCGCTGCCGGGTGACGTCACGCACGTCCCGTACGGTGACGCCGAGGCCCTGCGGGCCGCCGTCACCGAGGAGACCGCGCTCGTCGTCATCGAGCCGATCCAGGGCGAGAACGGCGTCGTCGTACCGCCCGCCGGCTACCTCAGGGCCGCCCGGGAGATCACCCGCGCCACCGGCACCCTCCTCGTCCTCGACGAGGTGCAGACCGGCATCGGGCGCTGCGGCCACTGGTTCGAGCACCAGGCCCACGAGGGAGTCGACCCCGACCTCGTCACGCTCGCGAAGGGCCTCGGCGGCGGCTTGCCGATCGGCGCCGTCGCCGCGTTCGGGCCGGCCGCCGACCTCCTCCGGCCCGGCCAGCACGGCACCACCTTCGGCGGGAACCCCGTCGCCTGCGCCGCCGGCCTCGCCGTCCTCGACACCATCGCCGCCGAGGGGCTCCTCGACCGGGTCAAGGCCCGCGGCGAGCGGCTCCGCTCCGGAATCGAGGGCCTCGGCGGCGGCGACGGCCACCCGCTGGTCTCCCATGTCCGGGGCGAGGGCCTCCTCCTGGGTATCGTGCTGACCGGGCCGTACGCACCGCAGGTGCAGCAGGCGGCCCAGGACGCCGGCTTCCTGGTCAACGCGCCCGCCCCCGACGTCGTACGGCTCATGCCCCCGTACGTGCTCACCGAGGCCGAGGCGGACGCGTTCGTCCAGGCTCTGCCCGGCATCCTCGATGCAGCCAACGGGGACGGACGAGCCGGGGAATGAGACGACGATGAGTCAGGCGCAGGACAACGAGCAGTGGGGGGCCTCCTCCAACGCGGAGCCGGGGGGCGGGCCTTCCGTCCCCCAGACCCGCACCGCCCGCCACCGCCGGATCGTGGACATCCTGAACCGGCAGCCGGTCCGCTCCCAGAGCCAGCTGGCCAAACTGCTCGCGGACGACGGGCTGAGCGTCACCCAGGCGACGCTCTCCCGCGACCTCGACGAGCTGGGCGCGGTGAAGATCCGCAACACCGGCGGCGAGCTGATCTACGCGGTGCCCAGCGAGGGCGGCTTCCGCACCCCGCAGGCCCCGCTCGGCGAGTCGGCGAAGGAGGAGCGCATGCGGCGCCTCTCCGGTGAACTGCTGATCTCGGCGGAGGCCTCCGCGAACCTCGTCGTCCTGCGCACCCCGCCGGGTGCCGCGCAGTTCCTCGCCTCGGCGATCGACCAGGCCGAATTGCACGCCGTCCTCGGCACGATCGCCGGCGACGACACGCTGATGCTCATCAGCCGCGATCCGGCGGGCGGCCAGGCACTCGCCGACCACATGCTCCGCCTGGCCCAGAAGGAAGGCTGACGGATCCGGTTCCGCGGGACCGCCCGACCGGTTCCGCGGGCGCCCTCGTCCGCGGCCGTCAGTAGCGGGTGATCGCCAGGTCGCCCGTCTGCGTGCCGATCGCGATGTGCGGGCGGCGCCGGGGATCGGCCCAGCGGAGGATCGCGCGCATCGCATGCAGCGGGACGGACACACAACCCGCCGTCGCACCCTTGCCGTTGACGTGCAGGAAGATCCCCGCTCCCCGGCCGCGGACCGGGAGGTCGTAGTTGTAGGCGATGACCATCCCGTGCGCGTACTGCCGGGCGTACGTCACGAGGTGCTCGGACTCGCCGGGCGCGCAGTCCGCCGGCAGCGGCTCCACCCAGCGGTTGTAGCTGGCCGACGCGACGTCCTGGCACCACCAGGAGTCGCGCTTCACCCGCCGGTAGGTGTACTCCGTCCCGGCCGGCGCCCGGCGGATCCCGAAGGCGTAGGGGAGGGCGTACAGGCCGGTCGGGGTGGTGTTCGTGCCCTGGACACGGGTCGCGCCGTCGGTCAGGCCCTTCGCCCCGAACCGGGCCTCGGCGCTGCCCTTCTCGAACCAGTGCCCCGCCAGCCGCTCCCACCACACCACCCGCCCGGTGGTGGCTCCGGGGGCGGGCGCGACGGCGGTGATGAGCTGGCTCCCGCCGCCGGTGTCGGCGAGCCGGTCCGGCAGCGGCGGATGGCCCGGGGGGAGGAGGGCGGTGACGATCAGTGAGCCGGTGGCGAGAGCGGTACGCAGCACATGTCAGACGGTACGCGGAGGAAGGGGCAGCGGCAGCGCAGGCAGGCCGTCGACACTCACCCCGACGTACTCCTTCCGCTCGCAGTACGCGGCGAACTCCTCGTCCGTCTTCCGCCCGAAGTACTCCGCATGGAGGTCGCGCTCACCCTCGTACTCCATGAACGGGACGGCGTACCCGCAGGAGTCGGAGACCCGCAGCGCGCGCACGACGATGACCGCCCGCGCGCCCGGACCGTCGGCCTGCGCGAACCGCCCGATCAGCTCCTCCCAGCGGGGGTCGTCGCGGAAGACGGCCTCGGCCCGGCCGTGCACCCGCACGATCGTCGGCCGGCTGTCGAACGAGCACCACATCAGGGTGATCCGGCCGTTCTCCCGCACGTGGGCGATGGTCTCGGCGCCGCTGCCGCCGAAGTCGAGGTAGGCGAGCGTCAGTTCGTCGAGGACGACGAGGGTCCCCTTGCGGCCCTTGGGGGACAGGTTGACGTGGCCGTCCGCCGCCAGCGGTGCCGTCGCGGTGAAGAAGACCGGCTGTTCCTCGATGAACGTGCGGAGTCGGCCGTCCATGTGTGCGTAGAGCTTTCCCATGGGGGCATTATTCGGCCTCACCCTCCCTGCGGGGAGCGGGATTTGAGCTTGCCCGACCAGGGGAACGCGCGCCGGACGGCCGACTCGTCCGTGCCGAACAGGCGCGCGAACCTGCGCAGCAGGGCGGCGGTCTCGGCCCGGTCCGCCTCCCCGGTGAACCGGGCGGGCTGCCGGTGCCAGCCGCGTACGGTCGCCCGCGCCGCCTCGCGCAGTTTCGGCTCCCAGTCCCTGGACAGGGCCACCGCCGCCCGCAGCGCCTCGATCCCGCCCCGCGCGCGCAGCAGCCGGAACGCCGCCCGGCGGACGTGCAGGGCCGCCCGCGGGGTGCAGCGGGCGGCCAGCGGGCCGGGGTCGAGCCGGCCGGCCATCGGGAGCAGGGCCAGGCAGGCCTCGCGGGCCACGGACGGGGCCGGGTCGTCCAGCAGCGCGAGCAGGTCCGCCTCGTCCGGGGTGGCGTCGAGCTGCCGCAGCCCGGCCAGCGCGGCGGCGCGCACCCGGCCGGCGGGGTGCCCGAGCAGCTCCCGCAGCAGCGGCACGTCCTCGGCGCGGCCGCATTCGGCGAGGCCGGCCACCGCGTACGGGGACGGGCCGACCGGATCGGCGACCAGCCGGCGGTAGCGGGCGTGCGGGTCGCCGCCGTCCTGGCCGAGGAGCCAGCGCGCGCAGGCCCTTACCAGGGCGGAGCGGTCGGCGAGGTGCCGCTCGGCCTCGGCCGCCCGCCCGGCCGCGCGCAGGGCGGTGACCCCGGCCGAGCGCACCGTGGCGAGGGGACTGGTGAGCAGCGCGTCGATCGCCGTGTCGGCGGCCGGGGTGCCGGCTCCGGCTGCCGCCAGTGCCTTCAGGGCGGTGTCGGCCCACAGGCGGGCCGTGCCCGGATCGCGTTCGGCGGCGGCCTGTCGGGCGATCCCCGGCAGGTCCAGCAGGCCGCGGGCGAGGGTGATGCGGGCGGCGAAGCGGCGGGTCGGCAGATCCGCCGCGAGGCGCAGCCCGGCCAGGATCGCGTCCGCCTCCTTGCGGGACGGCGGGCCCGTGAGCAGGCCGACCTCCCACCACTGCCCGTAGCGCGGCTGCCGGAGCCGCAGGGCGGCCTCGAAGAGTTCCACCGCCCAGCCGCCCTGCTCCCGCCCGCCCAGCCGCAGGACCAGCGGGGCCGCGGTGGGGACGGTGTACCGGGCGTCGGCGGCCAGTGCCCTGACCAGCACCCGACGGGCGCGCGTACGCACCTGCGGAACCCAGTCGGTGCAGCGGATCACCACGAGCGGCAGCGGCAGCGGGGTGTGCCTCGCGCCGAGCGCCGCCTCCCGCACCCGGCCGTCGGGGTGGCACAGCAGCAGCTCCAGCGGCGTCCCGGCAGCCCGGGCGGGTCGGCGCAGCAGCCCGAAACGCGGCCGTGCCGGCCCGCCCGGCCCGGCGGATCCGGACCCGCCCGGCTCCACTGTGCCC
>NZ_JACBGN010000015.1 GCF_013401435.1 Streptomyces sp. BR123
GGCCGGGGGTGGGCCCGGATCCCGGGCTGGCCGGTTAATGGCCATGAGATTCGCGCAGGCCGGTTTCCGGCGGCGCCGCTCGATGTTTCGCGCCCGTGACGAAGAGGTCGGACGTGTTACGCGCCCATGAACGCGTCGTTCAAGGGGACCGGCCGCGGCAGCACCCGGGAGTCCTGGCTGGGGGAGCCTGATCGGGCTTCACGGGGTGTCTGCCGCGGCCGGGGCCTCGGGGGGCGGCCGGGCGGGGCCGTCAGACGGCCTCCGCGGCCTCGGGGAGGCGGGTGGCGAGGTGGTCGGTGAGCCGGACCACCTCGGCGACGTCGCCGTACTCACGGGCTGCGGTGTCGACGGTCTTCCGCAGCCGGTTGTTCACCCTTTCGGACCGAATCTTTCCGGCCACTTCGAGGGCGCGGTCGACGAGGACGACGGCCTGCTCGGGCTCGCGCTGGAGCAGGTGCACCGTGGCCATGCCGATGAGGTTGAGGGCGTAGGAGCGCTGGTGCACCTCGTCCTTGCCGAAGAGTTCGACGGCCCGCTCCATGACCGGTTCGGCGAGGGAGGCGTACATGGGGCTGCGGCCTGCGACGTAGGCGAGGTCGCGGTAGGAGTGGGAGTTCTCGCCGTTGAGCTCGGCCTCGGTGAAGAAGCGGATCCAGTCGGGCTCGGGCTCGGCGGCGAAGGCGATGTCGCCGAAGGTGTCCTCGGCCATGCGGACGGCCCGCTTGCAGCGGCTGGGCTGGCCCATGTTGGCGTAGGCGCGGGCCTCCATCGCATACAGCATGGCCTGGGTGCGGGGGCCGGCGCAGTCGCGGCTGCCGTACTGGGCGAGGTGGATGAGCTCCAGGGCGTCCTCGGGGCGGCCGAGGTGGATCATCTGGCGGCTCATGTTGGAGAGGATGTACGAGCCGAGGGGCTTGTCCCCGGCCTCCTTGGCGGCGTGCAGCGCGAGGACGAAGTACTTCTGCGCGGTGGGGTGCAGACCGACGTCGTAGCTCATCCAGCCGGCGAGTTCGGCGAGTTCGGCGGCGACTTTGAACAGCCGCCTCATGACGGGGGCCGGGTGGGCCTCCTGGAGCAGGTCGGTGACCTCGTGGAGCTGGCCCACGACGGCCTTGCGGCGCAGTCCGCCACCGCACTGGGCGTCCCACTGGCGGAACATCACGGTGGTGGCTTCGAGGAGGTCGAGTTCCGGTCCGGACAGCCGTGGCGGGCGGTGGCCGCTCAGCGCACCGCCGGAGCCGGGGTCGCGGACGGCCGGGTCGGCGGGCGGGGCCGGGACCAGCCAGCGCTGCATGGGCTCGATGAGGGCCGGGCCGGCGGAGAGGGCGAGGGAGGTCCCGAGGAAGCCGCGACGGGCCAGCATGAGGTCGCTGCGGGAGAACTCGCCGAGCAGTTCGACGGTCTGGGGGCCGGCCCAGGGCAGGTCCACGCCGGAGACGGAGGGGGTCTGGTGGGCGGTGCGCAGGCCGAGCTGCTCGATGGCGACGACCGAGCCGAACCGCTCGGAGAACAGCTCGGACAGGATGCGCGGGACGGGCTCGCGGGGCTGTTCGCCGTCGAGCCAGCGGCGCACCCGGGAGGTGTCGGTGCTGATGTGGTGGGCGCCCATCTGCCGGGCGCGCCGGTTCACCTGACGGGCGAGTTCGCCCTTGGACCAGCCGCTGCGCACGAACCAGGAGGTCAGCTGTTCGTTGCGGGCGGCCGGGCCCGGGATATCCGGTTCTCCGCTCGTTCCGCTTGCGCCGTTGCCGCTCACTGGAACGCCCCCATCCGCTCAGTTTGTCCTCACGAAACCCTGGCCGGGGCGGCGGGCGCCGCCGGGGACCTTCACAGGTCCTTCACGCCTTGCCTCCGGCATAACCACATTCGGGTCCGCCGTTCGGGTTCGTGCACCGAAAGTAATCCTACGATCACCCCGAGAGCGAGCCCGATCGTCGAAACGCCACCATTCGCCACCCCTTCACTTGGAGAAGCCGACCGCCAGGCGCGATTCACTGGGCAGCGAGCCAAAAACGATCGGTTGGACGGGAGTGCGCTCGGGGCGCGCGCGGCGAGGAGTGCGCCGGGCGTATCGCCGGAAACCGGACCCGGCCCGCACCCGCCGACGTCGTAACCACCGGCGCATCCAACCCGTTGGAGGGGGCATGGGCATGGGCTTCACGATCGGCAGCAGCCGCAGCACCAAGGAATTCCGCTCCGGCGCCCGGCGCCGCGGGCGGACGTCGGAGTGCACGGCGGTGGCGGAGTACACCGGACTGTGGGGCTGGGACGTGGTTCCCGGTGCCCGGGCCGCGGCACCCGCCCGCACCTGCTCCTGCGGCCGCGCGGACTGCCCCGCGCCGGGCGCCCACCCCCTGCCGCTCGCCCCCACCGTCAGAGCGGGCGCCACCCTGGACGAGGTCACCGCGGCCTGGGGCCAGTACCCGGGTGCGGCGGTCCTGCTGCCGGTGGGCCGCGGCTTCGACGTCATCGAGGTGTCGGAGGAGACCGGCCGCCGGGCGCTGGTCCGGCTGGAGCGGATGGGCCTGCCGCTCGGTCCGGTCACCGCGACCCCGGACGGCCGGGCCCAGTTCTTCGTGGCCCCCGGCGCGGCGGCCGAGCTGCCGCAGCTGCTCTACCGGATGGGCTGGGACGACGCCGACCTGGACCTGCGCGCCCTGGGGCAGGGCGCCTTCGTGACCGCCCCGCCGTCCGATCACGCGGGCCTCGGCCCCGTCGGCTGGCTGCGCCCGCCCGCGCTCGACTCCGCGGGCAACCCGCCGCAGGCCCGGCTCCTGCTGGGCACGCTCGCGTACATCTGCCACCGGCTGCGGCGATAGCACCGCAGCCGTGCCCGGCGGGCTGCCCCCCCCCCCGGCACGAACGGCAGCGCCCCCGCGTTCCGGGCGGAACGCGGGGGCGCCGGCATGCGTACGGGGCTCAGTCGCCGATCAGGGCGTCGACGAAGGCCTCCGGCTCGAAGGGAGCCAGATCGTCCGGACCCTCGCCGAGGCCGACGAGCTTGACCGGGACGCCGAGCTCGCGCTGCACGGCGACGACGATGCCGCCCTTGGCCGTGCCGTCGAGCTTGGTGAGCACGATGCCGGTGATGTCCACGACCTCGGCGAAGACACGGGCCTGGGTGAGGCCGTTCTGCCCGGTGGTCGCGTCGAGGACGAGCAGGACCTCGTCCAGCGGGCCGTGCTTCTCCACGACGCGCTTGACCTTGCCGAGCTCGTCCATGAGGCCGGTCTTGGTGTGCAGCCGGCCGGCGGTGTCGATGAGCACCACGTCGGCGCCCTCCGCGATGCCCTCCTTGACCGCGTCGAAGGCGATCGAGGCGGGGTCGCCGCCCTCGGGGCCGCGCACGGTGCGCGCGCCGACCCGCTCGCCCCAGGTCTGGAGCTGGTCCGCGGCGGCGGCGCGGAAGGTGTCGGCGGCGCCGAGCACGACGCTGCGGCCGTCGGCGACGAGGACGCGGGCGAGCTTGCCGGTGGTGGTGGTCTTGCCGGTGCCGTTGACGCCGACGACCATCACCACGCCGGGGGTGTCGGTGCCGCTCTCCGTCTTCACGGCGCGGTCGAGGTCGGTGCCGATCAGGGTCAGCAGCTCCTCGCGCAGCAGGGCGCGCAGATCGGCCGGGGTGCGGGTGCCGAGGACCCGCACCCGCTCGCGGAGCCGGTCGACCAGCTCCTGCGTGGGGACGACGCCGACGTCGGCGACGAGGAGGGTCTCCTCGACCTCCTCCCAGGTGTCCTCGTCGAGGTGCTCGCGGGACAGCAGCGTGAGCAGCCCCTTGCCGAGGGAGTTCTGCGAGCGCGCGAGCCGTGCGCGGAGCCGGACCAGGCGGCCGGCCGTGGGCTCCGGCACCTCGATCTCGGGGGCGGGAGCGGCCTGGGCCGGGACGACCGGGGCCTCGGGGGCCGCAGGGGCCGCCGCCTCCGCCTCGGGGAGTACGACCTCCTCGATCGTGCGGCGCGGCTCTTCCGCCGTCGTGGCGGCGTCCTCCCCCACCTGCGGTTCGGCGGGCGGGGCAGTGATGGTCGGCGTGCTCGGCGGCGCCGGGGGCGGCAGCTGCTTCTTCTTGCGGCTGCCGACCACGAGCCCGCCGGCCACGACGACCGCGACCAGGGCGATGAGTAGAGCAATGATGAGGATGTCCATAGCGAAACTCAGTATGCGCGACCCGGTCGCCGGGCCCGGGGCATCCCCGCTCGGGCCGCGGCTGCGCCGCGGCCGGGTCCGGCCCGTCCCCCTCTCCGGCCATCCGCCGCGGTTTGTACCTTTCAGGCGTTAACGGCAATGATGGGCGACTCTCTGCACATCACCCCATCGGAGCACGTATGCCTGCCGAGTCCGCCGACGGCGCGATAGAGACCCGCGGTCTGGAGCCCGTACCCGACGAGGAGCGCACCGGTCGGGTCCGCGAGCTCTTCCCCACCTGGGTCGCCGCCAACATCAGCGTGCTGCTGCTGACCATGGGCGCCGGGCTGGTGATCTTCAACGGGCTGAACATCTGGCAGGTGCTGGTCGTCGCGGTGACCGCACCCGTGGTCTCGTACGGGCTCGTGGGCCTGATCTCGATCGCCGGCCGACGCGGCGGCGCACCCGGCATGGCGCTGTCGCGGGCGGTGTTCGGGCAGCGCGGCAACCTCTTCCCCGGGGCGCTGATCTGGATCGCCCGCTGGGGCTGGGAGACCATCAACGCGGTCAGCGGCGCGTTCGCCCTGCTGACGGTCCTGGACCTGCTGTTCGGCGTGCGGAAGAACACCGTGCTGATCGTGGTCGCCCTGCTGCTGTTCGTCGGCTGCACCTTCCTCGTCTCCGGGCTCGGCATCAGCGCCCTGCGCGTGTGCTCGACCTGGTCGACGTACCTGTTCGGGGCGTTCAGCCTGCTGGTGCTGGGCTGGCTGGTCGCCGCCACCGACTGGTCCGCGGTGTTCGGCAAGCCGGCGGGCTCCACCGCCATGATGGTCGCGGGCATCGGCACCATCGCCGCCGGCGGCATCAGCTGGGTGCCGTCCGGCCCGGACTTCACCCGCTACCTGCCGCGCACGGCGTCCACCAGGGGGGTGGTCGGCACCACCGTCGGCGGTGCGGCCGTCGTCGTCATCCCGATGGTGCTGATGGGCGCGGTCATGGCGGTCGGGACCCCGGACCTGGCCTCCGCACAGGACCCGGTCTCCTTCATCGGGCGCCTGCTGCCCGCCTGGATCGCGGTCCCGTACCTGCTGATCGCGCTCGTCGGCATGCTGCTGATCAACTCGATGTCGATGTACTCGGCCGGGTTCACCGCCCAGACCCTCGGCATCAAGGTGCCGCGCGCGGCCGCGGTCAGCGTCAACGCGGCGATCAGCCTCGTCTTCGGCTTCCTGCTGATGGTCGTCGCCACCAGCTTCTTCGGTTCGTTCATCTCCTTCCTGACGCTGCTGGCGGTGGCCTTCTCCGCGTGGATCGGCGTTTTCGGCGTGGACATGCTGCGCCGGACGTCCTACGACGGGGCCGCGTTGCTGGACACCTCGCGCACCAGCGCCTACTGGTACCGGGGCGGGTACGCCTGGCAGGCCATGGCGGCGTGGGGCGCGGCCCTCGCGGTGGGGCTGCTCTTCACCCGGGTCGACTGGTTCGCGGGCCCCCTCGCCGACACCTGGATCGGCGCGAACGGCCTGGGCTGGGTGGCCGGCATCCTCACCTCCGGCGCGCTGTACGCCGTCCTGCCGCGCACCCCGCAGGCGGTGGCGGAGCCGGCGGCCGCGGAGGGCGTGCGGCCGCAGGCGGAGGCCGGACGGCCGGAGCGGGCGGCGTCCCTGTCCGGCTGACGCACCGCTCCCCGGTACGCGGCCCTGTCCAACTGACGGCCGGTCAGCTACCGTCCCCCTTCGCCCGCCCACCCGCATCCGGCGAAGGGGGACCTCCTCATGCCCGCCACCGTGGCCCGGTTCAACCTCGTCGATCCGCACGGCACCCCCGGGAGCCTCTCCGCCCGCTACCGGGCCGCCCTGGAGATGGCGCGGTACGCGGACGACGGCGGCGTCGACACCGTCCAGACCGAGGAGCACCACGGCACGGACAACAACTGGCTGCCGTCGCCGTTCGCGTTCGCGGGCGCGGCCCTCGGCGCCACCCGGCGGATCTCCGTCACCGTCTCGGCGGTCATCGGCCCGCTCCACGACCCGCTGCGGCTGGCCGAGGACATCGCCGTCCTGGACCTGCTGAGCGGCGGCCGGCTCGTCACGGTGGCGGGGATCGGCTACCGGCCCGAGGAGTACGAGCAGCACGGCGTCGACTGGGGCCGGCGCGGTCGGCTCCAGGACGAGCTGCTCGAAACACTGCTCGCGGCCTGGACGGGCGAGCCGTTCCGCTTCCGCGGCCGTACGGTGCGGGTGACCCCGGCACCCTTCACCCGGCCGCACCCGCTGCTGCTGGTCGGGGGCGGCTCGCGGGCCGCGGCGCGCCGCGCGGCCAGGTTCGGGCTGCCGTTCTTCCCGAGCGCGCACCTGCCGGAGCTCCGGCAGTACTACACGGAGCGGCTGGCGGAGTACGGCACGGAGGGCTTCTGCCTGATGCCGGCGGCCGAGACGCCGCTGCTGCACATCGCCGAGGACCCGGACCGCGTATGGGCCGAGTACGGCGGCTGCTTCCTGCACGAGGCGGCCTCGTACGCGTCCTGGCAGACGAAGGAGGTCCGCAGCGCGGTGCGGTCGCGCGCCCGGACGGTGGAGGAGCTGCGCGCGGAGGGCGTGTACCGCGTGCTGACCCCGCACGAGGCGGTCGCGTACGCCCGGGCGGCGGGCGAGGCGGGGAACCTGGTGCTGCACCCGCTGTGCGGCGGGATGCCGCCGGACGAGGGCTGGCGCAGCCTGCACCTCCTGTGCGAACAGGTGCTGCCCCGGCTCAGGGACTGAGCCGGGGCAGCACCCGGTGCGAGAGGAGTGGGGGTTTTGGCGGGGGTGGTTACCCCATCTCCTCCAACGCCTTGCCCTTCGTCTCCGGCACCCACTTGAGGACGAACGGAATCGAGAGCAGGGCGAAGCCGGTGTAGATCATGTAGGCGCCGGACAGGTTCCAGTCCGACAGCGTCGGGAAGGTGACGGTGACGAGCCAGTTCGCGACCCACTGGGCGGCCGCGGCGACGCCGAGCGCCGCGGCACGGATCCGGTTGGGGAACATCTCGCCGAGGAGCACCCAGACCACCACGCCCCAGGAGAGGGCGAAGAAGAGCACGAAGGAGTGCGCGGCGAGGAGGGCGACGGTGCCCTGGGTCTCGGGGATGGAGATCTGGCCGCCGGCCTCGGTCTTGTACGAGAACGCCCAGGCGGCGGCACCGAGGGAGACGGCCATGCCGGCCGAGCCGATCAGCGCGAGCGGCTTGCGGCCGATCCGGTCGACGAAGACCATCGCGATCACCGTGCCGACGATGTTGATGATCGACGTGGTGAACGAGTAGAAGAACGAGCTGCTCGGGTCGATGCCGACGGACTGCCACAGCGAGGAGCTGTAGTAGAAGATCACGTTGATGCCGACGAGCTGCTGGAAGACCGACAGGCCGATGCCGACCCAGACGATGGGCAGCAGGCCGAAGCGGCCGCCGAGCAGGTCCTTGAAGGTGGACTTGTGCTCGGAGCGCATGGCGCGGTCGATCTCGGCCGCGCGCACGTCGGTGTCGATGCCGGAGCCCTCGACCTCGGCGAGGACCTTCTTGGCCTGCTCGGTGCGGCCCACCGAGATCAGGAACCGCGGGGACTCGGGGATGGCGAAGGACAGCAGGCCGTAGAGCACGGCCGGGATGACCATCACGCCCAGCATCCACTGCCAGGCTTCGAGCCCGCCGAGCTCCCCGCGCTGCTCGCCTCCGGCCATGTTGAGGATGCCCCAGTTGACGAGCTGGGAGACGGCGATGCCGATGACGATGGCGGCCTGCTGGAAGGAGGCCAGCCGACCCCGGTACGCCGCCGGGGAGACCTCGGCGATGTAGGCAGGGCCGATGACCGAGGCCATGCCGATGGCGAAGCCGCCGATGACCCGCCACACGGCCAGGTCCCACAGGGCGAACGGCAGGGCCGAGCCGATCGCGCTGGCGGCGAACAGGACCGATGCGATCTGCATGCACCGGATGCGGCCGATCCGGTCGGCGATCCTGCCCGCGGTGGCCGCGCCGATCGCGCAGCCGATCAGCGCGGCGGCGATCACCTGCGCCAGCGCCTCGGACCCGATGTCGAAGCGGTCCCGGATCGCCTCGACGGCGCCGTTGATCACGGCGCTGTCGTAACCGAAGAGGAAACCGCCCATCGCGGCGGCGGCGGTGATGAAGACGACGTGCCCGAGGTGCTCGGGGTGGGCGGCGCGTCCGCTGCTCGCGGGCGGCGGCGCTGCGCTCCTGCTGCTCAAGGTGTGCTCCTGCGTGCCCGGCTGCGGCGGCGGGCGGGTGTGGTGGGGTGGTGCTTCCAGTGGCGCACAGCCGAAGATCCGGCACCACTCGAATGGATAAGGCGGCGGAGCGAGCTTATGTGTTCAGTTCTTGAAGTCAATAGGGGGAGACGAGTCCACAGGATGGAGAATGCCCGGAGATGACGCGAGAGCCCCCGAGAGGAGCACTTCACTTCTTGAAGCGAAAGGGGGTCAGCGCAGCCGCTGGCTGATCACCTTGGAGACGCCGTCGCCCTGCATGGATACGCCGTAGAGGGCATCGGCGACCTCCATCGTCCGCTTCTGGTGCGTGATGACGATCAGCTGCGAGCTCTCCTGGAGCTCCTGCATGATCCGGATCAGCCGCTGGAGGTTGGTGTCGTCGAGCGCCGCCTCGACCTCGTCCATGACGTAGAACGGGCTCGGCCGGGCCTTGAAGATGGACACCAGCAGGGCGACCGCAGTCAGTGACCGCTCGCCGCCGGAGAGCAGCGACAGCCGCTTGACCTTCTTGCCCGGCGGCCGGGCCTCCACATCGACGCCCGTGGTCAGCATGTTGCCGGGGTCGGTGAGGACGAGCCGGCCCTCGCCGCCGGGGAAGAGCCGCGAGAACACGCCCTCGAACTCCCGGGCGGTGTCCTGGTAGGCCTCCGTGAAGACCTGCTGGACCCGCTCGTCGACCTCGCGCACGACCTGGAGAAGGTCGGCGCGGGTCTTGCGGAGGTCTTCGAGCTGCTCGCTGAGGAATCTGTGGCGCTCCTCCAGCGCCGCGAACTCCTCCAGTGCGAGCGGGTTCACCTTGCCGAGCTGCTGGTAGGCGCGCTCGGCGGCCTTCAGCCGCTTCTCCTGCTGTGCCCGGACGAACGGCCCGGGCCGGTTGCGGGGGTGCTCCGGGTCCGAGGGGAGCTCCTCCCCCTCGGCGGGCGGGCTCGGCTGCACCGGCTGGTCGGGCCCGTACTCGGCGACGAGGGCCGCGGCCTCGACCCCGAACTCCTCCAGGGCGCGGCCCTCCACCTGCTCGATGCGCAGCCGCTTCTCGGCCCCGAGGACCTCCCCGCGGTGGACGGAGTCGGTGAGCTTGTCCAGTTCGCCCTTGAGGTCCCGGCCGCGGCCCCGCGCCTCGGCCAGTTCCCGCTCGCGCAGCGCCTTCGCCTGCTCGGCGGCGGCGCGCTCCCGATCGGCGCGGCCCAGGGAGACGCCGAGGTGGGCGAGGAGCTGGCGGGCGCCGTCGGCAACGGCCCGGGCCACCGCGGCCTCGTGCTGCAGCCGCCGGCGGCGGCGCTCGGCCCGCGCCCGCGCCTCGCGCTCGGCGCGGGCGCCGCGGTCGAGCGCGTCGGCCCGGCCGGCCAGGCCCTTGACCCGCTCCTCGTGGGTGCGCAGCTGGAGACGGGCCTCCATTTCGGTCTGCCGGGCGTTGGCCCCGTCGGCGGCGAGCCGGTCGCGCACGGCGGTGTCCGGCTCCTCCTCCACCGGCATCTCCTCGGCGGCGGCCAGCCGCTCGGCGCATTCCTCCACCTCGGCCAGCGCCTGCTCCAGCGCCTCCTGCGCCTTGGCCGCTGCAGCCGCCGTACGCTCCGCCTCGCCCGCGGCGCCCTTCGCCTGTCCGGCGAGCCGCCCGAGCTGCTGGGCCACCCCGGCCCGGGCCTGCTCCGCGGCGCGGCGCCGCTCACCGGCCTCCTCGACCCGCGCCGCGCGCTCGCGGCGCAGCTCCCGGGCGGCCTCCTGGGCCTCGCCGAGCTCCTTGCACTGCCCGTCCAGCCGGTCCAGCTCGGCGGCCGCCTCGTCGACGGCCGCCTGTACCTCGATCAGGCTGGGGGCGGCCGCGGAGCCGCCGTGCGCGTGGTGCGCCCCGAGCACGTCCCCGTCGAGGGTGACGGCCACGGCGTCGGGCTGCGCGGCGACCAGCGCCTCGGCCTCCTCCAACGACCCGACGAGGACGTACTCCCGCAGCACCCGCCCCACGGCCCGCACCAGCCCGGGCTCGCCGCGCACCACCTCGGCCACGGGCGTCCCCGGCCCACCGGCCGTCCGGCCTCCGGTGGCGTCCGCTGCATGCGCCGAGACGGCGCCACCCGAGGCCGCGGCATTCGGGAGGGCGCCCGGGCCCGGTGTCCTGCCGGCGGATACATCCGGGGCGGGCGCCGAGACGGCCGCGCCCGAGGCGGCCGGAGTGGCCGGGTCCGGGGCGGCCGGGTCCGGAGCGGCCGGGTCCGGGGACGGGGTGGTGGCCGGGGACGGCGTGATCAGGAAGGCGGCGCGGCCCGCGTCCGATGCGCGCAGGTGGCGGATGGCTTCGGCGGCGGCGCCGGGCGAAGCCACCGCCACGGCGTCCGCCGCGGCGCCGAGGGCCGCGGCGACGGCGGCCTCGTGGCCCGGGGTCACCGTCAGCCGTTCCGCGGCGGGGCCGAGGAGTCCGGCCAGCCGTTCCTTCGCGGCGAGCACCGCCCCGGTGCCGTCCTTGCGGCGCAGCCCGAGCGCCAGCGCGTCCCGGCGGGCCGCGACCGCCGCCCGGGAGCGCTCGGCGGCGGTGGCCGCGTCCCGTGCCGCCGCCAGGGCGGCCTCCGCGGCCGCCAGCTCCGCCCGCGCGGCCTCGTACGCGCCGTCCCCCTCCGGCTCGTCGAGCCCGCCGACCTCCTCGGCCAGCGCCTCGTACTCCGCCTGCGCGGCACCCGCCCGCTGCTCCGCCTCGTCGCGGGCCGCGACCAGCCGGTCGATCCCGGCCTGCGCCGCCTCGGCCCGGGACCGGGCCGCCCCCAGCCGCCCCGTCAGCCGGGCCAGGGTCTCGCGCCGGTCGGCGATGGCCCGCGCCGCGTCCCGCAGCCGCCGCTCCTCCTCGGCGAGGGCCCGCTCCAGCTCGGCGCGGTGCTCGACCGTGTCCTCCAGGGCCCGGGAGGCCGCCTCCAGAGCGGCCGTCAGCTCCGCCTCCTGCTCGCGGATCCGCACCGCCTCGCGCTCCATGTCCTCGGGGTCGCGGCCGCGCCGCTCCTCCTCGGCCGGAGCGGTGGCCGACTTGACCCGCGCCTCGGCCAGCGACATCGTGCCGCGCACCCGTTCGGCCAGCTGTGAGAGCTCGTACCAGGTCTGCTGCGCCCGCTGGAGCCGCGGCGTGAGCTGCCGCACCGTTTCCTCCAGCTCCGCCTCCCGCCGCAGCGCCCCGGCGAGCTGGGCCTCGGCGGCCTCCTTGCGCTCCTTCAGCGCCGCCTCGTCGGCGATCTCCGCCTCCAGGGCGGTGCGCAACGCGACGAGGTCGTCGGCGAGCAGCCGCAGCCGGGCATCCCGCAGGTCGGCCTGGATCACGGCCGCCCGCCGGGCCACCGCCGCCTGCCGTCCCAGGGGCTTGAGCCGGCGGCGCAGCTCGTCGGTGAGATCCTGTACGCGCGCCAGGTTGGCCTGCATCGCGTCCAGTTTCCGCAGCGCCTTCTCCTTGCGCTTGCGGTGTTTGAGGACGCCGGCGGCCTCCTCGATGAAGGCGCGGCGGCCGCCCGGGTCGGCGTGCAGGACGGAGTCAAGCTGTCCCTGGCCGACGATGACGTGCATCTCGCGGCCGATGCCGGAGTCGGAGAGCAGCTCCTGGATGTCGAGCAGCCGGCAGGTGTCGCCGTTGATCTGGTACTCGCTGCTGCCGCCGCGGAACATGATCCGGGTGATGGTGACCTCGGCGTACTCGATCGGCAGGGCGCCGTCGGAGTTGTCGATGGTCAGCGAGACCTCGGCCCGCCCGAGCGGTGGCCGCCCGGTCGTCCCGGCGAAGATGACGTCCTCCATCTTCCCGCCGCGCAGGGACTTGGCGCCCTGCTCCCCCATGACCCAGGACAGCGCGTCCACCACGTTGGACTTCCCTGAGCCGTTGGGGCCCACCACGCAGGTGATGCCGGGCTCGAACCGCAGGGTGGTGGCGGACGCGAAGGACTTGAAGCCTCGCAGGGTCAGGGACTTGAGGTGCACGCCGCCGGACTCTACCTGTCGCTTTCGGTTTCACCCATGAAGGTGCAGGGCACAAGAGACGTCAAGGAATTCGGCTCCGCAAAAGGAAAGAAGGGACGCCGGAGCGTCCCTTGCAGATCGTGCGGGGCTGGAGTCGAGCTGACGAGTGAGCGCGGATCAGGTGAGCGCAGGCTCCGCCTGGGGTACGTCGATGTCGATGCGGTCCAGCAGCGAGTCTCCGTGCTGAGCGGCGGCCGCGTTCAGCGCGTCGTTTTCGGACTGAATCCGTACGAGCTCGGACTCAAGGTCCTGGACGCGCTGCTGAAGCCGTCGCATCTCGGCGAGGAGTCGCGGGTCGGAACCGCCGACGTAACCGAGAAGCGCCTTTGCCATGATGGATGGTCCTCCACACTGAGTGACCGACCGAAGCGGTGTGGGTCGTGAGGGAATCGCACCCGCGGATGTCCGACAGCGACGGCCAGTCACTGCGCTTACTACTCCATCACTGCCAAACAGCTCAGGTGCGCGGGGCTTCCAGCGTCTCACCAAAAAGTTTGACGGTCAACACGATCACGCCCCGTATCGCCGGGCCGCCCGACTCTCCCGGGGAGCGTGGAGATCGTCCGCATCTTCGAGCGTTCCACGGTTCCGCGCCCCCGGCAACGCGCGGGGGACGAACACGCAGATCCGACACCGTGTGCGAGATCCGTAGACGCGATCAGTGCATGATCATCCGACTGCTCATCTGATCGCGAAGTCGCCGTAACCGCCGCGCGGGGTCCCCCAGATTTCCGTCACCCCGTCGACCCTGCCGGGCGTGTCGGCGGAGCGCAGCCAGTCGAGCAGCCGGTGGCAATTCTCACGTTGACCTTCGGCCACCACCTGTACCCGCCCGTCGTCGAGGTTGAGCGCGAAGCCGACCAGCCCGCCGATCTCCAGCGCATTGGCCCTGGTGAACCAGCGGAAGCCCACGCGCTGTACACGGCCGCGCACCCAGGCGGTCAGGCGGACATCTTCGTTCATGCCCGAACGCTAACCGGGAGGGCGATCACGGAGGGCACCGCCCCCGGGCACCGGGACGGTACAGTCGCGCAGCAACGAACTCACCCATTTGGGTGCACAAAGGTTGATCTTGGACGTGTAGGAAGGCAGGACCGATGGGTCGCCACCGACTTCCCGCGGCGCCGCGTCGCATCGACAGGCGCCGCACCGCCGCGGGCGCCGGCCTGCTGGGTGGCGCCGTGGCCGTGGTGATGGCCACGGCCGCCGTCACCACCGGTGTGGTGCCGGTGGGCTCCTCTTTCCCCTACCTGGGGGTCACCGCGGCCGGCTCCGCGGCCGACCGCACGGAGGCGAGGCCCGCCGGCACCACCCGGGCCGTCGCCCCTGTCGAGCAGCAGGGCGGCCTCGCCAGCCTGTCCGGCCGCGCCCCCGACAGAGCCACCGCGTCGCCTTCCGGCTCCCCCTCGGCCTCCCCCTCGCCGTCGGCCTCGCCGAGCACATCCGCCACTCCTTCCCCGTCCGCCTCGGCCCCGACGCCGGAGAAGAGCGCCGCCGCTCCGGAGCAGGCCGCCCCCAAGCAGACCGCACCCAAGCAGACCGCACCCAAGCAGGCCGCCCCCAAGCAGGCCGCTCCGCAGCAGCCCGCTCCCCGGCCCGTCGCTCCCGAGCCGGCCGCCCCCAAGCAGAGTGCACCCAAGCAGGCCGCCCCCAAGCCGGCCTCGCCCGAGCCGCCCGCCGCCCCGGCGCCCACGCCCGACGACGGCCACTCCGCCGAGGAGGCCGCAGTGGTGGAGCTGGTCAACCAGGTGAGGGCGCAGGCCGGCTGCGGCCCGGTGCGGGCGAACCCGCCGCTCGCGGCGCTGGCCGGGGCGTTCAGCAAGGACATGGCCGTCCGCGGCTTCTTCGACCACACCGACCCCGACGGCAACACTCCGTGGGACCGGGCCGCGAACGCGGGCATCTCCGGCATCGGCGGCGAGAACATAGCGCGCGGCCAGGGCGACGCCCAGGCCGTGATGAACGCGTGGATGAACAGCCCCGGCCACAAGGCCAACATCGTCAACTGCGAGTTCCGCACCCTCGGCGTCGGCGTGTACGTCGGGGCCGGCGGCCCCTGGTGGACCCAGGACTTCGGCTTCTGAGGCGGCTGCCGGCCTCACGGGGGGGGCGGGCACTTGCCGCACGACAGCGCAACCTGTCCGCAAGCGCTGTGCGCGGTTAGGCTGGCCGCATGGAGACGACAGCACTGCCGTTCGACGCCTTCGCCCGGGCCTGCCCGTCCCGGGAGACCCTGGAGCACGTCACCGGCCGTTGGGGCAGCCTCACGGTGGGCGCCCTGCGCGACGGCTCCTGCCGTTTCAACGAGCTGCGCCGCAAGGTGGACGGCGTCAGCGAGAAGATGCTGTCGCAGACCCTCCAGGCGCTGGAGCGCGACGGCATCGTCCACCGGGAGGCGCAGCCCACCAACCCGCCGCGGGTCGACTACGAGTTGACGCCGCTCGGGATCGAGGTGGCGGACCGGCTGCTGGCCCTCATCCACTTCCTGGAGGGCAGCATGCCGCAGGTGCTGACCGCCCGGGAGTCCTACGACGCCACGCGCGGCGGCCGCTGACAGCGCGGGCAGAAGTAGCTGGACCGGTTCATCCAGGGGCGCCGCCGTATCACCGTGCCGCAGCGCCGGCAGGGCTCGTCCTCGCGTCCGTAGGCGTCCAGCGAGCGGTCGAAGTAGCCCGACTCGCCGTTCACGTTGACGTAGAGGCTGTCGAAGCTGGTGCCGCCCACGGCGAGGGCCGCGTTCATCACGTCCCGGACGTGGCCGAGGAGTTCGGTGCTCCGCGGGCGCGTGAGGGCGGCGGTGGCACGCTCGTAGTGCAGCCGGGACCGCCACAGGGCCTCGTCGGCGTAGATGTTGCCGACCCCGCTGATCAGGGACTGGTCGAGCAGGGCCCGTTTGACGGTGGTCCGCTTGGCCCGCAGCGCGCGGTGGTAGGCGTCCTCGTCGAAGAGGGGGTCCAGCGGGTCCCGGGCGATGTGCGCGATGACGTCGGGCAGCCCGTCGGCCGTGGTGTCGTGGAGCGAGAGCCCGCCGAAGGTGCGCTGGTCGACGAAGCGGAGCTCGGTGCCCGCGTCGTCCTTGAACCGAAGGCGGATGCGCAGGTGCTTCTCGTCGGGGGCGTCCTCGGGCTGCACCAGCAGCTGCCCGCTCATGCCGAGGTGGCCGAGGACGGACAGGTCCCGCCCCTCCAGGGGCAGCCACAGGTACTTCCCGCGCCGCTGCGGCACACCGATGGTCCGGCCGGCCAGCCGTGCCGCGAAGTCGGCCCCGCCTGCCGGGTGCCGGCGCACGGCGCGCGGGTGGAGCACCTCGACGGCGTCGACGGTCCGTCCGGCCACCCAGCGCTCCAGGCCCCGCCGCACCACTTCGACCTCGGGCAGCTCGGGCACGGTGTTCCTCCGGTGGGATACGGCTCTTCAGGGCTCCGCCGCGAGCCTACCGGCCGGCCGCCCGCACCCGGTGCCCTCCCCTCCCCCTCAAACGCAGAACCGCCCGCCCCTGTTTCCGGCAGGGGCGGGCGGGAGGATCCGCGGGGGACCGGAAGGAAGGGTCAGGCCTTCGGCGCCGGACCGGCGGGGGTCGGCGACCCGCCGTCACCGGCCGCGGCCGGTACGCCGTCGGAGGCCGCGGCTTGCGCGGCCTTCCGCTCGTCCGCAGCGGCACGGATGCCGCGCCATGCGGACTCCGCCGCCTGCTGTTCCGCTTCCTTCTTGCTGCGACCGGTGCCGGTGCCGTACGAGACACCACCGACTCGGGCGGCAGCGGTGAAGGTCTTCTCGTGGTCCGGACCGGTCTCGGTGACCAGGTACTCGGGCACGCCAAGGCCTTCGGCGGCCGTCAGTTCCTGGAGGCTGGTCTTCCAGTCCAGGCCGGCCCCGAGGTTCGAGGACTTCTCGATCAGCGGGTCGAAGAGCCGGTGCACCAGCTCCGAGGCCGCGTCGAGGCCCTTGTCGAGGTAGACCGCGCCGATCACCGCTTCGAGGGTGTCGGCGAGGATGGAGGCCTTGTCCCGGCCGCCCGTGCCCTCTTCGCCCCGGCCGAGCCGGATGAAGGAGCCGAGATCGAGGCCGCGACCCACTTCCGCCAGAGCACGCGAGTTGACCACCGCGGCCCGCAGTTTGGCCAGCTGGCCTTCCGGCAGGTCGGGGTGGGTGTTGTACAGCGTGTCCGTGACCACCAGGCCGAGGACGGAGTCCCCGAGGAACTCCAGGCGCTCGTTCGTGGGCAGGCCGCCGTTCTCGTACGCGTACGAGCGGTGGGTCAGTGCACGCACCAGAAGGGCGGACTCGAGTCGATACCCGAGCCGCCCTTCCAGAAGCGTGTGGGACGAGGCCGCGTTCTTACTGTCTGCCTGCTCTTCAGCGTTGGACAGCTCAGACATTGCGCCTCTCACCAGCCGCTCAGACCTCGAGGACCTGGCGCTTGTTGTAGGTGCCGCAGCTCGGGCACGCGATGTGCTGCTGCTTCGGCTCCTGGCAGCGCTCGCACGAAACCAGGGTGGGGACCGCAGCCTTCCACTGCGACCGGCGGTGGCGCGTGTTGCTGCGCGACATCTTCCGCTTCGGAACAGCCACGGCTACTTCTCCTGCTTCTCGGCGGCGCTCTGAACGTCGTCAGATGCAGTGCCGCTCATGTTGTCCTTCTCGCCGTCCTGATCGGTCCCGACGAGTTCCTGCAAAGCCGCCCAACGGATGTCGACGGCGTCGTGATGGTGCTCCGGGTCCTCGTTCAGACTGACCCCGCACTGCGGGCACAGTCCGAGACAGTCCTCCCGGCACACCGGCTGCAGCGGCAGTGCGAGCACCACCGCGTCACGCAGCACGGGTTCGAGGTCGAACAAGCCGTCCTCAAGGTAGAGCGTGTCCTCGTCGTCCTCGGCGTCGTCGGCCGGCTCCGCCTTGGGGCGGCCCCGGTCGTCGGCGTCAGGGTACGAGAACATCTCCTGGAAGTCCGCATCGACCTCGCGATCGACGGGCTCCAGACACCTTACGCACTCCCCCTCGGCCGATGCACGGATGGTGCCTGTGACGAGCACCCCTTCCATGACCGACTCCAGACGGAGTTCCAGCTTCAGCGGAGCGCCTTCCGGCACTCCGATGACACCGGCGACACCGAGGTCCGCCGGAGCCGCGATCTCACGGGACAGCCGCTGCATGGCACCAGGACGCCGACCCAGCTCGTGCGTGTCGAACACGAGGGGGTTGCGGTGGTCGAGGCGGGTGTTCAGGGCCGTTCCTGCTTTCACAGATCGCTGAAGATCAAGAATTCCGCCGCTCAAGGGCAGCATGGATCGCGACGCATACGCGCGACCGAACAGCCAGGATACCCGGCCCTCCGCCCTGAGCCCAATCCGGGTTCAGCGGCCCTGTTCGTACCCGCGCAGCTGCTCCACATTGATCATGCTCGTGTCGAAGAAGCTGGTTTCGTCGAGCGCGCCCTGCTGCGGGCGCCCCGCCCCGTGGTGCCCGTACGCCGCGTACGGGTCCGGCTGCCCCCCGTAGGCCGCCGCGTAGGGGTCCGGCTGGGCCGGCGGCTGCGGGTACCCGTACGGGTCCCCGTAGGGGGGCGCGGCGTAAGCCGCTCCGGTGGAACCGCTGCCCGCACCGGGACAGCCGTCCTGCGGGGCGGGCTGCTGCCCGTAGCCGTACGCGTCGTACGCGTTGTACGCGGGCTCTGCTGCGGTCTGCGCCGGGATGAGGGGGGCGGGGGCCTGGAGGTGCTGCGCCGGCTCGGCCAGCCCCGCCAGGAAGTCCGCGTCGCTCGCCGACCGGGACTGCGGCACGCCGGCGGCGTCCTGGGCGGCGATGTGGGCGCCCAGGTCGTCCGTGGGCACCTGGCCCAGCAGCTTCTGGCGGCCGCGGCCGACGGCCTCCAGGGTCTTGGTGAGCACCGCCTCGAAGGTCGCCAGCTTGGTGTCCACGTACGCGTCCGCCTGCCGGCGCCGGGTCTCCGGGTCGGTGCTGGGCTCGGGGGCGTCCGCGTCCGGGTGGCCGTGCTCGTCCAGCCCGGCCCCGTGGCCCATCAGCTTCTCGCGGCCGCGGTCCACCGAGCCGATGGTCTTGGCGAGCACGACCTCGAAGTTCGCGAGCTTGCTGTCGACGTAGTCGTCGGCCTGCGCGCGGATCTCCGCCGCCTCCCGGTGCGCCTCGGCCAGGATCCGGTCCGCCTCGTCCCGGGAGCGGCGCGCGACCTCGGTGTCGGAGATCAGCGTGCCGCGCTGGACGTGCGCGGACTCGATGATCCGGTCCGCCTCCTGCCGTGCCTCCTCGACCATCTGCTCGCGGCCGCCGATGAGCTCCTGCGCCTGGGCCAGGGAGCCGGGCAGCGCCTGGCGGACCTCGTCGAGCAGGGCGAGCAGCTCGGCGCGGTTGATCACGCAGGAGGCCGACATGGGCATGGAGCGGGCGCCGCCGACGGCTGCGACGATCTCGTCGAGCTTCTTCTGCACGTCCATGGTGGCTCGCACTTCCTCGGCCTCGGGGCGGTCCCGAGACGGACGGGTCGACTGTATGCCCACGGGGGCGGCGCCGGACACGGTCCGGCGCCGCGTCAGCCGGTCAGCGCTCGGCGAGCCGGGCGGTCAGTGCCGCGTGCACGTGCGGGGGCAGCAGGTGGGAGACGTCGCCGCCCCAGGCCGCGACCTCCTTGACCAGGGAGGAGGACAGGAAGCTGTAGGTGGGGATGGTCGGGACGAACAGCGTCTCGACGCCCGACAGGCCCATGTTCATCTGGGCCATCTGGAGTTCGTAGTCGAAGTCGCTGACCGCGCGCAGGCCCTTGACGATGGCCGGGATCTCGCGCTGCTTGCAGAAGTCGACGAGCAGTCCGTGGAAGGACTCGACCTCGACGTTGCCGTAGTGCGCCGTCGCCTCGCGGATCAGCTCGATCCGCTCCTCGACGGTGAACAGGCCCTTCTTCGACTGGTTGATCATCACAGCGACGTGCACGACGTCGTAGAGCCGGGAGGCCCGGCCGATGATGTCGAGGTGTCCGTTGTGGATGGGATCGAAGGACCCCGGACAGACGGCGCGGCGCAACTTGGTCCCCTTGCTCTCCGGAGCGGTCATCATGACTCTTCGCTGGTGAAGGCGGCGCGGCCGTACCAAAGGGTGCCTTCGCCGTACTTGCGGGAGCGGAGCGGCTCGAATCCCTCGGGCCACGGGAACGCGCCGCTCCTCGTGCCGCGCTCCACGGTGACGAGCGCATCGTCCGTGAGCCAGCCGTTGGCGCGGAGTGTGAGCAGGATCTCGCCAAGATCGCTGTGGCTGACGGCGTACGGCGGGTCCAGGAAGGCCACGTCGTACGGCTCCCCGCCGGCGGGGACGGCCACGATCTGCTCCGCCCTGCCGGCCCGGAACTCGGCGCCGGGCAGGGCCAGCGCCTTGATGTTGTCCCGGATCACCTTGCCGGCCCTGGCGTCGGCCTCGACGAGCAGGGCGTGCTCCGCGCCGCGGGAGAGGGCCTCCAGGCCGACCGCGCCGGAGCCGGCGTACAGGTCGAGCACCCGGGCCCCCTCGACGCCGTGCAGCGACTCCCAGGTGGAGAAGAGGCCTTCGCGCATCCGGTCCGAGGTCGGCCGGGTGCCGGTGCCGGGGGGCACGGCCAGCCGTCGCCCGCCGGCGGTGCCGGCGATCACGCGGGTCATCTGGGGTCCTTCACTACGGCGATCACAGCGCCTCCACGATATGCCGTGCCTCCCGGCGGTTGCGCCCGGCCCTCGCCCGGCCTTGCCCGGCCCTTCGTCCGGCCCTCCGCTCAGCCCTTCTCCAGGTACTGCTCCCGCTCCGCGTCCAGCAGGGCCTCCAGGGCGCCCCTGAGGCCCGGGAGCCCCTCCAGTTCCGGGTCGGCGGCGACGACGCGCGTGGCCTCCTCGCGGGCCTGGGCGATGACCTCCTCGTCCTCGATGACCGCGAGCATCCGCAAGGAGGACCGCACGCCCGACTGGGCCTGGCCGAGCACGTCGCCCTCGCGGCGCTGTTCGAGGTCGATCCGGGAGAGCTCGAAGCCGTCCAGGGTTGCGGCGACCGCGGCCAGCCGGGCCCGCGCGGGGCTCGCCTCGTGCATCTCGCTGACCAGCAGGCACAGGCCGGGGGCCGAGCCGCGGCCGACGCGGCCGCGGAGCTGGTGGAGCTGGGAGACGCCGAACCGGTCCGCGTCCATGATCACCATGACGGTGGAGTTCGGGACGTTGACCCCGACCTCGATGACGGTGGTGGCGACCAGCACCTGTACCTCGCCGACGGCGAAGCGCCGCATGACGGCGTCCTTGTCGGCGGGGTCCATCCGGCCGTGCAGCACCTCGACGGACAGCCCGGCCAGGGGTCCGCGGGACAGCTGCTCGGCGATCTCCAGGACGGCCAGCGGCGGGCGCTTCTCGCTCTCGTCCTCGGGGGACGGCTTCTTCTTGCGCTGGTCGTCCTGGTCGACGTCGTCGCCGATGCGGGGGCAGACCACGTACGCCTGGTGGCCGGCCTCGACCTCCTCGCGGACCCGCTCCCAGGCCCGGGCGAGGAAGTGCGGCTTGTCCTTGGCCGGGACGACGTGGGTGGCGATCGGGGAGCGGCCCGCGGGCAGCTGGTCGAGGACGGAGGTCTCCAGGTCCCCGAAGACGGTCATCGCGACGGTGCGCGGGATCGGGGTCGCGGTCATCACCAGCAGGTGCGGCGGCTGCTTGCCCTTCGAACGCAGCGCATCGCGCTGCTCGACGCCGAAGCGGTGCTGCTCGTCGACGACGACCAGGCCCAGGTCGTGGAACTGGACCTTGTCCTCGATGAGGGCGTGGGTGCCGATGACGATGCCCGCCTCGCCCGTGACCAGGTCGAGCAAGGCCTGCCGACGCGCGGCCGCGCCCATGGAGCCGGTGAGGAGGACGACCTTGGTGCCCTGCTCCGACCCGCCGAGCATCCCTCCCTCGGCGAGTTCGCCCATCATCTCGGTGATCGAGCGGTGGTGCTGCTGGGCGAGGACCTCGGTGGGCGCGAGCATCGCGGCCTGCCCGCCGCCGTCCACGACGGCGAGCATGGCCCGCAGCGCGACCAGCGTCTTGCCGGAGCCGACCTCGCCCTGGAGGAGGCGGTGCATGGGGTGTTCGGTGGCGAGGTCGTCGAAGATCTCGCGGGAGACGGCCTGCTGGCCCTCCGTGAGGGTGAAGGGCAGCTTGGCGTCGAAGGCGTCGAGCAGCCCGCCGGGGGCGGGGCGCCGGGGGACGGCCGGGAGCTGGGAGTCGGCGTGCCGGCGGCGGGCCAGGGCGGTCTGGAGGACGAAGGCCTCGTCCCACTTCAGGCGCTGCCTGGCGTCCTCGACGTCGGCCTTCGTGCCCGGCCGGTGGATCTTCAGCAGGGCCTCGTGGAGCGGGACCAGGCCGCGGCCCTCGCGCAGCGCCGGCGGCAGCGGGTCCACGGCCTCGCCCGCGCGCGGCAGGACGGCGTCGACGGCTTTGGCGATCTTCCAGGACTCCAGCTGCTTGCAGGCCGGGTAGATCGGGATGAGCTTGCCGGCGAAGGCCGCGGCGGCGTCGGACTCGCCCGCGTCGGCGCCGAGCGGCTCGTAGGCGGGGTGGGCCAGCTGGAGCTTGCGGTTGAACAGGGAGACCTTGCCGGCGAACATGGCGCGGCGGCCGGGCAGCAGCTCCTTGTGCGGCTTGTGCACGCCCGCGCCGAAGAACACGAGCTGGAGCCGGCCGCTGCCGTCGGTGATGGTCACCTCCAGGCGTTTGCCGCGGCCTCCGTTGAAGGTCAGGACCCGGGCGTCGGCGACCTGGGCGACGACGGTGACGTGCTCGTCGAGCTGGTCGGCGAGCCCGTCCAGCGAGGTCAGCTCGCCGCGCTCGGCGTACCGCCTCGGGTAGTGGTGGAGCAGGTCCAGGGCCGTGTGCAGGCCGAGCTGCTCGGCCAGCACCTTGGCGGTGGCGGGGCCGAGCGTCTTCTTGAGGTCTTCGTCGAGCGCGGGCACGTGTTCATTGCACACCATGGCGCCGACAAGAGGGCTATTCGACCCCGATCAGCAGGGGCGCCGAGTGGTGGCCGCCCCGGTAGACGACGGTGTCCACGGCCAGGTGGCCGTGCTGGACGTAGGCCTCCAGCCGTTCGGCGAGGGCCTGCGGCACCTCGGGTCCCAGGACCAGGGTGACGAGTTCGCCGCCGGAGCCGAGCATCCGCTCCAGGACGGCCTCGGCGGTGTCGGCGAGGCCCGCGCCGATGACGGCGACGTCGCCGTCGATCAGCCCGAGCACGTCCCCGGCCTGGCAGATCCCGGCGGAGGTGAAGGACTGCCGTTCGGCGACGGCGAGTTCCGCGTAGCGGGTGGCCCCGGCGGCCGCGGTCATGGCGACGACGTCCTCGTCGAAGGTGGCCTCAGGGTCGTGCACGGCGAGGGCGGCGAGGCCCTGGACCGCGGACCGGGTGGGGATCACCGCGACCCGGACGCCGTCCGCGCGGGCCCGCTCGGCCGCGGAGGCCGCGGCCGCGCGCTGGTCGGCGCCGCCGGGCAGCAGCACGACCTCGCGGGCGTGGGCGCGCCGGACGGCGTCGGCGAGCTCGCCGGGGTCGGGGGCGTGTCCGGGCGGGGTGAGGACGGTGGTCGCGCCGGCCTCCGCGCACAGGCCGGCCAGGCCCTCGCCGGGGACCACGGCGACGACGGCCCGCTGGGCGCGCTCCCCGCGCGCCGCCCGGCGCCGCTCGTCGCCGAAGTGCGTGATGCGGATCCGGTACGGCCGTCCGGCGACGACGCCGGCCTCCACGGCGGCGCCGGGGTCGTCGACGTGGACGTGCACGTTCCACAGCGCGTCGCCGCCGACCACCACGAGGGAGTCGCCGAGGCCGTCGAGCCGCCTGCGGAGCACCGCAACCGCCTCCTCGGAGGCCTCCAGCAGGTAGACCACCTCGTAGGCGGGCCCGCCGTGCTCCCCGTGGGCCTCGCAGGGCCGCTGCTGCTGCGGTACGGCCACGGGTGCGGACACGGCCTCGCCGCGGACCGCCTCCGCGGCGGGCTCCTGCCCGGACAGCGTCTGCCACAGGGCCCCGAGCACCGCGACCAGCCCGCAGCCCCCGGCGTCGACCACCCCGGCCCGGCCCAGCTCGGCCAGCTGCCCCGGGGTGTCGGCGAGGGCCGTGCGGGCCCCCTCGTACGCGGCCCGGGCGACGTCCGCGACGCTCCCGGCGGCCGTTCCTGCGGCCGCCGCTGCCGTCTCGGCGGCCCGCGCCGCCGCTGCGGCCACGGTGAGCATGGTCCCTTCGACGGGGTGCGCGACGGCCTCGTACGCCTCCTGCGCGGCCCGGGTCAGCGCCTGGGCCAGCAGCCGGTCCGGGCCCCGCCCCGCGGGTTCGTCGCCCAGGACGTCGGCGACCCCGCGCAGCAACTGGGCCAGGATCGTCCCGGAGTTGCCGCGGGCGCCTATGAGCGCGCCGTGCGCCCAGGCCCGTACGGCCTGGCCGAGGGAGGCGGCGGCCCCGACGGCGTCCAGGGCGCGGTCGGCCGACTCGGCGGTGAGGTAGAGGTTGGTGCCGGTGTCCGCGTCCGCGACCGGGTAGACGTTGATCGCGTCGATGTCGTCGCGGGCCCGGTCCAGCGCGGCCAGGGCCAGCGAGCTCCAGGTGCGCACCGCTGCGGCGTCGAACTCGTCGAAGGGCTGCAGCTGCTCCTCGTGCGGCACCGGGCGTTCCTCCTTATGCGGGCCAGGGTTCACCGCAGGGTAACGAAGCGCCTCCGGGGCGCGGGGACCGCGGGGCGGGCCGGGCGGCGGCCATGGTAGTTTTCTTGGACGGGAGCAGTCGTTGTATGCTGCTCCGGTTGCCCGATGAGAGTCGGGTTTTCCCCCGGCAAACCACTTCAGATCTCTGATCCGGTGCGCCGGATTTCACTGTAAGTGCATCTGAAGTCTTTGGAGTGACCTGTGGCTGCCAACTGCGACGTTTGCGGCAAGGGGCCGGGCTTCGGCAACAACATCTCGCACTCGCACCGCCGTACGTCCCGTCGCTGGAACCCGAACATCCAGCGAGTGCGTGCCGTGGTCAGTGGGACGCCGAAGCGCCTCAACGCCTGCACCTCGTGCATCAAGGCCGGCAAGGTCTCGCGCTGACGCGTCCCGTCGTCGTAGCGCAGCCCTTTCCGGTTGCCTGGAAGGCCGGTCCACCTCGTGGACCGGCCTTTTGCCTTTGCCCGCGGGAGTCTTCCCTCCGTGCGGGAAGCCCGCCGCATCGGCCGATGCGGCGGGCTTCCGTCCGTTTCGGGGGTCGGCGGGTGCGTCAGCGGCGCCACTGCCAGGCGTGGTCCACCGGTCCGATGCCGCTGCCGAGCGCGAAGCCGGACGCGATGGCGCCGGTCACGTACTCCTTGGCCTCCGTGACGGCCTGCGGCACGTCCTGCCCCTTGGCCAGTCCGGCCGCGATCGCGGCGGCGAGGGTGCAGCCGGTGCCGTGGGTGTGCCGGTTGTCGTGGCGCGGGGAGCGCAGCCACAGCTGCGTCTCGCCGTCGGACAGCAGGTCGGCGGCCTCGCCGCCGTGGGCGGCCAGGTGCCCGCCCTTGATCAGCGCCCACTCGGGCCCGAGGGCGAGGACGGCGTCGGCGGCCCGCCGCATGTCGTCCTCGCTCTCCACGGCCAGCCCGGTGAGCTGCGCCACCTCGTCCAGGTTGGGCGTCGCCACGGTGGCCCGCGGCAGCAGCTCCCCGCGTACGGCGTCCAGCGCCGAGGGGTCGAGCAGCGCGTCCCCGTGCTTGGAGACCCCGACGGGGTCGACGACCGCCGGGGCGCCGGTGGCGGCAAGGAGCCCGGCCACCGTCTCCACCAGGGCGGCCGAGGAGAGCATCCCGGTCTTCACCGCCCGGACGCCGATGTCGTCGGCGACGGCCCGGTACTGGGCGGTGACGGCCTCGGCGGGCAGCTCCCAGACCCCGCGCACGCCGAGGGAGTTCTGCGCGGTCACGGCGGTCACCACGCTCATCCCGTGCACGCCGAGCGCCAGCATGGTCTTGAGGTCGGCCTGGATCCCGGCGCCGCCGCCGGAGTCCGATCCGGCAACGGTCAGGCACAGCGGCGGCGCGTCGCTCATCGTGAGACCTCCTCGTCGGAGGGGTCGGAGCCGAAGTGGTCCCAGCCGCCGGTGGTGGTCCAGGGGGCCCCGTCCACGGTCACCTGGGGCAGCGCGGACCGGTTCAGCACCTCCCCGATGACCTTCCAGCGGGCGGGCAGCTTCACGTCGCGCGGGAAGGTCGCCACGATGGCGTGGTCCTCTCCCCCCGTGAGCACCCACTGCAGGGGGTCGACGCCGACCGCCTGCCCGATGTCGTGCATCTGCGTCGGGATGTCGACGGCCGCCGAGCGCAGGTCGATCCGCACCTTGCTGGCCTCCGCGATGTGCCCGAGGTCGGCGATCAGGCCGTCGCTCACGTCGGTCATGGCGGTGGCGCCGAGTCCGGCCGCCGCCGGGCCCGCGTGGTACGGGGGCTCGGGCCGCCGGTGTGCCTCGACGAAGGCCCGCGGTGACCGGAAGCCGCGCTTGAGGACCGCGTAGCCGGCCGCGGACCAGCCGAGCCAGCCGGTGACGGCGACGACGTCGCCGGGCTGGGCGCCGGAGCGCAGCACGGGCTCGTGGTTGCGCAGGTCGCCCAGGGCGGTGATGGCGACGGTGATGGTGTCGCCGCGGACGACGTCCCCGCCGACCACGGCCGCTCCGGCGACCTGGCACTCGTCGCGCAGGCCGTCCATGAGCTCGGTGGGCCAGGTGACCGGCAGCTCGGCCGGGACGACCAGGCCGAGCAGCAGTGCGGTCGGCACCGCGCCCATGGCAGCGATGTCGGCGAGGTTCTGCGCGGCGGCCTTGCGTCCGACGTCGTAGGCCGTGGACCAGTCGCGCCGGAAGTGCCGGCCCTCCAGCAGGATGTCCGTGCTCGCCACGACCCTGCGGTCGGGGGCGGACACCACTGCGGCGTCGTCGCCCGGCCCGAGCCGGACCGCCGGGGTGGTGGTGAGCCGTGAGGTGAGCTCCCGAATGAGCCCGAACTCCCCCAGCTCGCCCACAGTGCCCTTCATCGCTGTGCCCCTTCTTGCCCAGTCCGCTTGCGGTCGCGCCCCGTCACAGCTCTGGGTACCGTCAACTGATACGTCAACTTCTGCTCTTCGTACGCCCCGCTGTGCGTGGCGCTGATCACCCGGGTCTCCCCGCGGTGCACGGCGACGCGGTACCGTGGCGTCCCTTCTTCCCCGGGCCCGCCCGCTGTCCACGGGCCCATCCTGAGGTTAGGGGAATCGATCCTCGTGGCCGCTGTGGAGGTTCCGTGGTACAGGCGTACATCCTCATCCAGACCGAGGTGGGCAAGGCGTCGTTCGTCGCCGAGTCCATCAGCCAGATCCCGGGGGTGATCCAGGCAGAGGACGTGACGGGCCCGTACGACGTGATCGTGCGCGCCCAGGCGGACACCGTGGACGATCTCGGACGCATGGTGGTCGCCCGCGTCCAGCAGGTGGAGGGCATCACCCGCACCCTGACCTGCCCGGTGGTCCATCTGTAGCCCCCGTCTACTCTTGGCCGGTGATGTCAATCCACCACCGGCCGCTCCGTGTCCGTGTGCCCGCCCTGTCCGCCCTGGTCGCGGCAGCCGCCCTCGCGGGCTGCTCCCCGGGCGGCGGTGCGGCCCGGGTGGACCCTCCGCCCACACCGCCTGCCGACGTCGCGGGGTTCTGCGCGGCGCTGCACAGGGAACTCCCGGAGACGGTGGCCGGTCTGGAACGGACTCCGACCGAGCCGGAGTCCGATCTGACCGCCGCGTGGGGCGGCTCGGCGATCGTACTGCGGTGCGGTATCCCCAAGCCCGCCAAGATGGCCGATCCCGCGCAGGAAGGCGTCCACGTGAACGACGTCGCCTGGCTGCTGGAGAAGCTCGACGACGGCTCCTTCCGGTTCACGACCGGGATGCGGCTGGCGTACGCGGAGGTCCGGGTCGACAAGGAGCACGCCTCGGACGCGGGGATGCTGGTCGGGCTGTCCGCCGCGGTGTCCAAGACCGTTCCGGAGGGGATCTCCTCGTACTGACCCACCGGCCCGTACCGACACACCGACCGCCCGCCGGGATTCCCCCGGCGGGCGGTTTCGCGTGTGCGGGCCGGCGGGCCGGCCGCGCCGCGGGCCGCGGCTAGCGCAGCCCGGTGGAGCGGCGCAGCGCCGCCTGGATCAGGCGGTCCACCAGCTCCGCGTAGGAGACGCCCGTCTCCTGCCACATCCGCGGGTACATGGAGATCGGCGTGAAGCCGGGCATGGTGTTGATCTCGTTGATGACGAAGGTGCCGTCCTCGGTGAGGAAGAAGTCGGCGCGCACCAGGCCCTCGCAGGACGCGGCCTCGAAGGCCTCGACCGCGAGCCGCTGCACCTCGGCGGTCTGCTCCGGGGTCAGCGGGGCGGGCACGATGCCCGCCGCGGAGTCGATGTACTTGGCCTCGAAGTCGTAGAAGTCGTGGCTGGAGACCGGCGGGATCTCGGCGGGCGCGCTCGCGCGCGGCCCGTCCTCGAACTCCAGCACCCCGCACTCGATCTCGCGGCCGCGCAGCAGCGCCTCCACGATGATCTTCGGGTCGTGGAGGCGGGCCTCGCGGATCGCGGCGTCCAGCCCGGAGACGTCGTCGACCTTGGTGATGCCGATGGAGGACCCGGCCCGGGCGGGCTTGACGAACAGCGGCCAGCCGTGTTCGCCGGCGAAGTCCAGGATCCGGGCCTTGGCGGCGTCCCGGTCGGCGTCCCACTCGCGGGGGCGGATGGTCAGGTACGGGCCGACGGCGAGGCCGAAGGAGGTGAAGACGCGCTTCATGTACTCCTTGTCCTGGCCGACGGCCGAGGCCAGGACGCCCGAGCCGACGTACGGGACGCCGGAGAGCTCCAGCAGGCCCTGCAGGGTGCCGTCCTCGCCGTACGGGCCGTGCAGCATCGGGAAGACGACGTCGACCTCGCCCAGGGCCTTGGGGACGGCGCCCGGCTCGGTGTAGACGACCTCGCGGCTGGCCGGGTCGACGGAGAGCACGACGCCGCCCTCGTCGGAGTCGGCGAGCTCCGCGACGCTCGGGAGCTTGCGGTCGGCGATCGCCATCCGCTCGGGCTCGTCGGCGGTCAGCGCCCACCGCCCGTCCGTGGTGATGCCGATGGGCAGCACCTCGTACTTGGAGCGGTCGATGGCACGCAGCACGGCGCCCGCCGTGACGACCGAGATGGCGTGTTCCGAGCTGCGGCCGCCGAACACGACGGCCACGCGGGGCTTGCGGCCCTGCTGCTCAGGGGTCTGGGGGAGGTTCTCGCTGCTCATATCGCCACGAGGGTACCCGCTCATACGTCCGGAATGGAGTCAGCGCCGTTCCGGTTTGGCGCTGCGTGCCATGAGGTCCTTCAGTGCGACCAGCGGCGGCTTGCCGTGGTGGACGATCTCGACGACCGTGTCGGTGATCGGCATGTCGACCCCGTGGCGGCGGGCCAGATCGGCCACCGACTGGCAGGACTTGACGCCCTCGGCGGTCTGCTTGGTGACCGCGATGGTCTCCTCCAGGGTCATCCCGCGGCCGAGGTTGGTGCCGAAGGTGTGGTTCCGGGAGAGCGGCGAGGAGCAGGTGGCGACCAGGTCGCCGAGGCCCGCGAGGCCGGAGAAGGTCAGCGGGTCGGCGCCCATGGCCACGCCCAGCCGGGTGGCCTCGGCGAGCCCGCGGGTGATGAGGGAGCCCTTGGTGTTGTCGCCGAGGCCCATGCCGTCCGCGATGCCCACGGCGAGGCCGATGACGTTCTTCACGGCGCCGCCGAGCTCGCAGCCGACGACGTCGGTGCTGGTGTACGGGCGGAAGTACGGGGTGTGGCAGGCAGCCTGGAGGCGCTGGGCGACGGCCCCGTCGGAGCAGGCGACGACCGCGGCGGCAGGCTGCCGGGCGACGATCTCGCGGGCCAGGTTGGGGCCGGTGACGACGGCGACCCGCTCGGCGGGCACCTTGGCGACCTCCTCGATGACCTCGCTCATCCGCTTGGCCGTGCCGAGTTCGATGCCCTTCATCAGCGAGACGAGGACGGTGTCGGGCTCCAGCAGCGGAGCCCACTCGGCGAGGTTGCCGCGCAGGGTCTGGGAGGGGATGGACAGGACGGTGAAGTCGGCGCCCCGTGCGGCCTCGGCCGGGTCGGTGGTGGCGCGCAGGTTCGCCGGGAGCTCGACGCCGGGGAAGTAGTCCGGGTTGGTACGGCCGGTGTTGATGGCGTCGGCGACCTCCGGGCGCCGGGCCCACAGGGTGACCTCGCAGCCGGCGTCGGCGAGCACCATGCCGAAGGCGGTGCCCCAGGAGCCCGCCGAGAAGACGGCTGCCTTGACGGGACGCGTCACTTGGTGCCCTCCCCCGCGGCCTTGCGCCGCTGTTCCGCCCTGGCCAGGCGGTGGTCGTACGGCCGGTCGGGCGCCTGCTCGCCGCGCAGCTCCTCCAGGAGGGCGGTGATGGCCGCCATGATGGCCTCGGTGGCCTCCTTGAGGACCTCCGGGGTGGGTTCCCGGTCGTAGTACGCGGTGAGGTCCACGGGCGGCCCGGCGAGCACCTGGAGGGTCTTGCGCGGGAACAGCCGGACCTTGTTCTCCTTGGCGTACGGCGGCATGGCCAGGTTGGCGCCCCACTGGGCCACCGGGATGACCGGCACCTTGGTCATCAGCGCGACGCGGGCGGCGCCGGTCTTGCCGGCCATCGGCCACACGTCGGGGTCTCGGGTGAGGGTGCCCTCCGGGTAGAAGGCGACGCACTCGCCGCGCTCGATGGCGTCCACTGCGGCCCGGAACGCGTCCAGGGCGTTGGTGGTCTCGCGGTAGACGGGGATCTGGCCGGAGCCGTGCAGGATGGCGCCGACGAACGGCACCTTGAACAGGGCGGCCTTCGCGAGGAAGCGGGGCACGCGGCCGGTGTTGTACTGGTAGTGCGCGTAGGAGAGCGGGTCCAGGTACGAGTTGTGGTTGACGGCGGTGATGAATCCGCCGTCGGCCGGAATGTGCTCCGTTCCCCGCCAGTCCCGCTTGAAAAGCACCACGAGCGGCGGTTTTGCGATGACCGCCGCCAGGCGGTACCAGAAGCCGATTCTGCGGCGGGACACTCGGACACCTTCCTCTGGGCTCGGGGACCGGTGCGGCTTGGGCACCTCGTCGGCCGCAAGTGTGGCCTTGGGACCGGTCCCTGTCGAGAACACCGTACGCCCCGCTCGGCCCGCCGGGGCCCCGGGCCGGGCGCAGGGGGCGACAATGGACCGATGCATGACCGGCTCATGACCCGGCCATGGCACGCGGGGGGTGCCGCCGGGCACCGGAGGGAAGGGGTCCGCCACGAACGCCGTCTGGAGCCTGGTGATCCCGCTGAAGCCCTTGGCCGTGGCCAAGAGCCGCCTCGCGGCCGCCGTGGGCGCCTCGCGGCCGGGGCTGGCGCTGGCGTTCGCACAGGACACCGTGGCGGGGGCGCTGGCCTGCCCGGCGGTGGCGGATGTGGTGGTCGTCACGGACGACCCGGCGGCGGGGGCGGAACTGGCCCGGCTGGGCGCGCGGATCGTGGCGGACGCGCCGGCCGCGGGCCTCAACGCGGCTCTCGCCCACGGGGCGCAGGAGATACGCGCGGCCCGGCCCCGGGCGGCGGTCGCCGCGATGAACGCGGATCTCCCCGCACTGCGTCCGCCGGAATTGCTACGCGTGCTCGATGCGGCATCCGCATTTCCCCGGGCATTTCTCGCGGACGCCGCGGGAATCGGTACGACCTTGCTTTCCGCGGCACCGGAGTCGGAATTGGCACCCTCGTTCGGGGGGCCGTCGCGGGCCCGGCATTCCGCGTCGGGGGCGGCGGAAATCGCCCTCTCGGGAGTGGACAGCGTGCGCCGGGACGTGGACACGGGGGCGGACCTGCGCAGGGCGCTCTCCCTGGGCGTGGGCCCACACACGGCCCGATACAGTGCCGGTATGCAGGCGACCGCGTACACGTACGACCCCCAGACCCGCAGCGGCAGCGTGCTGCTGGACGACGGCACGCCGGTGCCGTTCGACGCCCCGGCGTTCGACGCGGGCGGGCTGCGGCTGCTGCGCCCGGGCCAGCGGGTCCGGATCGAGACCTCGGGTGCGGGCGCGAGCCTGCGGATCACCCTGGTGACCCTGCAGACGTTCTGACGAAGAAAACTTCTGACCTGCGATGACGCACCGCGGGCCGGCTCCCCTGGGGAAGCCGGCCCGGCGTGTGAGACGTGTGCCCTACTTCTTGCGGGCGGTGGTCTTCTTCGCGGCGGTGGTGGTCTTCTTCGCAGCGGTCGAGCGCGCCGTGGCCTTCTTGGCCGGCGCCTTCTTCGCGACGGCCTTGGTGGCGGGCGCGGTCTTCTTCGCGGCGGTCGCCTTCTTGGCGGCCGTCGTCTTCTTCGCCGCGCCGGTGGTCTTGGCCGCGGTCGTCTTCTTGGCCGCGGTGGTCTTCTTCGCCGCAGCAGTCGTCTTCTTGGCCGCCGTGGCCTTCTTCGCCGCGGCCGCCGTCGTCTTCTTCACGGCCGCCTTCTTGGCGCCGGCGGTCTTCTTGGCCGCGGCCTTCTTGACCGTGGCGGAAACTCCGCCGGTCAGGCTGCCCTTGGGTGCCTTCTTCACGGCCACCTCGTCGCCCTTGGGGAGCTTCTTGGTGCCGCTGACCAGGTCCTTGAAGCCCTGGCCCGCGCGGAAGCGGGGAACCGAGGTCTTCTTGACCCGGACGCGCTCACCCGTCTGCGGGTTGCGGGCGTAGCGGGCCGGCCGGTCCACCTTCTCGAACGAGCCGAAGCCCGTGACCGAGACCCGATCGCCTGCGACGACCGCGCGGACCATGGCGTCCAGTACCGCGTCGACAGCGTCGGCGGCCTGCTGGCGGCCACCCAGCTTGTCGGCAATCGCTTCTACGAGCTGCGCCTTGTTCACGTCTTCCCCTTCGGAGACATCGCCAGAACGAATGTGTTCAAGCTTATTTCGCACGTTAGGCGGATATATACCGCAAATCAAACACGAAACGGGCTAATCACCCTAGTGCCGCAACGGAAGTGCCCGTTGCGGAGTTCCTTCGCATCAGTCGCCTTCAGGGAATCGACCCTCGTCGAGGTCCTTCATCAACCTGTCCAGGCGCCTTGCCGCATCGGCGACATCATGTTTCGCCGCAGCCGTGACGACCAACAGCTTCCGGGACAGCGCCATCCTTACGCCCTCCGGGACTTGCAGTGTGCGCACCCGTGTGTGCGCTTCCTTCAACCGGTCCGCGACGAGTTGGTAGAGCTCCAGTTGACCGTCGCGTTCCATGCACAGATTGTGCCATCTGGGGCGAGTTGTCGCCCCACGGGGCCTCAACACACGGCTGTGCCCCCCGCCGCGGGGCGGGGGGCACAGTGTTGTCCGCGTGATCTTCAGAAGGCGAATAACCCCTGATCAGGCTGTAATCAAGCGCGAATCGTGCGTGGCTTGAAGCCGGGCCGGGCGCTTTCGTACGCGGCGATGTCGGCTTCGTTCTGAAGGGTGAGCGAGATGTCGTCCAGGCCCTCCAGCAGACGCCACCGGGCGTTGTCGTCGAGTTCGAACTCCGCCTCGATTCCCGCCGCGCGGACCTGGCGTGCGACCAGGTCGACGGTCACCTCGGCTGCCGGGTCGGCCTCGGTCAGCTCCCACAGCCGGTCGACGGTCTCCTGCGGGAGGACGACCGTCAGCAGCCCGTTCTTCAGCGAGTTGCCGCGGAAGATGTCGGCGAAGCGGGAGGAGATGACCGTCTTGAAGCCGAAGTTCTGCAGGGCCCAGACGGCGTGCTCGCGGGAGGATCCGGTACCGAAGTCGGGGCCGGCGATCAGCACGGTGGCGCCCGCGCGCTCGGGGCGGTTGGTGATGAACTCGGGGTCCTTGCGCCAGGCCTCGAAGAGCCCGTCCTCGAACCCGTCACGGGTGATCTTCTTCAGCCAGTGGGCCGGGATGATCTGGTCGGTGTCGACGTTGCTGCGCCGCAGCGGCACGGCCCGGCCGGTGTGGGTGGTGAAGGCTTCCATGGTTCAGACTCCGGCGGTGGCGTGGGCGTCGGACAGGTCGGCGGGCGAGGCCAGGTGGCCCAGCACCGCGGTGGCGGCGGCCACCTGCGGGGAGACCAGGTGCGTACGGCCGCCCTTGCCCTGACGGCCCTCGAAGTTGCGGTTGGAGGTGGACGCGGAGCGCTCACCGGGGGCCAGTTGGTCGGGGTTCATGCCCAGGCACATGGAGCATCCGGCGTGCCGCCACTCGGCGCCGGCCTCCTTGAAGACCTGGTCCAGGCCTTCCTCGACCGCCTGGAGGGCGACGCGGACCGAGCCGGGGACGACCAGCATCCGTACGCCGTCGGCGACTTTGCGGCCCTTGACGACGTCGGCGACGGCGCGCAGGTCCTCGATCCGGCCGTTGGTGCAGGAGCCTACGAAGACGGTGTCCACCCTGATGTCGCGCAGCGGCTGCCCGGCGGTCAACCCCATGTACTCCAGGGCCTTTTCGGCGGCCAGGCGCTCCGAGGCGTCCTCGTACGAAGCCGGGTCGGGGACGCTGGCCGACAGCGGGGCGCCCTGGCCCGGGTTGGTGCCCCAGGTGACGAACGGCGACAGGGATGCGCCGTCGATGACGACCTCGGCGTCGAAGACCGCGTCCTCGTCGGTGCGCAGGGTCTTCCAGTAGGCGACCGCCGCGTCCCAGTCCTCGCCCGTCGGGGCGTGGTCGCGGCCCCGGAGGTAGTCGAAGGTGGTCTGGTCGGGGGCGATCATGCCCGCGCGGGCGCCGGCCTCGATCGACATGTTGCACACGGTCATGCGGGCTTCCATCGACAGCTTCTCGACGGCCTCGCCGCGGTATTCGATGACGTAGCCCTGGCCGCCGCCGGTGCCGATCCTGGCGATGATCGCCAGGATCAGGTCCTTGGCGGTGACGCCCTCGGCCAGCTCGCCGGTGACGGTGATCGCCATCGTCTTGGGGCGGGCCAGCGGCAGGGTCTGGGTGGCCAGGACGTGCTCGACCTGGCTGGTGCCGATGCCGAAGGCCAGCGCACCGAACGCGCCGTGCGTGGACGTGTGCGAGTCGCCGCAGACCACGGTGGTGCCGGGCTGGGTCAGGCCGAGCTGCGGTCCCACGACGTGGACGACGCCCTGCTCGACGTCGCCGAGCGGGTGCAGGCGTACGCCGAACTCGGCGCAGTTCTTGCGCAGCGTCTCCAGCTGGGCCCGGGAGACCGGGTCCGCGATCGGCTTGTCGATGTCGAGGGTGGGGGTGTTGTGGTCCTCGGTCGCGATGGTGAGGTCGAGACGGCGGACCTTGCGGCCGGCCTGCCGCAGGCCGTCGAAGGCCTGGGGGCTGGTCACCTCGTGCAGCAGGTGCAGATCGATGAAGAGGAGGTCGGGCTCGCCCTCGGCGCGCCGGACGACGTGGTCGTCCCAGACCTTCTCCGCGAGTGTCCTACCCATCGCTTTCCCTCCGGCCGGCCGGTGTGGCCGGCGCTTCATAGAGATGTGGTGCGCCGATCGCCGGTACCCCACGTGCCGGACGACGGCCTCGGACCCAGTGGTTCGTGGACCCGCACATACAGACTCGCTGGTTCTTGGAAAAATTGAACTTGCGTTTCACAGTGTGAGACGTGAATATCGTTTCATGGACAACTCTAGCGGCGTCGGCGTTCTCGACAAGGCAGCTCTGGTTCTGAGCGCATTGGAGTCCGGTCCGGCCACCCTCGCCGGGCTGGTCGCGGCGACAGGGCTCGCACGACCCACGGCACATCGCCTGGCCGTGGCACTGGAACACCACCGGATGGTGGCGAGGGACATGCAGGGCCGGTTCATCCTGGGACCGCGGCTGGCGGAGCTCGCCGCCGCGGCCGGCGAGGACCGCCTGCTGGCCACGGCGGGACCGGTACTCACCCACCTCCGCGACGTGACCGGGGAGAGCGCGCAGCTCTACCGCCGGCAGGGGGACATGCGCATCTGCGTGGCGGCCGCCGAGCGGCTGTCCGGTCTGCGGGACACGGTGCCGGTGGGTTCCACGCTCCCGATGAAGGCCGGCTCGGCCGCGCAGATCCTGATGGCCTGGGAGGAGCCCGAGCGGCTGCACCGAGGACTGCAGGGCGCGCGCTTCACGGCGACGGCCCTGTCCGGAGTGCGGCGCCGCGGCTGGGCACAGTCGATCGGCGAGCGGGAGCCCGGTGTGGCGTCCGTCTCGGCACCGGTGCGCGGACCCTCGAACCGCGTGGTGGCCGCCGTGTCGGTCTCCGGGCCGATCGAGCGCCTGACCCGCCACCCCGGCCGGATGCACGCCCAGGCGGTCATCGACGCCGCAGCGCGCCTGACCGAGGCCCTGCGCCGCGCCGGCTGACCTGCCGACGCCTTTCCCCCTCCCTCGGGCCCGGGGGCGCGTACGACGCCGCACACGTCCGAACACGCGCTTCCGGGCCCGTCCTTGTGCACCGCGCCACGGGCGGGACCGTATGGGGGCCGCCCGGGCGGGAACGACGAAGAGGCCCTCCGCGATGGACGCGGAGGGCCTCTCCTGTGTGTACCCCCGACCGGATTCGAACCGGCGCTACCGCCTTGAGAGGGCGGCGTGCTAGGCCGCTACACAACGGGGGCATGCCTTACAGCTTGCGCTGTACTGCGCTGGGCTACCAGGACTCGAACCTAGAACAAAGGAACCAGAAACCTTCGTGTTGCCAATTACACCATAGCCCAAGGTGGTCTGAACCAACCTGAGTACCCCCGACCGGATTCGAACCGGCGCTACCGCCTTGAGAGGGCGGCGTGCTAGGCCGCTACACAACGGGGGCCCTAGCGATCCTGCATCAAGATGTCCGGGAGCTACCCAGGACCCCTCGCGGGAAGGATCTGTACCCCCGACCGGATTCGAACCGGCGCTACCGCCTTGAGAGGGCGGCGTGCTAGGCCGCTACACAACGGGGGCAAAGCACTGCGAATACTGCTGCACTGCGCTGGGGTACCAGGACTCGAACCTAGAATAAGGGAACCAGAAACCCTCGTGTTGCCAATTACACCATACCCCACCAGAAGTCAACCCCTTGCGGGATTTTCCTTCGGGCTGCTCCTCCGGTTTCCGGCCTTTCGGCCCGCCCCGGCGGCGCAGAAAGAACATTACCGGATGGCTGACCGTGCTCCAAAACGGGTATCCCCGGCCAGCACCTCCGGGAGCTGCGCAAGCCCCTCGATCCGGTGTACGCCTGCGGGTGCGGGCCCCCTGTCGCCGCCGCGGTCGAGCCAGACCGCCGTCATTCCGGCGTCGCGGGCGCCGCGGGCGTCGATCTCCGGCTGGTCGCCCACGTAGGCCACGTCCCCGGGAGGGAGCCCCAGCGCCCCGCAGGCCGCGTGGAAGGCCGCCTCCTCGGGCTTGCTGACCCCGAGCTCGGCGGCGCACACCAGCACCTCGAAGCGCTCGCGCAGGCCGAGCGCGCGCAGCTTGGGGTCCTGGTTGGCGCTGGAGGAGTTGGAGAGCACGCCGTGCCGGTAGCGTCCCGCCAGGGCGTCCAGGGCGGGCACGACGTCGGGGAAGACGGTCCAGGCGGCCTTGTAGTGCTCCACGTACCGGTCGAACCAGGCGTCGGCCCCCTCGTCGCCCATCGCGGGCTCGCCGAGGAAGTCCCGCACCCGGTCCCGGCGCTGGCCCTGGAAGGTCACCTCGCCGACCGCGAAGCGCTCCCAGTGCCGGGCGGTCGCCTCCCGCCACAGCGCGAGCGCCTTCTCCGGGGAGCCGTAGCGCTCGGCCAGGCCCTCCTCGGCGAGCCGGCGGGCGAGCCCGGCGGTGTCCGCCCCCGTGTAGTCGAACAGGGTGTCGTCGATGTCCCACAGCACGGCGCGGATCGGCATACGCCGAGGCTACGCCGCCCGCCCGTCCCGCGGCGGCCCGATGGCGAAGTCCGTCACGGAGAACGCCGCGGGGGCGGCCTCCGGACGAACCGGGGGCCGCCCCCTGCGGGACGACGGCGCCTGCTGCCTACGCGGCGGCGGCCAGCTTCGCCAGGGCCGCGTCGATGCGGGCCAGCGAGCGCTCCTTGCCCAGGATCTGCAGCGACTCGAAGAGCGGCAGGCCGACCGTGCGGCCGGTGACGGCCACGCGGACCGGGGCCTGGGCCTTGCCGAGCTTCAGGCCGTGGGCCTCGCCCGCGGCGAGGACGGCCTGCTTGAGCGACTCCGGGTCGTTCCAGTCGGCCGTCTCCAGGCGGGCGCGGGCGGAGGTCAGCAGGCCCGCCGGGTCGCCCTTCATGGCCTTGTCCCAGGACGCCTGGTCCTCGACCGGCTCCTTGCGGAACAGGAAGTCGACGTTGGCGGTGATGTCCGACAGGACGGTCACACGGGTCTGGGCGTACGGCGCGATGGCCTCCCAGGCCGCCGTGTCGAAGTCCTCGGGCTCCCAGTTCGCGAACGGGGCCCGCAGCCACGGGGCGCAGGCGTCCGCGAAGGCCTTCTCGTCCAGCCGGCGGATGTGGTCGGCATTGATCGCCTCGGCCTTCTTCAGGTCGAAGCGGGCCGGGTTGGCGTTGACCTCGGTGATGTCGAACTTCGCCACCATCTCCTCGATCGAGAAGACGTCCTGGTCCTTGGAGAAGGACCAGCCGAGGAGCGAGAGGTAGTTCAGCAGGCCCTCGGGGAGGAAGCCGCGCTCGCGGTACAGGTTGAGCGAGGACTCGGGGTCGCGCTTGGAGAGCTTCTTGTTGCCCTCGCCCATCACGTACGGCAGGTGGCCGAACTGCGGGACGCCCGTGGCGATCCCCAGCTCCATCAGCGCCTCGTACAGCGCGATCTGGCGCGGGGTGGAGGACAGCAGGTCCTCGCCGCGGAGCACGTGCGTGATCTGCATCAGCGCGTCGTCGACCGGGTTGACGAGCGTGTAGAGCGGGGCGCCGTTGGCGCGCAGGATGCCGAAGTCCGGCACGTTCTCCGGGGTGAAGGTCAGCTCGCCGCGGACCAGGTCGGTGAAGGTGATCGGCTCCTCGGGCATCCGGAAGCGGACGATCGGGGTGCGGTGCTCGCCCCGGTACGCCTCCAGCTGCACGGTGGTCAGCTCGCGGCAGTGGCCGTCGTAGCCGGAGGGCTTGCCGGCGGCGCGGGCGGCCGCGCGGCGGGCGTCGAGCTCCTCGGTGGTGCAGTAGCAGTCGTACGCGTAGCCGCCGTCCCGGAGCCGCTGCGCGACGTCCGCGTAGATGTCCATGCGCTCGGACTGGCGGTACGGGGCGTGCGGGCCGCCCACCTCGGGACCCTCGTCCCAGGTGAAGCCGAGCCAGCGCAGCGAGTCGAGGAGCTGCTCGTACGACTCCTCGGAGTCGCGCGCCGCGTCGGTGTCCTCGATGCGGAAGACGAACGTGCCGCCGTGGTGGCGGGCGAACGCCCAGTTGAACAGGGCCGTCCGGACCAGGCCCACGTGGGGGTTGCCGGTCGGGGAGGGACAGAAACGTACGCGGACGGGGGTCGCGTTAGCCACGCTTGATCACCTTGTTGGTGAGAGTGCCGATGCCTTCGATGGTGACGGCGACCTCGTCGCCGACGTTGAGGGGGCCGACTCCGGCCGGGGTCCCCGTGAGGATGACGTCGCCGGGCAGCAGCGTCATGGCCTCGCTGATGTGCACGACCAGGTCCTCGACGGAGCGGACCATGTCGCGGGTGCTGCCGAGCTGGCGCTGCTCTCCGTTGACGGTGCACTGGACGGCCAGGCCCTCGGCGATCGCCGCCGGGTCCAGGCCGGTCTCGATCCAGGGGCCGAGCGGGCAGGCGCTGTCGAAGCCCTTGGCGCGGGCCCACTGCTGCTCGCGCTGCTGCACGTCGCGGGCGGTGACGTCGTTGGCGCAGGTGTAGCCGAGGATGACGTCCTTGACCCGCTCCCGCGGGACCTCGCGGCACATCCGGCCGATCACCACGGCGAGCTCCGCCTCGTGGTGGAGGTCCTGGGAGAAGGACGGGTACGTGATCGGGTCGCCCGGGCCGACCACCGAGGTGGACGGCTTGAAGAAGGTGATGGGCGCCTCGGGACGGCCTTGATCGTCGAAGATGCGGTTGCCGAGCTCCGCCGCGTGCTCCGCGTAGTTGCGGCCGACGGCCACGACCTTGTTCGGGAGCACGGGCGGCAGGAGCCGGACCTTGCTCAGCGGGACCTTCGTGCCGGAGAGCTCGAAGTCCGCGAACGGGATGCCCTTGATGATGTCGAGGACGAGCTCGCCCTCGGCGCCGGGGGCGGTGCCGCCCTCGACCGCGCCGAACGCGACATTGCCGTCGATCGAGAACCTGGCGATGCGCACGCCTTGCGCCTGCCCCTCTGTTATTTCCGCTGGCTGGAGTCTGCGGACTCCAGGCTAGCGCGGCGGGCGGCGCGGCTTCGCGTTCCTTTGCGGCGCCCCGCGGCGGCGTGCCCGGCTCGGCTGCCGCCGCCCGTACGCGCCCTCCTGCTTCCGCCGCTGCGGCGGTGCCCTACTCGGCGGCGGGCGCGGCCGGGGCGTGCATCAGCACGGTGCGGCGCGGGTTCGCGGTCTGGGTCGGCAGCTCGACGGCGTGTTCCGGAGCCGGGGCCGGCTGCAGCTCCTCGGCGTCCTTCAGGTGCGCGAGGGTGGTGCGGCGCGGGTTGGCTATGTTGCGGAACATCATCGTCGTCTTCATCGGAGTCTCGGGCCCTCGGCTCGGTTGTCGGGTGGGTTGTCGGTTCCGTCAACCCTGTAAAGGGCAAGGCTAAACATCCGATTCGCGCCCTGAACCGGGAACTATTGGCCTCTGTCATGTGAGTTTGCTCACCAGCCACCCGGCAATTCGGACATAGCAGACGGTCAACTCGAAGCGGCGAAACGGACATTACGCCACTGAATCTGCCATTCCGCTGCTGATCATCTCGACTGGGACACCTTGACGGTCCTTGCGTTTGAATCGCGTAAGTCCATTTCGCCCCGAAAGGCGCCACACGCGCCGTAGTCGGACCGTCACGTTCCGTCGATGATCTGCAGGGCCGGTGCGCGCACCTTGTTGGAGATCCGGCACTGTGCTGGAATGCGCGAGACCGCCGCGCGAGACAGCCGGCGCGCAGGTGGCGCGAGACCGCGCCGAGCGGCGGTGAAGAAGGAGACGCGCCGGTCACCGACGACCACCATGGGGCCGCGACAGCGCCCCACGACTCGACACCGTCCAGCCGGTCACCCGGCGGGACGCCTGGTCCAGAGGTTGCGACGCTAGTGCAGGGACGATTCAAGAGGGACGGCAAGGGGTCTCCCCAGGCCCTTCAGGGCAGAGGGGACGCTGCTGCGGAGCAGGACCCGCGCGGCGGGACCGACCGAGGCTCATCGCCCCAGCACGCCCAGGGCCGCGGGCCGGCCGTCGAAGGCACGGGCCCCGGCCCCTCCGGAGCGAAGAGCAAGGCCTCCCGCATCAAGCCCAGGGGCAAGTCCAAGGGCAAGGCCCCGGTCGAGGAGCCTGCCGACAAGGACACTGCGATACCGAAGGCCCCTGCCGGGCCCGGATCGCGTCTGCACATGCAGAACTGGCGCATCAGCACGCGACTGGTGTCGCTGCTGACCCTGCCGGTCGTCGCCGCCACCACGCTCGGCGGCTTCCGCATCAACGACTCGCTCAACGACATCTCGCAGCTCGAGCACATGCAGCTGCTGACGACGATGACGCGCCAGGCCACCAACCTGGCCGCCGCGCTCCAGGAGGAGCGCGACAAGTCGGCGGGTCCGCTGTCCATCGACAAGTCGGGCAAGCCCGACAGCCTCACCCAGGGTGTCCGGTCGAACACCGATGCCGCCCTCAAGTCCTTCGCCGCCGCGACCGACAAGGTCGACGCCACGGAGGACAAGGACGAGACGCTCAAGTCGATCCGCAACAACATCCTGCAGATCGGCCGTCAGCTCACCGAGATCGAGGCGATCCGCAAGAAGGCGTACCAGAACGGCGCCCAGCAGACAGTCACCGAGTACAACTCGCTGATCGTCTCGCTGCTCTCGCTCTCCCAGGACATGGCCCAGGCCACGTCCAGCCCCGAGATGATCAAGCGTACGCGTGCCCTGGCGGCGTTCTCCTCCGCCAAGGAATACGCCTCGATCCAGCGCGCGATCATCGCCGCCTCGCTGCCCGACAGCAACGAGAAGACCGGCACGCTCACCGAGAACGACCGCCTCTACGCGCTCTCCGCACTCCGCGGGGAAAGCCAGGCGAAGAAGACCTTCGAACTCGTCTACCAGGGCAAGACCGAGGACCTCCTCGCCTCGCTCGGCGACGGCAACCCGGAGATCGGCAAGGCGGACCACTACACCCGCCGCGTCCTGTCCACCAAGGACCAGTTCGGCAAGGAGACGCAGTACAAGTCCTGGATGGACTGGTACGACGCGGACGACACCAAGATCCAGGCCATGAAGGTCATCGAGCTGACGCTGCTCGAGGACATGGAGCAGAAGGCCCGTGAGCTGAAGAACGAGTCGCAGCGCGACGCGATCATCAACGGTGCCCTGATCCTCCTCGTGCTCGGCGTCTCCCTCGTCGGCGCCTTCGTCATGGCCCGGTCCATGATCCGCTCGCTGCGCCGCCTGCAGGACACCGCCACCCGGGTCGCCCAGGAACGCCTGCCCGAGCTCGTCAAGCAGCTGTCCGAGTCCGACCCGCAGGACGTCGACACGTCCGTGGAGTCCGTCGGCCTGCACACCCGCGACGAGATCGGCCAGGTGGCCGCGGCCTTCGACGACGTGCACCGCGAGGCCGTCCGCCTCGCCGCCGAGCAGGCCCTTCTGCGGGGCAACGTCAACGCGATGTTCACCAACCTCTCGCGCCGCAGCCAGGGCCTCATCCAGCGTCAGCTCTCGCTCATCTCCGAACTGGAGTCGCGCGAGGCCGACCCGGACCAGCTGTCCTCGCTCTTCAAGCTCGACCACCTCGCGACCCGCATGCGCCGCAACGGCGAAAACCTCCTCGTCCTCGCGGGCGAGGAGCCGGGCCGCCGGTGGACCCGCCCCGTCCCGCTCGTCGACGTGCTCCGCGCCGCCGCGTCCGAGGTGGAGCAGTACGAGCGCATCGAACTGGCCGCGGTCCCGGCGACCGAGGTCGCCGGCCGCGTCGTCAACGACCTCGTGCACCTGCTCGCCGAGCTGCTGGAGAACGCGACGTCGTTCTCCTCCCCGCAGACCAAGGTCAAGGTCACCGGTCACGCGCTGCCCGACGGCCGCGTGCTCGTCGAGATCCACGACACCGGCATCGGCCTGTCCCCCGAGGACCTCGCCGCGATCAACGAGCGCCTCGCCGCGCCGCCGACCGTGGACGTCTCCGTCTCCCGTCGCATGGGCCTCTTCGTGGTCGGCCGCCTGTCCCTGCGACACGGCATCCGCATCCAGCTGCGCCCGTCGGACTCCGGCGGTACGACGGCACTCGTCATGCTGCCGGTGGACGTCGCCCAGGGCGGCAAGAAGCCGGGCGGCCCCGGCGGCCAGGGTGCCGCGGGTCCGCAGGGCGGTCCCGGCGGCTCCGTCGGACAGGGCTCCGGCCCGGGCGGCGGTGCCCGCCAGCCGGTGGGCTCCGGCCCCCAGCGCAGCGGTGTGGCCGCGGCCATGGGCCAGCGTGCCGCGCTGGCCCAGCAGGGCGGCGCCGGCGGTCCGCAGGGCCTCCCCGGCCGTCCGCAGCAGAGCGGTCCCGGCGGGCGTCCGCAGGGCGGCCCGGGCATGCCGGGCATGCCCGGCGGACAGGGTGCGCCGGGCGGTGCTCCGGCCGGCCAGGGCCAGGGCTCCTTCGGCGGCAACAGCCCGCTGCCGGGCCGCGGTCCTGCCGGCGGCCCCCAGGGCCGTCCCGCCTCGGCCCCTTCCGCTTCCGGCCCTTCCGCTTCCGGCCAGGCCGGCTTCCCGCAGGGCAACGGCTTCGAGCGGCCCCAGCCGCCGCAGCCCGCCGCCCCCGCGGGGCGGGCTCCCGAGGCCCAGGCCCAGCGCGGCCCTCGGCCGCAGCTGCCGCCGCGCGACGGCGCCCTGCGCCCGGAGCTCCCGGGTGCCGGTGCCGCCGGCGGTCCCGCCGGGGTCCCGCAGGCCGCCAGCTGGGGCGCCGCTCCGGCCCGCCACGGCGGCCAGGAGGTCCCGCGCGGCCACGACGAGCTCTCGGGTCCCGGCTCCACGGCCGAGTTCCCGCGCCCGGACTTCGGTGCCCCGCGCCCGCAGGCCGGCGGCAACAGCACGACCGGGCAGTTCGAGCGTCCGGACGTGCGCGGCCAGGCGGACCCGTCCGCCACGGGGCAGTTCGCCCGCCCCGAGTTCCAGGCCCCGCGGCCCGGCGGCCCGGGCGTCGGCAGCTTCCCGCCGCCGCCGCAGGCGCCGCAGCTCCCGCAGGCCCAGCAGCCGGAGGCCCTGCCGCCGGCCGGGGGCCCGGGCGGCGAGCGCAGCCCGATCTTCGACACTCTGGAGTCGAACTGGTACCCGCAGGACGGCTCCCAGCCGTCCGGGCAGGCGCCGTCCGCGTTCCAGCAGCCGCAGGCCGCCCCTCCGGCCCCGGCACCCGCTCCGCGCCAGCGCCTGCAGCAGCCGATGCCGCAGCGCGGCCAGGAGCCTTCGGCCGAGTCCGCCCAGACGGCGAACGGCAGCGCGCCGACCGTCAGCTGGCGTTCCTCGCCGAACGACGAACTGATGCGCCAGGCCGAGCGCGTGCGCCAGCCCGCCGCCGGCGGCATCACCACTTCGGGGCTGCCCCGCCGAGTTCCGCGGGCGAACCTCGTGGCCGGCACCGCGCAGCAGCAGACCGACACTCAGGCCGGTCCCCAGGTCTCGCGTGCACCGGATGACGTCCGGGGTCGTCTGACCAACCTCCGACGCGGTATCCAGCAGGGTCGCCAGGCCGGAAACAACGGCCCGGAGACCGGCAGTTACCACATCGACCCCACTTACCAGCAGGAGCGTTAGTTGAGTTCGATGAGCCAGGCGGCACAGAACCTGAACTGGTTGATCACCAACTTCGTGGACAACACCCCCGGGGTGTCCCACACGGTGGTGGTCTCCGCCGACGGCCTCCTTCTGGCGATGTCCGATGGATTCCCGCGCGACCGCGCGGATCAGCTGGCGGCCGTGGCCTCCGGTCTGACCTCGCTGACCGCCGGAGCCTCCCGCATCTTCGAGGGCGGCGCCGTCAACCAGACCGTCGTCGAGATGGACCGGGGATTCCTCTTCCTCATGTCCATCAGCGACGGCTCCTCGCTCGCGGTGCTCGCGCACCCCGAGTGCGACATCGGTCTCGTCGGCTACGAGATGGCCCTCCTCGTGGATCGAGCGGGTACGGTCCTCACCCCGGACCTGCGCGCCGAACTGCAGGGAAGCCTGCTCATCTGACCGACCATTCCCCGGCCGGACGGTACTTCCGGCCGGGGGAGCGGGGCCCCGCCCCAGTGCCCAGTACCACCGCCAGGCCGTCATACAGTCCCCCCCACCGGCCGCCCCGTCAGACGGCACGCTGACCACTGCTGTCCAGCCCGGAGGATCAATGACCCCGCCCCCCGCCTATTCCGATGCGTACGACGATTCGTCGTACTCGGAGGGCGACCAGCCGCTCGTGCGCCCGTACGCCATGACCGGCGGTCGGACTCGGCCGCGCTACCAGCTCGCCATCGAGGCACTGGTCAGCACCACCGCCGATCCGATGCACCTGTCCGGCCTGCTGCCCGAGCACCAGCGCATCTGCACGCTGTGCCGCGAGGTCAAGTCGGTCGCGGAAGTCTCCGCGCTGCTGTCCATGCCGCTCGGTGTGGCCCGGATCCTCGTGGCCGACCTGGCAGAGGCCGGCATGGTGGCCATCCACCAGCCGGGCAACGGAGAGGCCGGCGGCACGCCGGACGTGACACTGCTCGAAAGGGTGCTCAGTGGACTTCGCAAGCTCTAACGGCGGAGCGGCTCGCTCCACCACCTCCGCGAAGATCGTGGTGGCGGGCGGCTTCGGCGTGGGCAAGACCACGTTCGTCGGCGCGGTCTCCGAGATCAACCCGCTGCGCACCGAAGCCGTGATGACCAGCGCCTCCGCCGGCATCGACGACCTCACCCACACCGGGGACAAGACGACGACCACCGTCGCCATGGACTTCGGCCGCATCACCCTGGACCAGGACCTCATCCTCTACCTGTTCGGCACCCCCGGACAGGACCGGTTCTGGTTCATGTGGGACGACCTCGTCCGCGGCGCCATCGGCGCCGTCGTCCTCGTCGACACCCGCCGCCTCGCCGACTGCTTCCCCGCCGTCGACTACTTCGAGAACAGCGGACTGCCCTTCGTCATCGCCCTCAACGGCTTCGACGGACACCAGCCCTACACCCCCGAAGAAGTCCGCGAGGCACTCCAGATCGGCCCGGACGCCCCCATCATCACCACCGACGCCCGCCACCGGGCCGACGCCAAGAGCGCGCTCATCACCCTGGTCGAGCACGCCCTCATGGCACGGCTGAAGTAACCGGGCCTGTCGTGCGGACCGGGAAGGGGCGGGCTGTGTCATACGACACGGCCCGCCCTTCTCGTTCATAACGTTTCGACAGAGAATTGCCCCCGGACCTGCACACCGCGCGTTCGGGCGGTACCGCTGCGCGTACATGCGGCCCCGTTTTTGCCGCCGCTCGCTCTTTATGTCCGTTTTACGTGTGTCGAAGGTCTCGGGGACCGGCCGGAACCAACTGTTTGGAACACGGCCCTTGACCGTGCTGGAATTCAACCAACTAGCTAGTAGCACCGCCGAGAGGTTGTTGGTCGAGTGAGGCGAAGCAACTCGAGCCCCGTGGATGAATCCGCGCGCGGCAACTTCACCCCGCCGCAGCGCGCGGCCGCGCCGCCCGTCGACGCGCCCGCGGAACCGGCGCCGAAGAGCGGCAGCACCAGCAGGTTCTCGCCCCGCAACTGGCGTGTGGCGACCCGTCTGAACGCCATCCTGCTCGTACCGGTCCTCGTCGGCCTGGTCATGGGCGGCTTCCAGGTGAAGGGGTCCCTCGACACCTGGAACGAGGCCAAGGACGCCGAGAAGACCGCCCGCATCGTCCAGGCGGCGGCGGAATACGGCCAGGCGCTGCTCAACGAGCGCGACCTCACGGCCGAGCCGCTGCTGAAGGGCGACACGGGCAACCCCGCGGTCACGAAGGCCTACGACGCCACCAACGAGGCGAAGGCGAAATTCGCCGAGGCCGTCAAGGACCTGCCGAAGAACCAGGGTCTGGAGCGGCGCCTGCAGCTCTTCCGCCAGGAGGAGCCCAAGCTGTCCACGGTCCGTCAGACGGCCTTCAAGGCCCCCGAGTCGGCGAAGAAGAACCCACCCACCCAGTTGGGTCCCATCCCGACCGAGGACGGCTACCTCCTCGTCCAGCACTACCTGATGCAGTTCTCCAACGAACTGGGGCTGGGCACCGGCAACGTGACCAGCTACGGGCGCATGGTCTACGCGATCGAGCTGGCCAAGGCCGCCGAATCGCTCCAGCGCTCCATCGGCATGCACCTGCTGGTCCGCCCGAACCCCGACGAAGAGGTCCGCAAGGCCCAGCTGGTCGCCTTCTCCTCCTACGCCTACCTCGAGGAGATCGCGGTCGGCGAGTACATCGCCGCGGGCACCGCCGAAGACGTCAACCGCTTCAAAGACGTCATGCAGAAGAAGTCCCAGGACGGGGCCGCGAAGCTCGCCGCGGCGAAGGCGCAGGCGGAGCAGAACGGCACCACGTTCACGACCCCGCCCACGGTCAACGGCTCGGTGCTCACGGGCATGACCGATGCGATAGCCCGCGGCGACAAGCCCGCCGCCCTGGCGAAGATCGGCGTCACGCCGGCCGCCTGGCAGGCCGGTGCCACCGCCAAGTTCGAGGGCTACGCCGAGATCGAGAAGGATCTCCTCGACAAGGCCGTCAAGGACGCCGTCGCGGTCTCCGACGACGCCCGCAACGTCGCCATCTGGACCGGCGCCGCGGTGGTCGTGGCCCTGCTCGCCGCGTTCATCCTGGCCGCCATGGTCGCCCGCCAGATGAGCCGCTCGATGCGCCGCCTGCGCGCCGCTGCCTTCGACGTCGCCGAGCAGCGCCTGCCGATGCTCGTCGACCAGCTCTCGCGGACCGACCCGGGCAAGGTCGAAACCCGCGTCGCGCCGATCCCGATCGACTCCCGGGACGAGATCGGCGAGGTCGCCCGCGCCTTCGACCAGGTCCACCGGGAGGCCGTCCGGCTCGCCGCCGAGCAGGCGCTCCTGCGAGGGAACGTCAACGCGATCTTCACGAACCTCTCCATGCGCAACCAGTCGCTGATCGAGGGCCAGCTGACCCTGATCACCGAGCTGGAGAACAACGAGGCCGACCCGGACCAGCTGGAGAACCTCTTCCGCCTGGACCACCTGGCCACCCGTATGCGCCGCAACGGCGAGAACCTCCTCATCCTCGCGGGCGAGGAGCCGGGCCGCCGCTGGGACCAGCCGGTGCCCCTCGTCGACGTGCTGCGCGCCGCCTCCTCCGAGGTGGAGCAGTACGAGCGCATCGAGCTCTCGAACGTCTCCGAGGCCGAGATCCACGGCCAGGCCGTGACCGACCTCGTGCACCTGCTCGCCGAGCTGCTGGAGAACGCCACCACGTTCTCCTCGCCGCAGACCAAGGTCCGCGTCAACGCCACGCGTCTGCCGGACAGCCGCGTCATGGTCGAGATCCACGACAAGGGCATCGGCCTGACCGCCGAGGACTTCGCGGACATCAACCACAAGCTGGCCAACCCGCCGACCGTGGACGCCGCGATCTCGCAGCGCATGGGCCTCTTCGTGGTCGGCCGCCTGGCGGACCGGCACAACATCCGCGTCCAGCTGCGTCCCTCGGGCGAGGCGGCCGGTACGACGTCGCTCATCATGCTCCCGGACGCGATCACCCACGGTGGCGGTGGCGAGGGCATCCCGGACGACGAGTTCACCGTCTCCTCGATGATCCCGCAGCAGCACGTCCAGCAGGCCGCGCCGATGCGCACGGCCGCCGAACTCGGCTTCGACGACTCCCGCTACGACGGTCAGGATGCCGAAGGCGGCCTGGACGCGGTCGGCCGCTCCCTCGGCCAGCAGGACCGCCGAGCGGCGCTGGAGGCGCAGCTGCACCAGCCGCAGGCCCCGGCCGGCGACCACGCTGCGCAGCAGGAGTATGCGGAACCGCAGCCGGAGCACGGCTACCAGTCGTACCCGGAGTTCGAGCAGCAGCCCGCGCAGGGCTATGACGCCTCGTACGACGAGCAGCAGGCCCACGCGGACCAGCAGGGCCACGGGGCCTACCCGCAGCAGGACTACCCCTATGCGGAAGCGGGTTACCACCAGCCTCAGCAGGACGTGCAGGGCTACGACAACGGCTACGCTGCCCAGTCGCAGCATGCGGCGTGGCCCGAGCAGAACACGTACTCCGATGGCTACCAGCAGCAGTACGGGACTGAATCGGAACCCCCGGTCGCTCCCGAACCCGCCGCGGACCGCGTAGGCTTCGATCGTCCGGGCGCCGCTGCCGACGCCGGTCACCACATGACCGGTGCGGGCCTGCCGCGCCGCGGCAGCCAGCAGCAGCGGCAGCCGGCGCAGCAGGAAGCGGAGTCCCCCGGATCCCTCTTCGAGCAGCGGTCGCCGCGACAGCAGCAGCCGGCCGCGGCGGAGCAGGGCGAGGCGGGCGGTGACGCCTGGCGCTCGAAGAACGACGAGCGCTGGTCGGCGGCCGGAAAGCTCCGTGAGCCGAAGGCGGGCGGGGTCACCGCGTCCGGTCTGCCTCGGCGGGTGCCCAAGGCCAACCTGGTCGAAGGTTCTGCGGAGACGACTCCGCAGAACGGCCCCCAGGTCTCCCGGGCTCCGGAGGACGTGCGCGGCAGGTTGAGCAACCTGCGGCGCGGTGTCCAGCAGGGCCGGAGCGCGGGTACTGAGCAGTCAAGTAACAGCTATGACCAGGAGCGTTAGTGTGAGCCCGATGAGCCAGGCGGCACAGAACCTGAACTGGTTGATCACCAACTTCGTGGACAACACCCCCGGGGTGTCCCACACGGTGGTGGTCTCCGCCGACGGCCTCCTTCTGGCGATGTCCGATGGATTCCCGCGCGACCGCGCAGATCAGCTGGCGGCCGTGGCCTCCGGTCTGACCTCGCTGACCGCCGGAGCCTCCCGCATCTTCGAGGGCGGCGCCGTCAACCAGACCGTCGTCGAGATGGACCGGGGATTCCTCTTCCTCATGTCCATCAGCGACGGCTCCTCGCTCGCGGTGCTCGCGCACCCCGAGTGCGACATCGGTCTCGTCGGCTACGAGATGGCCCTCCTCGTGGATCGAGCGGGTACGGTCCTCACCCCGGACCTGCGCGCCGAACTGCAGGGAAGCCTTCTGAACTAGCAAACAGGCAGTGCGTTTCGCGCCATCGCACCGTAGGGTGCGGTGGCGCGGTTCCACAGGGAGTACTGCGTTCTTGGAGTCGGAGGAGGAGACGTGACAACACCCGGAGGACATCCTTATGGCGGCGCTCAGCAGCCGCAGGGTGGGCACGACCAGAACCGCTTCAACTTCCCCTCCGCACCAAGCCGGACCGTGCCGGAGCAGGCTCCCTACCAGCAACAGCCATACGGACAGCCCCAGCATCAGGTGCCCCAGCGACCTCCGCAGCAGCAGCCCCACCGGGGCGGTCAGCCGCAGGCTCCCAAGGCCCACAACCCGCTGGTGCGTCCGTACGCGATGACCGGCGGCCGTACGCGGCCGCGCTACCAGCTCGCCATCGAGGCGCTGGTCAGTACCACGGCAGACCCCGCGCGGCTGCAAGGGCAGTTGCCCGAGCACCAGCGCATCTGCCGCCTGTGCCTGGAGATCAAATCCGTTGCGGAGATCTCGGCACTTCTCTCCATTCCTCTTGGTGTCGCCCGCATTCTCGTCGCCGACCTGGCGGAGGCGGGCCTTGTCGCCATTCACCAGCCCGGCGGCGACGAATCCGCCGGTGGCCAGCCAGATGTGACACTGCTCGAAAGGGTGCTCAGTGGACTTCGCAAGCTCTAACGGCGGAGCGGCTCGCTCCACCACCTCCGCGAAGATCGTGGTGGCGGGCGGCTTCGGCGTGGGCAAGACCACGTTCGTCGGCGCGGTCTCCGAGATCAACCCGCTGCGCACCGAAGCCGTGATGACCAGCGCCTCCGCCGGCATCGACGACCTCACCCACACCGGGGACAAGACGACGACCACCGTCGCCATGGACTTCGGCCGCATCACCCTGGACCAGGACCTCATCCTCTACCTGTTCGGCACCCCCGGACAGGACCGGTTCTGGTTCATGTGGGACGACCTCGTCCGCGGCGCCATCGGCGCCGTCGTCCTCGTCGACACCCGCCGCCTCGCCGACTGCTTCCCCGCCGTCGACTACTTCGAGAACAGCGGACTGCCCTTCGTCATCGCCCTCAACGGCTTCGACGGACACCAGCCCTACACCCCCGAAGAAGTCCGCGAGGCACTCCAGATCGGCCCGGACGCCCCCATCATCACCACCGACGCCCGCCACCGGGCCGACGCCAAGAGCGCGCTCATCACCCTGGTCGAGCACGCCCTCATGGCACGGCTGCGGTAGCACCGCGCAGCGCGTACGCGAAGGCCCCGTGTCCCGTGGACACGGGGCCTTTCCCGTTCCCGCCGTAGGCGGCCTCCTGAGGGCCTGGTACGGCTTCGATGGCCCTTTGACCCAGCCGGGGGCCGGGAAGCCCGCAGAGGGGCTCTCAGCCGCCCCTGCAGCCCCGGAGGCACCCGTGGGGCCCTGTGCAGGCCCCGGACATGCGTCGCCCCGCACCCCGGGCCCGGGACGGAGTCCGGGGAGGGTGCGGGGCCTGACGAAGGCAGCTGCGGGTCAGCCCTGCCAGCTGTGCGGGGCGCGGAAGCCACGGGCGCGCTCCAGGCGGCGCCATCCGGCCTGGGTGCCGATGCGGTGCGTCGGGCGGGCTTCCGGCGCGGCGGCGGCGCGGGCGAGCAGGATCGCGGTGATCGCGGCCAGCTCCTCCGGCTCGGCGTTGCCCTTCTCGACGCGCAGCAGGGTGTCGGCAGTGTTGCTCATGGGTGGCAGGTCTCCTTCGCTCGTTACTGCGGCGGGTTGCCGTGCTTGCGGGACGGCAGATCGGCGTGCTTGCTGCGGAGCATGGCGAGGGCGCCGATCAGCGTCCCGCGGGTCTCGGCGGGGTCGATGACGTCGTCGACGAGGCCGCGTTCGGCCGCGTAGTACGGGTGCATCAGCTCGGCCTTGTACTCCTTGACCATGCGGGCCCGCATGGCCTCGGGGTCCTCGGCCTCCGCGATCTGCTTGCGGAAGATGACGTTGGCGGCGCCCTCGGCGCCCATGACCGCGATCTCGTTGGTCGGCCAGGCGTAGGTGAGGTCCGCGCCGATGGACTGGGAGTCCATGACGATGTACGCGCCGCCGTAGGCCTTGCGCAGGATCAGGGAGATCCGCGGGACGGTGGCGTTGCAGTACGCGTAGAGCAGCTTGGCGCCGTGGCGGATGATGCCGCCGTGCTCCTGGTCGACACCCGGGAGGAAGCCGGGCACGTCCAGCAGGGTGATGATCGGGATGTTGAAGGCGTCGCACATCTGGACGAAGCGCGCGGCCTTCTCGGAGGCCTCGATGTCGAGGACGCCGGCCAGGGTCTGCGGCTGGTTGGCGACGATGCCGACGACCTGCCCGTCGAGGCGGGCCAGGGCGCAGATGATGTTGCGGGCCCAGCGCTCGTGGATCTCCAGGACGTCGCCGTCGTCGACGAGCTCCTCGATCACCTTGTGCATGTCGTACGGGCGGTTGCCGTCCGCGGGGACCAGGTCCAGCAGGACGTCCGAGCGGCGGTCGGCCGGGTCGGAGGTCTCGTGGACCGGCGGGTTCTCGCGGTTGTTGGAGGGCAGCATCGAGATGAGGTAGCGCACCTCGGAGATGCAGGTCTCCTCGTCGTCGTACGCGAAGTGCGCCACGCCGGAGGTCTCGGCGTGGACGTCGGCGCCGCCCAGGCCGTTCTGGCTGATCTCCTCACCGGTGACGGCGCGCACGACGTCGGGGCCGGTGATGAACATCTGCGAGGTGTCGCGGACCATGAACACGAAGTCCGTCAGCGCCGGCGAGTACGCCGCGCCGCCCGCGCACGGGCCCAGCATCACCGAGATCTGCGGGATGACACCCGAGGCCCTGGTGTTGCGCTGGAAGATGCCGCCGTAGCCGGCGAGCGCCGAGACGCCCTCCTGGATGCGCGCGCCGGCGCCGTCGTTGAGGGAGACCAGGGGGGCACCCGCCGCGATGGCCATGTCCATGATCTTGTGGATCTTCGTGGCGTGGGCCTCGCCCAGCGCGCCGCCGAAGATCCGGAAGTCGTGCGCGTACACGAAGACCGTGCGGCCCTCGACCGTGCCCCAGCCGGTGATCACACCGTCGGTGTACGGCTTGCGGCCCTCCAGGCCGAAACCGGTCGCCCGGTGCCGGCGCAGCTGCTCGACCTCCCTGAAGGAACCCTCGTCGAGGAGCAGCGCGATGCGCTCCCGCGCCGTCAGCTTGCCCTTCGCGTGCTGGGCCTCGGTCGCCCGGTCACTCGGTCCACGCCGCGCCTGCTCGCGCAGGGAGTGCAGCTCGGCCACGCGCCCGCGGGCGTCCGTCGGCTCGCTCGGAGTCTGGTCCACAACGGTCATGTACCGACCTTACGAAGCCGACCATGAAAAACCTCCGTTGGTTCTACACAGTCTCGGCCGTGTTCCGCTGTCCGGCCCGCACAGAACCGCGGAGCGGGGCGCGAAGACCACCAGGCGAGACGGTCGCCGGTTGTGGAGGTTCCATAAAACGGCCTGACACCCCGACCAGATGTTGAAATTTGAACAGAATGGGTCTACGGTCGTTCTCGTTGAAGGTTAAACCACTTCGACAGCGCCACCCCCACCGAGGAGAGAGTCATGGGTCTGTTCACCCGCCGCAGCCAGCAGGACACCACCGCCGCCGTCGCCACCCTCGACGCGGACCCGGCCCTGGCCGCCCTCACCGGCGACTACGCCATCGACGCCGCCCACAGCAGCATCGGCTTCACCGTCCGCCACGCGATGGTGACCAACGTCCGCGGCAGCTTCGGCGACTACTCCGGTTCGCTGCACCTGGACGGCGGCGACCCCGCCCGTTCCACCGCCACCATCGACGTGAAGATCGCCTCCGTGGACACCGGCATCGCCGACCGCGACGCCCACCTGCGCGGCGAGGACTTCTTCGCGGCCGACGCCTTCCCGCTGATGACCTTCCGCTCCACCGGGGCGGCCAGGGTCGGGGCGGACACCTACCGCATCACCGGCGATCTGACGATCAAGGACGTCACCCGGCCGCTCTCCATCGACCTGGAGTTCAACGGCTCCGCCACGGACGTCTACGGCAGCGAGCGCGTCGGCTTCGAGGGCTCCGCCGAGATCCTGCGCTCGGACTGGGGCCTGACCTGGAACGCCGCGCTGGAGGCCGGCGGTGTCATGGTCAGCGACAAGGTGAAGCTGACCTTCGACATCTCGGCCGTCCGGCAGGCCTGAGCCGGAGGACTGCGGTCTGTCGCAGGACCGCGTTCCCCGCAGGCTCCGTACCGCCACCACCGCCGGCCTCCAGCGCGGCGTTCCAGGTCAGGCCCCAGTCCGAGCGCAGGATCTCGGCGGAGCCCTCGAAGCCGACGCGCTCGCTGCCGTAGACGT